>NZ_JAVKLW010000119.1:0-8471 GCF_031538885.1 Limnohabitans sp.
ATTTGGTATCGTTCTTCTCGGCTGAGGTGCTTGTACATTGGGCAACTTCGACTTGGCGGTTAAAGCGGCCATGATGCTCTCGCATCCTCAGCCACCTATAACCAGTTCATCTTTGTTGCACTTCGTCCTTGAATCCGCCGGTTTCTCATCGTAATGGATATGGAGTTTTTAAATGTCTGAGCGCACACTCATCGGTAAAACAGCTTTGGTAACGGGGTCCACCAGCGGCATTGGTCTGGGCATTGTCAAATCATTGGCACGCCAAGGCGCCAATATCATTCTCAACGGCTTTGGCGATGCCGAAGGCCCCAAAGCAGAAATAGCAGCCCTAGTCGTCCAAGTTGGCTATCACGGCGCCGACATGAGTAAAGTCCCCGAGATTGAAGCCATGATCGCATTTGCCACCGAAACGTTTGGCGGCGTAGACATCTTGGTTAACAACGCAGGCATCCAGCACGTGGCGTCTGTCGAGGACTTCCCCGTCGATCGCTGGGATGCCATCATCGCCATCAACCTCACCAGTGCTTTTCACACCTCTCGTTTAGCATTGCCACACATGCAAAAGAAGAATTGGGGGCGCATCATCAACGTAGCATCCGTTCACGGCCTAGTGGGGTCTGCCCAAAAGTCTGCTTATGTCGCAGCCAAGCACGGCATCGTGGGCTTAACCAAAGTGACCGCACTTGAGAACGCCACCACAGGCGTCACCTGCAACGCGATCTGTCCAGGCTGGGTGCTCACTCCCTTGGTCCAAAAACAAATCGACGCAAAAGCTGCGGCCTTAAAAATCTCTAATGACGAAGCTATCAAGCTGCTCCTAGGTGAGAAAGAACCTTCCATGCAATTCACCACCCCTGAAGAACTGGGTGAATTAGCTGTTTTCTTCTGTAGCGATGCAGGTAAGAACATCCGAGGTGTTGCTTGGAACATGGACGGTGGTTGGGTTGCCCAATAACGAACAGGCGGGAATAGAAAGATAGCGCACTTATTTAAGTAAAAGTAGCTATTTTTTTTAATTTAAATCTATAAAATTAATTGGATGTCATCTAACTTCGGGTAATGAAAAAGCCCTACCCTAAAGAAACCAACAAATTTGCAGAACGTTTTCGCGCAGCCCTTAAGGATAACGGCGTGCGTGTTTCTGCAACCGTCGTCGCTAACGAGTTCAATCTACGTTATTGGGGTGAGGGCATTTCATCGCATGCGGCACGCAATTGGCTCATGGGCGTATCCGTTCCTAAACAAGACAAACTTTTGGTGTTATCAAAGTGGCTCAAAATCTCACCAGAGGGTCTGCTCTTTGGCACACCGCCACAGCGCCCTGTTGATGAAAAAATGAGCGATGGGGAGATCAATCTTGTGGACCAACAGCTGGTTTCGCGCTACTTTGCACTTGAGCCAGAACACCGACGAGTTGTGCGAGAAGTGGTCGATGGCTTGGCTGCGTTGAACTCCAAAAATCAATAAATCAGTACAGCAGCCCGCGCCTCCATGCTCAGGCCCTGCCCCACAGGGCCTATTTTTTCGGCAGTCTTCGCCTTCACGTTGACACGAGATACATCCACATCCAGCGCCTGAGCGATGCGTAGGCACATGGCGGGCATGTGTGCTGCCAACTTCGGCGCTTGCGCGATCACAGTGCTATCGATGTTGCCAATCTCAAATCCAGCAGACCGCACCAGTGCTGCCGTTCTTTGCAGCAACACCCACGAGTTTGCATCTTTGTAAACCACATCCGCATCCGAAAAGTGCCTGCCAATATCGCCGAGGGCCGCAGCGCCCAAGAGAGCATCTGTGATCGCATGCAGAAGCACATCCGCGTCCGAGTGGCCTAGCAAACCATGTGTGTGCGGTATGCACACACCGCCTAGCATGAGTGGGCGTCCTTCGATCAAGGCGTGAACGTCCCAGCCTTCACCAATTCGAAAACGAGGTGCTGTTGTCATGTGGTGGTCTTTCCATGTGTCGATTGCATCATTGCCTTGAATTCAAAATAGCGTCAGCCAACGCAAAGTCTTCTGGATAAGTGACCTTGAAGTTTTGCGCACCGCCTGGCACCAACTTAGGCTTTAATCCCATCGCCTCCATTGCACTGGCTTCGTCAGTCATAACTGCATCCGCTTGCGCCAGTGCACGCAACAGCACACCCACACGAAACATCTGCGGTGTTTGAGCCAACCACTTGTCAGTACGGTCAACCGTATGGGCCACGCGGCCACCCGCCTCAGCCTTCAAGGTGTCGGCTAATTTGTGCGCGAGCAAGCCACCCACCGCATCATCTTGACAGGCATCCATCAACGCATTGATTTGCGCAGGCGTCACCAAACAACGCGCGGCATCGTGCACCAGCACCCAGTCGGTAGCGTTGGCACCGAGCTTCGCCAACTCTCGAAGACCTGCCAACACACTTTCGGCACGGGTATCGCCACCTGTATGGACGACTGAAAACAAAGGCTGAGGATGAGCAGCCAGCACAGCCGCCATGCGCGCATCTTCGGGGGCCAACACCAGTACGCCATGCGCCATACGTGTCACGCCCGAAAAAGCCTTGAGCGTGTGCGCCACCATGGGTAAGCCTGCGATGACTTGGTATTGTTTCGGTACGGTTGTACCCGCACGGCTGCCAAACCCCGCACAGGGAATGACGGCGAAGAAACGAGTAGGGGTAGGTGTATGTAAAGGCATTGAATAGGTTTGGACTTCGTTCGAATGAAAGCCCAGCTCCCATTCTAGAATTACCCCAATGCACCTGCCCCCCTTGAGTCCCGGCAAACGATTTGCCATGCCACGCCCTGTTGGTTCTGCCGACGCCTTGCTCCTCGCACAACTCGGTCTTCGTGAAAAGACCAAGCAACAACGCGTGGCCATTATCACAGCGGATGCAGTGGACGCTCAACGCCTACAAGACGAAATGGCGTTCTTCGCCCCTGACCTGCGCTGTGTGCTCTTCCCCGATTGGGAAACGCTGCCCTACGACAGCTTCTCGCCGCACCAAGACCTGATCAGCGAACGCTTGGCCACGTTGTGGCGCATCTCGCAGGGCGATGCCGATGTGGTGCTGATTCCCGCCACCACCGCGCTGTATCGCTTGGCTCCGCCTGCCTTCTTGGCGGGCTACACCTTTCATTTCAAAGTCAAGCAAGCGCTGGACGAAGCCAAGCTCAAGTCACAGCTCACGCTTGCGGGCTACACCCACGTCACGCAAGTGGTCAGTCCTGGCGAATACGCGGTTCGCGGCGGCTTGATTGACCTGTTCCCCATGGGCTCGCTGGTGCCCTACCGCGTCGATTTGTTTGACAACGAAATCGACTCCATCCGCACCTTCGACCCCGACAGCCAACGCAGCCTCTACCCCGTGCCCGAAGTGCGCTTGTTGCCTGGCCGCGAGTTCCCCATGGACGATGCCGCGCGCGCGCTGTTTCGCAACCGTTGGCGCGAAATGCTCGAGGGTGACCCGACCAAGAGCCGCATCTACAAAGACATCGGCAACGGCGTGGCCACCGCAGGCATTGAGTACTACCTGCCTTTGTTCTTTGAAGAGACCGCCACGGTGTTTGACTACCTCGGCACCTCGGCCACAGTGGTACTGCACGGCGATTTAGAGCCCGTCTTTCAACGCTTTTGGCAAGACACGCAAGACCGGTTCCGACTGGCCCAGGGCGACCCCGAACGCCCCGCACTACCACCTGCCAATTTGTTTTTAAGCGCCGAACAGTTTTATGCCTCGGCCAACAGCTATGCGCAGTTTGCGCTGCGCCAGCACGTCACCGACGTCATCGACAACGCGTTTGCCCAAAACCTGCCCGACCTCACCGTGGTGCGCGGTGCGGCAGACCCGTTGCAAAAGCTGCAAGCGCACGCTGGCAAGACAGCCAACCGCTTGCTCATCTTGGCCGAGAGCGATGGCCGTCGCGAAAGCTTGCTCGACTTCTTGCGCTCATCCAACGTCAGCCCACCTGCGTTTGATTCACTGGCCGAATTCGAAGGCAGCGCCGAACAAATCGGCATTGCCACCGCAGCCTTGCAAGTGGGTTTTAGCTGGACCGAAGCTGGCATCGACCTAATTACCGAGACCGAACTGTTCGCGGTTGGTGCCACCACACGCCGCCGCAAAAAACAAGAACAAGTCAGCGATGTCGAAGCGCTCATCAAAGACTTGTCCGAGCTCAACTTGGGCGACCCTGTGGTGCACAACGCCCACGGCATTGGTCGCTACCGGGGCCTGATCAATATGGACTTGGGCGAAAAGAACGCAGATGGATCCCCCGCGTTGCAAGAGTTCTTGCACCTCGAATACGCCGACAACGCCGTGTTGTATGTGCCCGTGAGCCAACTGCACCTGATTGGCCGCTACACCGGCGTAAGTGCCGACGAAGCACCGTTGCACAAACTCGGCTCAGCCCAATGGGACAAAGCCAAACGCCGCGCCGCCGAACAAGTGCGCGATGCTGCCGCCGAGCTGCTCAACATCTACGCCCGCCGCGCCGCGCGTCAAGGCCACCCCTTCCGCTACTCGCCCCAAGACTACGAAACCTTTGCCAACGACTTTGGCTTTGAAGAAACCGCCGACCAACGCGCCGCCATCCACGCCGTCATGCAAGACATGATCAGCCCACGCCCCATGGACCGTTTGGTGTGTGGCGATGTGGGCTTTGGCAAAACCGAGGTGGCCTTGCGCGCTGCCTTTGTGGCCGTGACGGGCGGCAAACAAGTGGCCTTCTTGGCCCCCACCACCTTGCTGGCAGAACAGCACTACCAAACGCTGGTAGACCGCTTCAGCAAATGGCCCATCAAGATTGCGGAGATGAGCCGGTTTCGCTCAGTCAAAGAAATCACCGCCGCCGCCAAAGGCTTGGCCGAAGGCCAAGTCGACATCGTGGTCGGCACGCACAAGCTGCTCAGCGATTCGGTCAAGTTCAAAGACCTGGGCCTGCTCATCATTGACGAAGAGCACCGCTTTGGCGTGCGCCACAAAGAGACCATGAAAGCCATGCGTGCCGAGGTGGATGTACTCACGCTCACCGCCACCCCCATTCCGCGCACACTGGGCATGGCCCTCGAAGGGCTGCGCGATTTGAGCGTCATTGCCACGGCACCGCAACGCCGCTTGGCCATCAAAACCTTTGTGCGCAACGAAGGCAATGGTGTGATTCGTGAAGCTGTGCTGCGTGAACTCAAGCGCGGTGGCCAGTGCTATTTCTTGCATAACGATGTGGCCACCATCGAGAACCGCCGCGCACAACTTGTAGAGCTGCTGCCCGAAGCCCGCATTGCCGTGGCCCACGGTCAAATGCCGGAGCGCGAGCTTGAGCGCGTCATGCGTGACTTTGTGGCCCAGCGCTACAACCTGCTGCTGTGCTCCACCATCATCGAGACTGGCATTGACGTGCCCAGCGCCAACACCATCATCATGAGCCGCGCCGACAAATTTGGCTTGGCCCAGTTGCACCAGCTGCGCGGCCGCGTGGGCCGCAGCCACCACCAAGCCTATGCCTACCTCATGGTGCCCGACACACAGGGCCTCACCAAGCAAGCCTCGCAACGCTTGGACGCGATTCAGCAAATGGAAGAGCTAGGCTCAGGCTTTTACCTCGCCATGCACGACCTTGAAATTCGTGGCGCGGGCGAGGTGCTGGGCGAAAACCAAAGCGGCAATATGCTGGAAGTGGGCTTTCAGCTTTATAACGACATGTTGTCTGAGGCTGTGCGCGCTTTGAAAAACGGCGAAGAGCCAGACTTGCTCAGCCCACTCAGTGCTACCACCGAAATCAACCTGCACGCCCCCGCCCTGCTGCCCGGCGACTACTGCGGTGACGTGCACCTGCGCTTGTCGTTCTACAAAAAATTGGCCACCGCCAAAACGGGGGATCAAATTGATGCGTTGCTCGAAGAAATCGTGGACCGCTTTGGCAAACTGCCCGCGCAAGCGCAAACCCTCATCGACGTGCACCGCCTGCGCGTGTTAGCCCGCAGCTATGGCGTCACCAAGGTAGACGCTGCCCCCAGTGTGACCCACATCAGCTTCAAACCCAACCCACCGTTTGACGCCATGCGCATCATCGAGTTGGTACAAAAAAACAAGCACATCAAACTCGCGGGCAACGACCGCCTGCGCATCGAACGCGCACTGCCCGAGCCACACGCCCGTGCGCAAATGGTGCGTGATGTGCTGCGCTCACTTGGCACACCCACATTGCCCGTGGCCAAAACGGTAGAGGCGCAGTCGTAAACATGGACTTTGAAATGCCGTCATTTTGCATGCTTGCTGGCACCGCTCTGGCTCAAGCCTTGGTGCGTTTTGGCTCATGGCCTAGGGTGACGCCTTCGTCACGGGCATGATGTGAGCCATCTTTGTGGCGTTCAAGCCTTATTGGTTGGCCACTTGGTCGGATCAGCTGCATCTGAAGCAATAAAACACCCTCAGACGGGAAAGGCTGGTTAAAATGAAGAACTTAGTTCAGCACTTTAAAGCAGCACATGACTACAACCGAGACACCCATCGCACTAGCTGCCAACGTTGATTCTTTGCCCAAAAAGCCAAACCCTGCAACGCCCTATGTGATCTTGCTGCAGCCCTCCCAAACAGGGAGCAGCATCGGGGCGCATAACGAGATACCACTGAGCCCTGGCGACAGCTACTTTGTGCAACTTTCGCCTGTGACACCACGCGCTTCGCGTATGCGCGTGGTTCGCAAAACCGTGGTGCGCGATAGCAGCACCACTGACGCGCAAGCAGACGCACACACCGACCCGCTGCACGACAACGTGCTGGCCTCCCGCGACGCAAGCAGCCTGTATCTGACGTACGCCGACAACACCCGCATCACGCTAGAAGACTTCTTCATCCACTGCAACACCTGCGTCGTGGAGTTGCCAGGCTACGATACGGCAGGCTATCTCATCTCCAACAACTCCCCCCAAGGCGTCAGCTTGAACAACGACCAAACTGCCCTTTATGCGATGGCGAGTTGCACACCGTGGGCAAACTCAACCCCTCGTCACAATGGCGCGATGTGGGGCTGCAAAACATCGACACCAACCCAAACATGTTGGCCTACATCCCAGGTGCGGCAGCCATCATGCCCTGGGGCTGGACAAGTGCAGGCGTGACAGCCTTGGCGGCGGCTAGTGGTGGTGGCGGTGGTGGCGGTGGTGGCGCTCCTGCCGCAGCTCCACCATCAAAACCCAGCCTCACCATCACCGACAACATCAATGCAGAGGTGGCAGGCGCTGACCAAAGCATCACCTTTACCTTCGCATTCAGCCAGCCCGTCACAGGGTTCACGGCAGACGACATCACGCTGAGTAGCCCCTTGTGGAGCAAGGGTGCTTTCACGCCCAATTCAACGGGCAATGTGTATACCTTGGTCGTGCCTAAAAACCCAAACATCACTACCAGCACAGACCTAGCCGTGAGCGTACATGCCAATGCAGCGACAGATGCAAGCACGGGGCTTGGAAGCCTTGAAGCACATGCGAGCCAAACCTTTGTCCCTGCTCCCAAATTAACCATCACAGACAACAAAGTGGGCGTGGCGGGGACTTATGACGATGTGACATTCACCTTCAAGTTCTCACAAGCTGTGACAGGCTTCACGACAGATGACATCCATCTCATTCAGGTGAGCGGCCGGGGGTCTTCGGTTATCCCCGACACACCGATCACGCAGGCCGACAGGAAAGGCACGTTCACCCAAGTGTCTGACACCGAATACACCTTGGTCGTGCCAGGCCATGCGTACAACGCGGGCAGCATACGGGTCAGTGTGGACGATGGGGCGGCCACGGCCAGCGATGCCTTGCACCAGCCCGCTCGAGGGGCGAGCGACCAACAAAAATACAGCGTGGCAGAATCCTTCAGCTTGCCCAACCCCTTGGCAGACCCTCTGAGCTTAAAAGCGCTGAATTTCATCAACCCCGTGACGTTGAAAAACGGGCGTACCTACTACTACATGGACTTTTCGGGAAACTTCAAGGCATATCAATTGGGGCATGACGGGGCCCCTATGGAAGACCGATTCGACGATGTCGTGAATCACGATTTTCTGGATGCGCTCTTCAACGGCGGCAATGACACGGTTGCAACCCAACTGAGCGGGGCAGAGCGCGGCGTAGATGACGCTCGCACAGCACTCATCGACGGCTACACCATCGTTTTGCCAACCCAGCGGGAGATAGAAGATGTGCTCTATCCAGATGCAGTAAGAAATCCGGATGATGCAATTAATCAAATTCAGTCACCAGCCATACGCGACATTCCCCGCTTCCCTCAAGGTAACAGTGCGTTTTACCATGTCGCCGATAAACCCTCAGACAATTTACATCAAATTGGGCGGATTCAAGGACGAAGTGCAACAAAGATGAACTGGTTATAGGTGGCTGAGGATGCGAGAGCATCATGGCCGCTTTAACAGCCAAGTCGAAGTTGCCCAATGTACAAGCACCTCAGCCGAGAAGAACGATACCAAATC
>NZ_JAVKLW010000120.1:0-10787 GCF_031538885.1 Limnohabitans sp.
AACGATGCAAAACACTGTCAAAAGCACCCAAAATCAGCCTCAAACGAGCGGGGATTTCAAATCGCAAAATCATCACGCGAATCACCGATCACACAGAGAACATGTGTCGTCTTGTCGAGCGGTATTTCAGCAGCCTGTTAGCCCACCTCTAACACCCGCTTGTCTTTGAGTACCCAGGTTTGCATGAGGTCGGCGAGTTTTTGCACAGACGGCCAAACAACGGACAAGTGGCCGATGAAATGCCTGCGTCAAGTGCCAAACCCAAGGGGTCATAAAACTGCTGCTTGTCGAGCAATGAGCGAATTTGTAAGTAAGCCCCTCCTCCGAGATCGCCCCTCTGACACTTCATTTCGTACCGAGGGCAGGCGTGGCTAGGCTTGTCATGTTCAAAGAGATGAAGGCGATGGTGTTGGCTCTGCCAACAAGGTACTCAAGGCCCGAGGACCGGCCCCATGACCACGATCAGGATAAGGGGCTTGGCTCAGAGCTTCGGGCAGTGGTGGCACGTCATCCCAATGAACGGGTAAGCGAAGCTCTGCCAACAAAGGTGCCATGGCACGCGGGGCATGCAATGCCACAGGCACAGGGTGAAGACTGTCCATGGATTCACGCAGCACCTGAGCGTGCCAAGCTAAACGATGCGTAGCAATTTTCTTAGGCTTATCCGACAAACCAAAGCCTGGCAGGTCAATGGCAACGGTCGGCTGTGATGATTGCAGTTGCGCGATGTATTGCGCGCTCCACCCGTCGGGCCCATGTAAATAGACATGCGGTGCTATAGCCGAATCTGTGCGGTTGTCAAACCAATGCAGACGCAAGCCGTTCAAGGCGGGCAAATCAGACGTGAAATGCGAAAACGAAAGCGGCAGATCGAACCCTTCCCAAGCAAGGTCTGGCGTGCGCAACGCATCCTCGCGCAAAGGGACTTTGCTGCGTTGCTGCTCGACCCGGCGTTGCTCAAAAAAATCTTGCATCACCTGTGCGCATGCATCCGCCAGCACGCCACCTGTGAGCTTGGTTTGATGGTTGATGTGTTCGTGTGTGAAGAGGTTCAACACCGAGCCGGCTGCGCCTGTTTTAGGCTCCGTGGCGCCAAACACCACCCGTTCGAAGCGGGCATGCAGGGTCGCACCGCTGCACATCGCGCAAGGCTCTAACGTGACATACAAGGTGCAATCATCCAGTCGGTAGTTGCCCAGCGCCTGTGCCGCCGCTCGCATGGCGTTGATCTCAGCATGTGCAGTCGGGTCGTGACTTGTGCGTGGCGCATTGTGGCCCGCCGCAATCACCTGCCCTGCCCTCACCACCACGGCGCCCACAGGCACCTCCCCTGCCGCTGCTGCCGCGTGTGCTTGGCGTAGCGCCAGTTGCATGAAACCGAGGTCTTGCGCTGAATGATATGGCGTCTTGGCTTGCGTCATGCTTGAACCATGCCGAGTTTGACCATCCAGTCGGCCAAAGCCTGCTCATCGGGCGTGCCCTGCGCATAAGCGGCATACATGGCGGCGTGTGATTCAGGGCGATGCTGGTTGAGCTTGAGTTTGCTTTGCAACTCGGTGATGCGCAACTCAAAGGCGACGATGCCATTGAGCATCTTGTGTTGGTAGTCTTCACCCAAACTGCGCCATTGCGCGGCATAAGGCGGCTCATGGCCGCCAATGAGCTGTTTGAGTAAACGGTCTTTGGCATGCGCTTCTTCCACCAAGGTCGCCTCCACCTTCGCGTGTACGGCCAAATAGCTCCATGTGGGCACGCGCGTGAGGTCTGGGTACACCTTGGGTGACATGTAGGCTTGCGGCCCCATGAACGTGACCAGTGCTTGTGGCCGCGCTTGCAGATAGCGCCAATGTGCGTTGGGCTTGGCACAGTGGCCGAGCAACAGGTGCTGCCCATCTTGCTGCGTCAAATGAAGGGGTAAGTGCGTGACAAAAGGGAACCCTTCGTCATCCACGCTGATCAGGCTTGCAAAGGGATACGCCCGCATGAGTGCGAGCGTATGAGCCTCATCTTTGGTCTTGAACTGCGGGGGCAGATACACACCAAGGCCCTAGCTTTGACGGTAGAACGCGGCGATTTTGCTCCCATCTAAATCACGGAAGTAGCAACCGTAGTAGCCGCCACCGCGCAAACCGGGGGCATCTTCGTCTGTGCCGCCCAGCGCCAAGGCTTTGGCATGCAGGGCGTCAACCAGTGCTTGGCTGGCGACCGTCAAGGCCACCATATTGCCGTTGCCCACCGTGGCGGGCTGACCATCAAAAGGCTTGAGTACGCTGAACATGGGTTGACCAGGTTTCACACCCCAACCAATGCCGCGCTCTAACTCAAAAAAACGTTTGCCATCGATCAACGCAAACAACGCGTCATAAAACGCAGCTGCGCGTGGCAAATCATTGGTGCCAATACTGGTGTGACTGATCATGTGAGCCTCTTGGTAAATTACCTCACGGCAAGATACCGCAAGGCGGTTGCAGATTTAGAAACGGCGTTTGGCCGCTGGGCCTGGGCCCTTGCCTTCGATGTGACGGAAAGTCACACGGGCTTTGTTCATATCGTAGGGGGACAGTTCGACCGTGACTTTGTCACCTTCGATGATACGGATGCGGTGCAGACGCATTTTGCCAGCGGTGTATGCGATCAGTGAGTGACCGTTTTCCAGAGTGACGCGGTAGCGAGAGTCGGGCAAGACCTCGGTCACGACACCCTTCATTTCGATCATTTCTTCTTTTGCCATGTACTCAGTGTTCTCTAATTTAAAAATCAAGCCCAAAACGGGCGCTTTGCCAACAACTTGCAATTGTAGGCTGTTTGTGTTTTGGGCTTACTCCCATGATGGCTTGACGACATTACCAGACCCCAATTAACCAACCCCCGTCGCGGCTTATCCGCGCAGCATAATCAGGAGTTTCATGATGTTCAGCGCCTTCTTGTTGCTAAAGGGTGGTTGGAACATCATCTGAATAGTGGAAAACGGCGCTTGGTAGTACACCGGGCGCAGCTTGGAGAAGGTGACAAAACCCTCGTAGCCGTGGTAGTGGCCCATGCCACTGGCACCGACGCCGCCAAACGGCAGATCGTGCTGTGCCACATGCAGGATGCCCTCGTTGATCGACACGCCGCCCGACATGGTGCGGTCGATGAACAAGTTTTGCAGCCCCTTGTTATGGGTGAAGGGGTAGATCGCCAGTGGCCTGTCGTGCGCGTTGATGTAACGCAGCACCTCTTCGGGGTCGCGGTAGGTCAGTATCGGGAGGATTGGGCCGAAGATCTCGCGCTGCAGCACTGTCATTTCGGGCGTGGCGCCCAGCACCAAGTGTGGCGCAAACTTGCGCAGCACGGCGTCAGGTGTGGTCTGCGGCGCTAGGTTCACTAGCTGGGCACCTTTGGCTTCGGCGTCGGCTAGGGTGGCGTGCAGGCGCTGGAAGGCGCGTGCGTCGATGATGGAGGTGAAATCGGAATTGTTGATATCGGGATAGCGCTCGGCCACCAAGCGTTTGGCGTGCGCCACAAACTCGTCAACCTTGCCTGCGGGCAGGAATACGTGGTCGATGGTGGTGCAGATTTGCCCGGCGTTGAGCAGCTTGAGCCACATGATGCGTTCGGCTGCGGTTTTGATAGAGAAGTCAGGCCCGACAAAGGCGGGCGATTTGCCGCCGAGTTCCAGCGTCACTGGCGTGAGGTTGCGCGCGGCGTTGGCCATGACGGCACGGCCAGTCTGCCCAGAGCCTGTGAATAGCAGGTGGTCGAATGGCAAGGAGCTGAAAGATGGGCCGTGGCCGCCAGCGTCTTCAAAAAATGCCAGCTTGTCCTGCGGGAAATACTTGGGGCTTAGCTCCTTGAGTGTCCTCGCGAGGAGGGAGGAGTTTTCCGACATCTTCACCATCGCGCGGTTGCCAGCGGCAAAAATGGAGGTCAGCGGCGCAATCGACAGGTTGAGCGGAAAGTTCCACGGCACGATCACGCCCACCACGCCCAGTGGCTGCGGGATCAATTTGTTTTTGGCCAAGGGGTACATCATCGCGTCAACGTGACGACGCATGGGCTTCATCCAACCCTTGAGGTGCTTGAGGGTGTCACGAATACCGTCGAGCACCACAAAAAACTCGCTGAACAGGGTTTCGAATTCTGATCGGTTGCCGTAGTCTTGGTTGATGGCTTCGACTAAGGCGGACTGGTTTTCTTTCAGCATGCGTGCGAGTGCTTTGAGGTCGGCCGCACGCTCACGGTAGCTGGGGTTGGGGTTGGCCAAGTAGGCCTTGCGCTGCAACTCTAGCGTGGTGGTGAACTCTTTAGGAATGGGCAGCGCCAGTTGGTCTTGTTGTGTTGGGTCGATGATGTTCATGGTTGTCTCCGTTGTTAGGGTGATGCGCCATGATGCTAGACTTGCGTCAGCCCTGTGGCGAAGGACGCGGACTGTCAATCCTCGGACATTGACTGACACAAGCGATGTTTTTCCGCCATGGCTTGGATGGCGCTTAGCAGGGGGAGGGGACTCAGTTGCCAGCGACGGGGAGTGGCTGTAGCGCAGGGGTGGTTGGCGTTTGGTGCAGTTGGCGGAACTCTGCTGGTGACAAGCCCGTCCAGCGACGGAACGCTCGGCGAAAGCTGCGTGCATCAGACAGGCCGACGACAAGCGAAATCGCTTCGCTCGAAGCGCCTTGCTTGAGCATCTGGATGGACCAGTTGCGGCGGTCTTGGTCGAGTAATTGCGAGTAGTCGATGCCTTCGCGAACCAGCATGCGGTGCAGCGTGCGCAGGCTAACGTGCATGCACTGCGCGATGTCTTCCAGCCGCAGCAGATGTCCATTGAGTGAAAACAGCTGCGCCAACAACGTGCTCTGGTTGCCTAGGCCGATGGCGCGGATTTCCTGCTCGCACAGGGCTTCCCAATAAGCACAGGTGTGGGGGTCGTGATGGGGGTTGCGCACCTCCAGCACACGGTCGGGAAACACCATGCGCGCCACCTGGGCACCGCAACTCACAGGGACACCCAGTAACTGGGTTAGCTGCGCTGCAACGTGTGGGTCGTGGTCTGGTAGTTCCACCCGAATCAGCGGGAACTCGCCAGCACAAAATGCTTTGACGACGTTGATGTTGGTCAGAAGGTGGTCTATCTCCAAGAAGCCGCGGCACTCGGGGTCGTCAAAGAGTTGTGGTGATTCAATAGCGCAAGTGCCGGGCTCGCTGGTATCGTGCACCAGCGTATGCGCCATCAGCGAGCCCGCCAGCAACTGGTGACGAAGCCCGAATTCGATGGCGGCACCGACGGTAGCTTGGGCCGAAAATGCTGGCCCCAAAAGCCCCAGCTGCGTCACCGATTTGTAGCGACCCGTTTCACAGGCCAGCGACAACCCGCCATGGCGGTGTAGTGCGCGGTTGATGCCCTCTCGGATGCGGATGTAACTCATGCGGTCGGCGGGGGTTTCGGCGTAGCCTCTGCCAAACAGATCGTGCGCCGACCAGCCGACACTCTGCGCCCAGTGCAACAAGCCGGTCAGGCTGTGCACCGCAAACACGGGATCGTCCACCGACACAAAACGCCGCGACGCCGGCTTGGCGGCGTAGGCGTTTTCGATGGCAACCGAAGTCCCCCAGACTGGCATCCAATGTCCTTTCAATGGCGTGATGGCGTCTCTATTCTTGAGCAGCTGTTCAAGTCTGCGCCACTGAAGCCAGACAAAAAAATTTGCTAAATCAGTATAGTCACGAAGCGGGTTTTTAACACTAGGTGCTGTTACCAGTGGTCTGCTTTGTGGGTCGAGGTGAAGACAACAAGGAGATGCAATATGACCAGTAAATATGTACTAGAACGTTCACGCCGTTCGTTTCTAAAAACCGGAGCGGCCTCGCTCGCCCTGATCGCCGCCGGCGGTTGGGTGGCCAGCCACTTTGCCGACCAAGGCGCCCGCATCCTGTACCCCCAGGCGCGGCTGTTGGATGCGCAGGCGCAGACCATGCTGGCCAAGCTTGCAGACGCAATTCTTGACGGGATGCTGCCCACCAATGCCGCCGCTCGCCAGGCCGAAATCGTGCGTGTGGTCGCCACCGTCGAGGCCTCGCTACAAGCTTTGCCTCCACACATTCAGAAAGAAACTCAAGACCTGCTAGTGATGCTGGGTCTAGCGCCCACCCGCGCCTTGCTTATTGGTCAGTGGTCGGGTTGGGCTAATGCCAGCCGAGAACAAGTCGGCGCGACCTTACAGGGCCTGCGCACGTCGTCGGTGGGCTTGCGTCGCGCCGTCTACATGGGGTTGCGAGATCTGGTGGCGAGCTGTTACTACGCCAGCCCCAACACCTGGGCACAAATTGGCTACCCTGGCCCGCTGCTGCGCGGACCAGGAGTGGAAGTTTGAACGAAACGAAGCATAAATCGGAGCATAAATATGAATAAACGCACTACTTACAATGGTTCCACTCTGACGCAAGACCTGACACTAGACGCCGATGTTGTCATCGTCGGCACTGGAGCTGGTGGCGGCATGACCGCCGAAATCCTGACCCAGGCCGGCCTGAAGGTCGTCATGCTGGAAAAGGGTGGATACCATACCGCCAAGAACTTCTCGCAGAACGAGGCAGAAGCCTTCCCCATGCTCTACATGGACGCCGGCGCCCAACGCACCAAAGACAAGGGCATGGTGGTGCTACAAGGCCGCAGCGTGGGCGGTGGCACAACCGTCAATTGGACTACGAGCTTCCGCACGCCAGACTTTACGCTCAAGTTTTGGGAAGACCAGTACGGCCTCAAGGGCTTCAACAGTGCGGCCATGGCGCCGCACTTTGCCGCCGTTGAGCAACGCCTGAATATGCACACCTGGTCGGACGCGCCGCCCAATGAGAATAATGCCCTGCTAGCGCGTGGTTGCGAGAAGCTGGGCTTCAAATCGGCCATCATCAAACGCAACGTCAAGGCTTGCGCCAATTCGGGCTTGTGTGGGGTGGGTTGCCCGATCAATGCCAAACAAGGCATGCTGGTCACCACCATTCCCAGCGCGCTTGACCAAGGGGCTACGCTAGTGTATTGCGCTGAGGCCATAACGATTCAACATGACGGTAAGCGCACCACGGGCGTCGAGGCCTTGGCTATGGATCCGCTGGGTCAAACACCAACCGGTCGAAAAATCCGTGTCAATGCAAAACATGTGGTGCTGGCCGCGGGTGCCATCCGCTCACCCGCGTTGTTAATGCGCTCGAAAGTACCCGATCCCTCAGGCAAGCTAGGCAAACGAACTTTTTTGCACCCAGTGGCCGTGACCCTGGCCCGCATGGAAGAGCCCGTCAACGCCTTTCACGGTGCGCCGCACTCGGTTTACTCCGAACATTACATGCTACATGAGGGCAAGGTCAACGGCACCGCCCGCATGGGCTACAAGCTCGAAGCCCTGCCAGTAACCCCTTTGCTCATGGCCTCGCTGGTCGACAAGAGCTTTGGCCCCGCCAGCGCCGAATTGATGAAGGCGTTACCGCATTGGCACGGCAT
This sequence comes from Limnohabitans sp., assembly GCF_031538885.1. Lineage (GTDB taxonomy): Bacteria > Pseudomonadota > Gammaproteobacteria > Burkholderiales > Burkholderiaceae_C > Limnohabitans. The sequence goes on from NZ_JAVKLW010000120.1 coordinate 7,475, forward strand.
CGATGCACTGCACCGCGACGGCTTCAATGATCACGAGGCCTGTGGTACGGTAGAGCTCAGCGGCGACACTGGCGTGGTGTTGGACTATCCGATCACCGACTTCGTCAAAAAAAGCTTGGTGAGCGCCACGATCGAACTCGCTGAGATCCAGTTCGCCGCGGGTGCCCAACAAGTCATGCCCATGCACATGGAAGCAACGCCGCTCAAGAACCTGAACGAAGTCCGCCAGTGGACACAAACGGCGTCGATGGACCCGCTGCGCCTGCTGGGCGGCTCTGCGCACGTCATGGGTGGTTGCCAAATGGGCACCTCGACCAGCAACTCGGTGGTCAACGAATGGGGCCGCCACCACACCATCGAGAACCTTTCGGTGATTGACGGCTCGGTGTTTCCCACCTCCATCGGCCTGAATCCTCAGCTCAGCATCTACGCCACGGCACACAAAAACGCTCACGCACTGGTCAAGGCGCTCAAAGGCGCATGACTGGTGACAACTGCGCAGCCGAATAGCCCGTCCACCCAGAGCGCAGAGCGCCCCTAGAGTGCAGCCTACCGCCAGTACGGCATTTCAGAATCCTTACCAGCGTCGCCCTTCGAGACCGTCACCACCATGCTGGAGGCGGCCCCATGCAACGCCATGCCGACCGTTCGGGCCTTTGGCCAGACAATGAGCTATGCGGATGTGAACCGTCAGTCGGGGCGGCCTTTCCGATTGCTTTTTTGGGCATCATGCGGGCCTGTGCTGTGCGGTGCAGGTCATCGTTAATCTGAGATTGTCCATTAGTTACAAATCGTTCAAGCAGCGGATCGTGCGCTTTGCTTTGCTTCAGGTATCAGATGGAAGCTGAGCCCTAAACGCGGTAAATCCACCCTTGCTCCAGAGCCATCTGAACCTCGCATGAAACTCAAGAGTCGTGTAGGTAGACGCGTGACAAAGCTTCATTCCCGCCATCGTCGCAACTCTCGCCCCTGCGCCCTGCACAGGGCATGCAGGTGCAGGTGGTGTCCAGCGGGCAGTGGTCAATTTTGTGAAGGGCGTTGCGAATGTCCAAGTCGCCAAAACGGGTACACATCGTGCGTGCATTGCGGGTGGGCATACACCACAAGAAGTAGCGCAGCTACCATGCCCTGTACCGCGCTATCGCGTCGCATAAAGTAACGCAGCCGCTCGGATGCTGCCTCGATTTCGCTGAAGGATATTCTTCAGCGTCCTGCACTTCATCGACCTGGACGGTCGATCAATCATTGGCCGACTGGCCCTGGTTGAGGCGGGTTTTTTATGAAATTTTCAATGGCACTGCGAGAGACCATCTGAGTCACAAAACCTTTGCGGTCGCTATCAATCAAAGCAGGCAAGAATTGGCGAATTTTCAAGAAAGATGGTTTCGTTGGCACGTCCGGTATTTGGCCATTGCTGATAATGCCTATCAGCTTTCCGTTGGAATTAAATACAGGGCCACCACTATTGCCAGATTGCGCGGGAACGGACGATGCAAATAAATTGGTGTTGTCCGTGGTGCCGCCCTTGCCATCGGATTTGATTCCCCACCCTAGGTGACGCCCAGCAGTGGCTACAAAGACCCCTAAACCTCCAGATGTAATGCCAGGATTCCCAACAGCCATCACCACATCATTCGTTGAGGGGTCTTTGGTGGCCGTTGATACCACTTGACTGGCTGACATTTTTTTACCATCACCATCATCAAATGTCAGTAGAGCCAAGTCAATGCCAGCCATTTGGTCAGCGTCCACGGCAAGTGCAATACCCGTGATCTTGATGCTTTGTCCTGCGATGTTTTTCAAAGTTCCACAAGCACCAGGCGGTAGGCGACTCAGGCCCTGCGCAACGTGGTTGGCCGTCAACGCCCGTCCTGGGCCAATGAGCACTGCAGCGGCCATTTCTAGTGCTGGCATAGGGCCATCACAATCGTAGTCTTGCATTACTTGCAAGGTGGAAGAGCGGCTCTGGGTCAGCGCGGTTTTGAGTTGATTCATTTCAAGATTACTTAGCGAATTGCTAAATGAATCATCTCCTTCGACCCAGGAGGCTTTAGTGTATTGATTGGGTGTTGTGTACTCAGAAAATCCGCTTGGAGCCCATTTGGTAATTTGCGCACGCATGGCCGTGGCGTTGGGGCCACCATAGACGCTTGGGTTGGCTGTGCCCAGAAGGGTCAAAATAACCTCGGGTGCATTTTTTGATTTGGGAGCTTCGCAAGCTGTCCTTGCGCGATTGACGCTTGAACCAGTAAGCATAGCGACCACATAGCCATCGGAATCAACGATGGGGCCTCCGCTATTGCCACCGTCCGCATCAATGGCAAAGTATGTCTCCGCGTCTGGACCTTTGAGCTCGTTGATCTGTGTGTTCAGACCATCGATGTCGGAACAAACCACGGCGGGCCGCCCAACGGTCACTGACCAGCCCCCTGTTCGAGCTACCATGAGGCCTGGATTTCCGATGGTGATGACATGATTGCCAGCGACCTTACTGGTGGGAGCTATCGCCAGTTTTTGACTCATGATGTTTGCAGGTAGGCGCAGCAATGCCATGTCCAAATCATAAGGAGGGAGTGGTTGTGGATTCTGGGTTGCAATTCGAATCGTGGCCTTGTCATTGGTCTTCTCGATTTTGGCCTCGATGCTTCGACCGTCGAAAGTGTGCACAAGGACTTGGGCGCACTTTCCATTGCTCAGTTTGGTTGTGCAAGTATTTTTTTCTAATGCACTGTAAGCATCTTCAATGACGTGCTGGGCGGTCACAATCAAATCCCCTGCAATCGCCCAGCCCGTTCCGCCTGAGTTTCCAGTCACTTCAAACCCGTTGGGTAGTGTGGTGACCACGTCAACAGAGATTCGCACAACTGCGGGAGCAACCTTACGTGCCAAGTCGGCATCGCTGCTGAGAACGGGTTCCCGTTGTGTTACGGCGCCAAGCAAGGTTTTAATGGATTCACGCGTGCTTGAATAGGCGTCGATGGAAGAAGATGCGCCACCACACGCAGTTAAAAGACTTGATAAAAAAAGGACGAGCACATAGCGATTGTTAAAGAGATTATTAATCATTGGAACTCCTGATTGAAATTGTTATATAAGCCTTCAATTGTAAAGCGTGCTCAAAATCGAACGGTAAGCGTAAAAAAGGAAAAATCAAAATCAAAATCGCTCTATTAGCAGGCGGATTCAAGGACGAAGTGCAACAAAGATGAACTGGTTATAGGTGGCTGAGGATGCGAGAGCATCATGGCCGCTTTAACCGCCAAGTCGAAGTTGCCCAATGTACAAGCACCTCAGCCGAGAAGAACGATACCAA
>NZ_JAVKLW010000121.1:0-3286 GCF_031538885.1 Limnohabitans sp.
TTGGTATCGTTCTTCTCGGCTGAGGTGCTTGTACATTGGGCAACTTCGACTTGGCGGTTAAAGCGGCCATGATGCTCTCGCATCCTCAGCCACCTATAACCAGTTCATCTTTGTTGCACTTCGTCCTTGAATCCGCCTAACCAAAAACAAACACTTTTTCAGTAATTGGGGTGGAAATTATCTAGGGATAATCCAGCCTAATGCAACCCACATCCTCCAAACTCCCCTACGAACTCCTGATTGGCTGGCGTTACACACGCGCTGGCCGTGTGGCCGGTCGCAACGGTTTTATTTCGTTCATCTCGGGTGTGTCCATGCTGGGCATTGCGCTAGGCGTGGCTGCGCTGATCATCGTGCTGAGTGTGATGAACGGTTTTCAAAAGGAAGTGCGTGACCGCATGTTGGCCGTGGTGTCACACATTGAGTTGCTCGCCCCGGGTGGCGAGGGCTTTGCCGATGTGAATGCACTCATGGCCCAAGCCAAACACAACGCGCAAGTACTGGCAGCCGCCCCCTTCGTGTCGCAGCAAGCCTTGATGGCACGCGGCGAAGACATGCGTGGTGCCATGGTGCGCGGCATTGCGCCCGAGCTAGAAACTCAAGTGAGTGATTTCACGCTACAAATCCCCCCGCAGGTACGCGCCACCTTGCAACCCGGCAGCTTCAATGTGGTGTTGGGTGGTGAACTGGCAATGGCGATGGGCGTGCAGGTGGGGGACCCCATCACCCTCATTGCGCCCGGTGGGCAAATCACACCCGCTGGCGTGATGCCACGCTTGAAGCAACTGCATGTGTCTGGTGTGTTTGACTCAGGCCATTACGAATACGACGCCTCGCTCGCGCTACTGCACATGGAAGATGCGCAGCGCATCTTCCGCCTTGAGGCCCCCAGCGGCGTACGCCTAAAAATCAAAGACAGCCAACAAGCCCGCAACGTGGCCTCGGAACTGGCGTTAGAACTGGGTCCCGATGTGATCGTGCGCGACTGGACGCGTCAAAACCGCACTTGGTTTGCAGCCGTCCAGGTGGAAAAACGCATGATGTTCATCATCCTCACCCTCATCGTGGCGGTGGCCGCCTTCAACCTCGTCACCACCTTGGTGATGACGGTGACGGACAAGCGCGCCGACATCGCCATCTTGCGCACGCTGGGTGCCAGCCCGCAAAGCATCATGGCCATCTTTGTGGTGCAAGGTGCCACGGTAGGAGTGCTGGGCACACTGGGTGGCCTGCTGCTGGGCTTGAGTGTGGCGTTCAACATCGATGTCATCGTGCCCGCCATTGAGCAACTGCTCGGTGCGAGTTTCTTGCCTCACGACATCTACCTCATCAGCCGTATGCCCAGCGACCCGCAAGCTGCCGACATTTGGCCCATCACGATCATCTCGTTGGTGTTGGCCTTCCTCGCCACCCTGTACCCCAGTTGGCGTGCCAGCCGCGTCAACCCAGCCCTTGCCTTGCGCTACGAATGAGGCAACACATGACCCACACACCTGTCCTCACGGCCCATCACATCAGCCGACGTTTCAGCGAAGGGGCGCTGGATGTGACCGTGCTAAACAACGTCAATTTGTCCGTCAACGCAGGCGAAACATTGGCCATCGTCGGCTCATCTGGCTCGGGCAAAAGCACGTTGCTGCATGTGTTGGGCGGCTTGGATGCGCCCAGCTCGGGTCATGTGTCCTTGATGGGCCAGCCACTCGCGGGCTTGAGCGCTGCCGCTTTGGGCGATTTGCGCAACCAACACTTGGGCTTTGTGTACCAGTTCCACCACCTGCTGCCCGAGTTCAGCGCGCTCGACAACGTGGCCATGCCGCTGTGGATACGCCGCATGGACCGTGCTGCGGCCAGCGCCCAAGCCCGCGCCATGCTAGAAGCGGTGGGTTTAGGCCATCGACTGCACCACCGTCCAGCAGAACTCTCGGGTGGCGAGCGCCAGCGTGTGGCAATTGCCCGCGCTTTGGTGACTCGCCCTGCCTGTGTGCTGGCTGACGAGCCCACGGGCAACCTTGACCGTCACACCGCAGACCAAGTGTTTGCGCTGATGCTGCAACTGGCCCGCGAGCACCACACCGCTTTTGTGCTGGTCACGCACGACCATGCGCTGGCCGCACGTTGCGACCGTCAATTGCAATTGCATCTGGGCCAACTCAGCGAAAACATCCAGCGAGCTTGAACAAGGCTCACATGAGATCTGGGCCCAGCAGGTCAGATTCAACCGCTGAATAGCCTGCCACGCGCGTTTTGAGTGATCGCCGCCACGCACGGGTGTGAGATGCGTCGCTCCACAGACACTGCAAAAAACTCTTCCACCAATTCATCGCTGCGCCCAATGACCTCAAGGCCGTATTGCGCCACGGTTTCTTTCTCCAAAATTCCGGGGGACATGAACACACCTCGACCTTCGCGACCAAAGGCCATCATCAACGCACCGTCGTCAAATTCACCCACAACACGCGGTTGAATTTTGTGGCGCACCAACCAACCCTCGAGTTGCTGGCGTATAGACGCGGATGAACCTTGAATCAGCATGGGCGCATCATGCAAACACTGCGGAAACTCGTCCTTTAACATGGTGCGTAGTTCAGGTGTACAGAAAAAACTCATGGGCGTAGTCCCTAGCGCATGGTTGAAGGCCTTCACGCTGATGCGTTTAGACAGGGGCTCGTCTGCAATCACCAAATCCAAGCGGTGCAAGGCCAACTGCGCCAACAAATCTGGAAACTTACCTTCGCTGCCAATCAAGCGTACCGGCTCTGCAATAGACAAAGCGGGCTCCAACAGGCGGTAAGCCACCGACTTGGCCACCGAGTCGGCCACACCCACCCGAAACTCCAAGGTTCGCACACCCGCCTCGGGTTTAGCCATTGCAGCTTGAAGCTCAGAGCCCAAGGCAAAAATATCGTCGGCATAGCTGAGTGCTTTGCGTCCGTCTTCGGTCAGCTCTAGCTGACGACCGCTTTTGCGAAACAGTGAACACCCGAGGCTTTCCTCCAGCAATTTGATTTGTCCAGACAAGGTTTGCGGCGTGATGTGCAACTGCTCGCCTGCACGCATGACACCGCCCGCGCGTGCGGTGACCCAAAAATAATACAAGTGCTTGAAATTCATAGGCGCTATTAAACTTCGATTTTTACGAATAAATAAAAGGCGGATTCAAGGACGAAGTGCAACAAAGATGAACTGGTTATAGGTGGCTGAGGATGCGAGAGCATCATGGCCGCTTTAACCGCCAAGTCGAAGTTGCCCAATGTACAAGCACCTCAGCCGAGAAGAACGATACCAA
>NZ_JAVKLW010000122.1:0-9443 GCF_031538885.1 Limnohabitans sp.
CCTCTCTGATTCAACCTTTGGTTGCTCACCATGTCCACTACCTCACCCGAAACCGCCTGTCACCCCTGTGGTGACAAGCCTGCCAGCATCTGTGTGCTGGGCATTGGCAATTTGCTCTGGGCCGATGAAGGCTTTGGTGTGCGCTGCATCGAAGCGGTGCAGCAGCGCTACGAGTTCGCTCCGCATGTCTCGTTGATAGACGGCGGCACACAAGGCTTGTACCTGATTCAGTTTGTGCAGGCGGCGGACGCCTTGTTGATCTTCGATGCGATTGACTACGGCTTGGCGCCAGGCACTTTGAAGCTGGTGCGCGACGACGATGTGCCCCGCTTCATGGGCGCCAAGAAGATGAGCTTGCACCAAACAGGTTTTCAAGAAGTGCTCTCGCTGGCGCAACTGACAGGCCAATATCCACGTCAAGTCTTGCTCATTGGTTGCCAGCCGCAAGAGCTGGACGACTACGGCGGCAGCCTGCGCCCCATCGTCAAGCAAGCGATGGAAGAAGCCATTCGCTTGGGGCTGGAAGAACTCACGCAATGGGGCGCACAGCCACAGGCGCGTAGCCGTCCACTGAGTGAACGTGATGCGGTGACGATGGACCAACTGGCGCTGGCCGCTTACGAAGCACAGCGCCCAGACGCACAAGCCGCTTGCCGCGAGGGCGATGCACGCTTCTTCCCCGCATCCAACGATTTGGCAGGGGCTTGAGATGTGCATCGGTATGCCCATGCAAGTCCAGCGCCTCGAACCCGGACACGCCATCTGCCAAGGCCGTGGTGAGCAACGCCGTGTCAACACCGCCTTGGTTGACCAGCTTCAGGTGGGTGAATGGTTGTTGGTGTTTTTGAACGATGCGCGCGAGTGCATCAGCGCCCAGCGGGCGCACGAGGTGAATGCCGCACTCGACATGGTGCAACACGCGATGGCGGGTGACTACGACACCACGGCGCAGGACGACGCCCTCGGCTTTCACCTGCCCTCACACATGAATTTGCAAGACCTACATGCTTTGACTGGAGACAAACAATGACCTCACCCACCCACCTCACCGTGCCTGAAACACCTGCGGTGCCCCCCTTGATCGAGCGTCTGGTGCGCGAGTGCGCTGCCGAATGGGTGGACGAAACCACGGTCGCGGACTGGAGCGCCAAAGGCGGCGACCGTGTGCTCTTGCTCGCGGGCGACCCCGTTCAATTCCCCGAAGGCATGGACGTGGCCGCTGTGCTGCCCGAGTTGATGCGCAGCTTTCCTGGGCGGTTCTCGGTGGCCGTGGTGCCACGCAAACGCGAAGAAGCGGTCGCCAAACGCTATGGCTCACAGCGCTGGCCCACGCTGATTTTTTTGCGCGATGGTGAATACGTCACCGCCGTGGCGGGGATGCAAGATTGGGACGTCTATGTTGAAGCCGTCGGCACTGCCTTGAACATGCCCACCTCACGCGCCCCCACCATTGGCATTCCTGTGGTCACTGACCGCAGCGCTGCTAGCACTTGTCATTGATGAGCCCTTCAAGGAAACAAAGACCATGAAAGAATTTCCAATCCCCGTGGTGTCTGCGACCGATTTATTAGGCCCCGGCACCCAAGTGGAAGATGAGACCTTGGACTACATGCCCATGCCCAAGGACATGCACACCTATCGCCCCCCTGTGCTGCCCGAGCCTGAAGAGATGTTGGGTCTGGATCAAGCACGCGCGGCATTGCACAAAGTCATCTCTTTGTTGGAGATGGCGGGCACACAAGGCGTGTATGGCCATATTCCGTTAGGGGTGATGGCCCCCAAAGATTTTGAATTGCTCAACCGTGTGCTGGGTGAGGGGGAGGCCAGCGCCATCGTCCACGCCCTCGAAGGCAATTTGGAAGTGCGTGTGCAAGAGTCGGTGTTTGCCGGTGTGTGGCGTTTGATGACTTACCGCGATGGCGTGTTAGTGGATGACGCGATTGAAGTTGCACCCGTGCCCGCCTTGTTTGCCGAGACCGCCAAGCAAGACGTGTGGGATGCAGTGCCTGTGTGGCAAGGTGCCTTGCCACCAAATGTTCAGAACGCCCCCATGTTGATTGAAGAGATCGTCGATCAGGTCAATACATGGCGTCGCGGCCAAGTCTCCCACGTGGTCAACCTCACGCTGCTACCGATGACGCCTGAAGACATTGGCTTTTTAGACCACCACCTTGGCACAGGCCGTGTGCTCATGCTCTCGCGTGGCTATGGCAACTGCCGCATCTCTAACACACGCTTGCCCAACTGCTGGCGTGTGGTGTACTACAACTCGATGGACAAAGTGATTTTGAACACCGTGGAAGTGGTGGACATGCCTGAAGTCGCCATGGCCGCGCCCGAGGACTTACGCGACTCGCACGAGCGCTTGCGCGAAGTCATGGCGTGGTTGGAGCCCGCATGAGCATCGATGGCAGATTTCAAGGCTTTGAAGGTTCCTACCTTGGAAACCGAGAGGTCTTACGCCCAGAGTCTCGCTTAGAGTGCAAGATCTGCTGGTGGGTGTTCGACCCCGCTGTGGGCGACCCGCAGTGGCAAATTCCGCCAGGCGTGGCCTTTGCAGAGTTGCCCGACCACTGGCGCTGCCCCAACTGTGACTGTGATGCCGATCAGTTTTTGCTCTTGCCATGAGTTTTGTCATGCACGCCTCATCCTCTACCGATTTGCTCAAGCAACGCGTCGATGCGCTGGTGATGCACTTTGCGCGGGTGCAGCGTGAACGCATGCAAGGCCTGCCTTTGCTCAACGCCGTTTTGCGTGTTGAGGCGGTGGGCTTTGCCTGTGCGAATGCTGAGTCGGCGTCGGCAGATGTTGCCGTGGCAGTCGCCGAAGGTGTGCTCATCACGCCTTGGTTCATGAGCTTGCTGCGCTTGCCCTTGGACAAGCAAGCCCATCGTGATCGGGTGGGGTGCCGTGCGGTGCATGCGTTTGGGCTGGAACAGTTTGATTTCATTGGTGCAAACGATGAGGCTTTGGGTTACTACGAAACCTGTGCCTTGTTCTCACCCATGTTTGAATTTCCCACACAAGACTTGGCGCGTGACACCGCACTGGCCGCCTTGCGGGAAATTCGTGAAGGTACGCACAGCGCAGCGCCCGCGGCGGCGGCGCTACCCACACTGCCTGCCGCTCCTGCGGTGCCCGCGCGTCGTTTGTTTTTGACAGGACGTGGCGCATGAATCGCGAGCAAGACCTTATCGGTGTTTTGCGCATCACCCCTGGTGCGGCTGCACCCCAAAACTTGAGCAGCTCACGCCGCGACTGGGCCATGCGCATGGGGCAAGGCCAAGACGCAGCCCATTTGCCCGGGTTGATGGCCAGCTTGTTCAACCTCTGTGGTCAATCGCATCGCCTGTGCAGTCGCATGGCCGTGGCTGCGGCCCAAGGTGTGCAAGACATACACGGTGCAGCCGCCGCATTGCAATTGGAAACTGCCAGTGAACATGTGCGTCGCATCTGCTTGGATTGGCCCCGTGCAGCGGGCACCTCTGAGCAAGCGGCCACGCTGGCTGCACAAGCAACCTTGAGCCTCAAGCACAGCCCCTTGCTCAAAGCGCCCGAGGCCACGCCCAGCTTTTGGGCCGCCATGCGCACCTGGCTAGAAGTCTCGTGCTTGCACATGCCCGCAGGCGACTGGCTGGCCGCTTGGTGCGCTTCCCCCGAGGCGTGGTTGCAGAGCTGGAGCCGGCAGCACAAAGGCTGGTTGCCAAGCCTGCTGGTCCAAGCGCGACGCTCTCTGGCTGCTCATGTGTGCTTGCGCCAAGACCTGGCCTTGCGCCCACACGCCCAAGTGGATGACTTGTGTGCTTGGGCGAAGACATGGCAAGACCATTCGCACTTTGTGCTTCAACCGCATTGGCAGGGGCGATTCGCGCACACCGGCACATGGAGCCGTTTGAACCAAAACACATCCCACGCTCTCACACCTTGGCTGCTGATGGGCTACCGCGTGGCCGAGTTGATTCGCCTGTGTTTGCCTGACGCCCGCGCGCACAGTGGCCAGCATTGGTTGTCTTTGGGAGCAGCGAATTTGGGGGCGGGTCAAGGCGTGGCCTGGGTTGAAATGGCGCGTGGTTTGTTGGTGCACCAAGTCAGCCTTGACACAGAGCAGCGTGTGACCCAGCTGCAAGTGGTGGCCCCTACTGAATGGAACTTTCATCCACAGGGCGTGGTGGCTTCGGTGTTGGCCCAGATGCCGCCAGACGCAGATGCGTCAACGCTGGGCTGGTTGATGACCGCATTCGACCCATGTGTGCCGTTTGAAGTGCATGTTTCCAAACAGGAGGCACCACATGCATGAAGCAAGCTTGGCCGGTGGCGTGTTGCAGTTGATTGAAGATACCGCTGCACGTGAAAATTTTTCTCGCCTGTTGACCCTGCGCTTGGAAGCGGGGCAACTCGCGGGTGTGGACGTGCGGGCGTTGCGCTTTGCGCTCGACAGCATCGCCCCCGGCACTTTGCTGGAGGGGGCGGTGATCGAGATTGCCGACCCACCGGGCTCGGCGTGGTGCATGGGCTGCAGCCAAAGCGTTTGCGTAGTGCAACGCGGGCAAGCGTGCCCGCGTTGCGGCAGCTATCAGTTACAAGCCACAGGCGGCACAGAGCTGCGTGTGGTCGATATGGAAGTGACCTAGGAGAACAAGATGTGTGTGGTCTGTGGATGTTCAACAACAGGGTCGGCTCATGGCGATGCGTCGGCGCAGCCCGTCTCGCCTGACAGCCGTGGCGATTTGCATTTCGGCGCAGGTGCTGCGCGGGTGTCTGTGCCGGGCATGAGCCAGTCGCGGGCCATCAAACTAGAGGCCGACATTTTGGGCGCCAACAACCAGGTGGCCATGCAAAACCGCGCGCACTTTTTGGCGCACGGCGTGACGGCACTCAACTTGGTCTCTAGCCCAGGCTCAGGAAAAACAACGCTGCTGTGCGCCACCATTGAAGCCTTGAAACAACGTGCGGCCCATGTGTCGGTGTCGGTGATCGAGGGCGATCAGCAAACCAGCTTTGATGCTGACCGCATCCGCGCCACAGGCGCACCTGCGATTCAAGTCAACACAGGCAAGGGTTGCCATCTGGATGCACCGATGGTGGCACAGGCGTTTTCGAGTTTGCACACGCACTCTCACGATCATCACCATGCGCACGAGCACCCTCACGAGCATGGTCATGGTTCGCACAACCACTCAGCCCACCATGAGGCGCACCACCATCGTCACCACGATGCGCAGCCCAGCCTCTTGTTCATCGAGAACGTGGGCAATCTGGTGTGCCCTGCGATGTGGGATTTGGGCGAGGCGGCCAAGGTCGCCATTCTTTCTGTCACCGAGGGCGAGGACAAACCGCTCAAGTACCCCGACATGTTTGCAGCTTCCACGCTGATGGTGCTTAACAAAATCGACTTGTTACCCCATGTGCGCTTTGATGTGGACCGCTGCATCGCTTTGGCGCGGCGCGTCAACCCTAGCATCGAGATCATCCAACTTTCAGCCACGACGGGTGAGGGCATGGATGCATGGTTGCAGTGGATTGCGCAACGCATGGCGACGGGCACGCAGCCAGCAGGTGACATCGCGCTGCTCCAACGCATTGCCACGTTGGAGGCCGAGCTGGCCCAAGCGCGTGCGGCCTTGCATACATCATGAGCACACCATGAGCATCCTGGCCTTGGGCGCATGGTTGAAAAACACCGCTTGTGTGTGGCAAGACGGCCACGTGAGGTGGTCAGCCCCGCACGGTGATTTGCGCAGTCCCCAAGCCTGTGCGGCCTTGCAAGCGTCTTGCGAGGTGTTGTTGGCGCAGGCCCGTGCGGCGGGGCACCCCGTGCGGGCGGTGGCGCATGATTTGCACCCTGATTTTTTCAGCACCCACTTGGCTCTGCAACAAGCCGATGTGTTGGGTATCCCTGCCATCGGTGTGCAGCACCACCATGCCCACATCGCGGCGGTGATGGCCGAGCATCAGTTGCAAGGCCCGGTGTTGGGGTTGGCGCTCGATGGGGTGGGCTTGGGTACCGATGGCTCAGCGTGGGGCGGCGAGCTGCTGTGGCTGCATGACGCGCAGTGGCGGCGCATGGGGCACTTGTGGCCGCTGTCATTGCCTGGCAGTGACCGCGCAGCACACGAGCCTTGGCGCATGGCGGCCTCGGCGCTGCATGCCGTGGGTCGTGCTGACGACATCGTGCCGCGTTGGTCGCAACGGGTCGGCCTGAATTTGGCGCAGGGCGTGCGCCACATGTTAGAGACGGGTCTGAACTGTCCGCGCACCAGCAGCACCGGGCGTTGGTTTGATGCGGCTGCCGCTGTGCTGGGGCTGTGTGTGCGTCAACAAGACGAGGCCCAAGCGGCCATGGCTTTGGAAGAAGCCGCCCGCCGTTGGCTGTCGCAACATCCATCCATGCCCTTCACCACGGCTTGCGCCCTCGTGGTGCGCGATGCGCAGGGCCTGTGCAACCTTGATGTGCGGCCGGTGTGGGCCTCGCTGTTAGAGACACCCGCATGGCAGGTGGACACACCCACGTGGCAGGTAGACGAAGCTGCTGCACGTTTTCATGAGGGTTTGATCGCGGGCTTGGCCGATTGGGTGCACGTGGTATCACAGCGCACCGCCACCAAGCGCGTTTGTTTGGGTGGGGGTTGTTTTTTCAATCACATTTTGCGCGATGGCCTGACTCAGCGACTGCAAGTGCTGGGCTTTGAGGTCTACCAACCCGCCACGCAATATGGTGATGCGGGTTTGGCGCTGGGGCAAGCCTGGGTAGCCGCGCAACAGTTGCGCGAGATGCTTGTATTTCAAAAGGAGACATCTTCATGTGTTTAGCCATTCCTGCGTTGGTGGTCGAGCTGTTGCCAGAGGGACAAGCGGTGGTGGAGCTGGGCGGCATTCGCAAAGAAATTTCGGTGGTTTTGGTGGCGGATGTTCGCGTGGGCGACTATGTGGTGGTTCATGTGGGACATGCCATTGGCACCATTGAGCCGCAAGAAGCAGAGCGCACCTTGGCCATGTTTGCTGAAATGAAAGAGGCGCATATGCCCCCAGACGCATTCGCTACCCCCCGAGGGGGCTTGGCTTCCTTTGAGGCGGCTCAGTAGGAGGCCAAATGAAATACATCGACGAATACCGCAACGGTGATTTGGCACGGCAGATCGCGCAACGCATTGCAGCGGAGGCGCCCCCCTCGAAGCAATACAACTTCATGGAGTTTTGTGGCGGCCATACCCACGCCATTTCTCGCTACGGTGTGCTGGAGCTGTTGCCACCCAATGTGCGCATGATCCACGGCCCAGGTTGCCCGGTGTGTGTGCTGCCGATTGGTCGTGTGGACATGGCGATTGCCTTGGCGCTGGAGCACCACGTGATCTTGTGTACCTATGGCGACACCTTGCGTGTGCCTGCTTCCAACAACCTGTCCCTGCTCAAGGCCAAGGCGCGTGGCGGTGACATCCGCATGGTGTACTCACCCGCCGATGCCTTGAAGCTGGCGCAAGACAACCCAGACCGTGAAGTGGTGTTTTTTGCGATTGGCTTTGAAACCACCACGCCACCCACTGCCTTGGTGATTCGTCAAGCCCACGAATTGGGCGTGAAAAACTTCAGCGTCATGTGCAGCCATGTGCTGACACCGCCTGCCATTCGCGCCATCTTGGATGGTGCAGAGCAAGGCCATACCGCCCCCATTGATGGCTTTGTGGGGCCAGCCCATGTGAGCATTGTGATTGGCTCTGAGCCGTATGCCCGCTTTGCTGCCGACTACCAAAAACCTGTGGTGATTGCAGGCTTTGAACCCTTGGATGTGCTGCAAGCCATTCGGATGTTGGTGACGCAAGTCAACGAAGGACGCGCCGAGGTTGAAAACGAATTCATCCGCGCTGTCACGCCCCAAGGCAATGCCACCGCGCAAGATTTGATGGCCCAGGTGTTTGAGCTGCGCGACTCCTTTGAGTGGCGTGGTTTGGGCACCATGCCGTATTCAGCGCTTCGTATTTGTGACACTTACCGCGCTTTCGATGCGGAGCATCGCTTTGCCTTGGCCTATCACACCGTGCCCGACAACAAGGCCTGCGAATGCGGTGCGATTTTGCGCGGCGTGAAAACGCCCAGCGAATGCAAGATTTTTGGCACCGTGTGTACCCCCGAAAACCCCGTGGGCTCTTGCATGGTGTCGAGCGAGGGTGCTTGTGCCGCGCATTACACCTACGGACGGTTCAGGGATATAGCGGTGACCTCAGCATGAAGAAAAATTACATTCGACCGCTCGACATCAAGCACGGCTGCATCGACATGAGCCATGGTGCGGGCGGCAAAGCAGCGGCGCAGTTGATTGAGGAATTGTTCCTGGCTGAGTTGGACAACGCTTATCTGCGCCAAGGCGACGATGCCGCTGTGCTGCCACTGCCCGCCATGACGGAGGGCCGTTTGGTGATGGCCACCGATGGCCATGTGGTGTCGCCCTTGTTCTTCCCCGGCGGCGATGTGGGTTGCCTCTCGGTGCATGGCACGGTCAATGATGTGGCCATGATGGGGGCGCAGCCCTTGTACTTGAGTGCGAGCTTCATCATCGAAGAAGGCTTTCCGCTGATTGACTTGCAACGCATTGTGCGTTCCATGGCCGCCGCTGCCCGCGCCGCAGGTGTGCCTGTGGTGACGGGCGACACCAAGGTGGTGGAGCAAGGCAAAGGCGATGGGGTGTTCATCAGCACCACGGGCGTGGGCGTGCTGCCTGCCGATGTTCACATCAGTGGCTGCCATGCACGGCCTGGTGATGTGCTGCTGTTGTCGGGCACGATCGGCGACCACGGGGTGGCGGTGCTGTCGCAGCGCGAGTCTTTGGCCTTTGAAACCACGATTGAATCAGACACCGCGGCCTTGCACACCTTGGTCGCTGCCATGTTGGCCGCTGCGCCCGCAGGCGCTGTCCATGTGTTGCGCGATCCCACGCGTGGAGGACTGGCCACCACACTGAATGAAATCGCCCGTCAATCGGGCGTGGGTGTGGTGCTGCAAGAAGCCGCCATCCCTGTGTTGCCCCAAGTCGATGCCGCTTGCGAGTTGTTGGGCCTTGATCCTTTGTACGTCGCCAATGAGGGCAAACTGGTGGCGGTGGTGGCGCCTGAAGCGGCTGATGCCGTTCTGGCCGCCATGCGTGCCCACCCCTGTGGCCATGCGGCGGCGCGCATTGGCGAGGTCACAGTTGACCCCCATCAGTTTGTGCAAATGCACACACGCTTTGGCGGCACGCGGGTGGTGGATTGGCTCAGTGGTGAACAACTGCCTCGTATTTGTTAATACCTAGGTTTGTTGAATGATTCATTTGGCGGATTCAAGGACGAAGTGCAACACGCTTTAACGAGGCATGAAATACCTCGTGAGGTGTCTTGAATCCTAGTCGCTTTCTGGGGCGGTGATTCAATCGGTTTTCAATCATAGTCAATTCCTCATCCGTCACGGTTTCC
>NZ_JAVKLW010000123.1:0-5186 GCF_031538885.1 Limnohabitans sp.
AAACCGTGACGGATGAGGAATTGACTATGATTGAAAACCGATTGAATCACCGCCCCAGAAAGCGACTAGGATTCAAGACACCTCACGAGGTATTCCATGCCTCGTTAAAGCGTGTTGCACTTCGTCCTTGAATCCGCCATATATTTATCTCAACTATATATACGTCGTCAATGATGACGCCTCAAGCACCATGTTGCACTTGAAACTACGCACTTTCACCCCAATTTTTTTGCTCTGCATTCTCGCTGGCTGCGGCGGCGGTGGAACAAGCGCTAACCTCAGCGACACACCCAACCCCATTGTGGCGGCGCAGGTCGCAAATATCACGCCAGCCAACACAGGAGAGACCGTCTCTGTCTTCGTCGCGTTGGACAGCAGCGACGCAGCCGCTGCGGGTGCCAGCACCACTCAATCGCCAGAAGAGCAACGTGCCGCACAACAAGCCTACTTCTTAAAAACCCTAGAAGAAAACGTGACGCCCTCGCTCACCGCAGCAGAGCGCAACAACGCCACTTGCTCTAGCAGCTCATTAGCCACACGCGTCAATGAGGCTCATACACCAAAATCAGGCAGTGCAGTACGTATTGATCTCAACGCCTGCGAACTGGGCTTGCTGTCCAAGATCAAAGGCGTGGCGGGCGTGTATGCTGATATTCCAATGTCGACACAGGACAGTCAGTGGAGTAGCAATGTGCGCAAAGAGAACATCGTTGCAACCATCAACAGAAGCTTCGACGGCGTCACCGCTCAACCCACCATCGGCACAGCCAAGACCGATGGCACAGGACAAGTGATTGCCATCATGGACACGGGCGTCGAAGAGCGTCACCCGGCCCTGGGCAGCAGCAAAGTTTTGCCGGGCGCATGCTTCTCCACGGGCAACAACGGCGGCAACAGCTTGTGTCCCAACGGGAAAAGCACAGACACAAGCTCCGCCACAGCAGGTCGCAGTTGCGCGGACACATGGAAGGGCGGCCGTGATGCAGGCGTCACAGCAGGTTGCAGCCACGGCACCGCCATGGCCGCTGCGGCCAGCATGAGCTATGGCAATCCTCGCCCCATTAGTAACGATATACAGGGCGCCGTCAAAGGCATTGCACCTGCAGCGAAAATCTTGCCTGTGAATGTCTTTAGTCAAAATGGCAACGGATTAACTTCGTCCATGGGTGACTTGTTGGCTGGCGTCGAATGGGTAACCAGCGAAGCACAGCGCCGACGCAACAACAAATTAGCCCCCATCGTGGCGATGAACGTGAGCTTGGGTAGCGGCAGTTACACCGCGGCATGTGACAACGATTACGTCGGCGGTTTGTTCAAAACAGCCTTCGCCAATTTGCGCGCCCAAGGTGTACTGCCCATTGTGGCCACGGGCAACGCGGGCCTCAAAAATGCCATCGCATTTCCAGCTTGTGTAAGCAACGCCGTCAGCGTCTCAGCGACCAAATTGCTCCACCAAACAGGTGGCTTGGCCAGCTACGCCAACATCAGCCGTCAAACCAAGATTCTTGCTATTGGGGGCGATCTTTTGGGAAGTTACGCTTTGCCTGCACTGTGCCCGTCTTCATGGCTCACCAACCCCTCCATCGGCTATGACTGCTGGGAAAAAGTCGCAGGCACATCTCCTGCCACGGCCTTGGTTTCGGGTGGTGTGGCAGCGCTGTACAGCGCCAAACCTACGGCGACAGTAGCGGAAATTGAAACTGCGTTGACTTCAAAAAAAGCCAGTGCAACCGCTGTGTTCGTAACAGTGGGTAGTCCAGCAGTCACACTCCCTGCCTTGCGCTTAACCGCCAGTGCCTATCGTTTGTTAAACGCTATAGAACCTATAACTCCAGGTGCACCTGCACCAGAACCTGCGGTTGAGCCGCCCCCCGTTCCGCTTGCAAAAATTTGCTTATATAGCGGCTTAAATTACACCAACGAAATTACATGTTTCGAAAAAGAGTACGGTCAAAACGGTAGCTATACCGCAATTCCGTTTGAAAGCAAAGTTGGCTCCATTCAAATCACGGACCCAAACAACAATAACGTGAGCTTGACCGGCAAAGCATCTGTCGAGATCATTGCTTACGCGATTGGTGCTGGTGGTCTGCTATCAGCGACCGTTACAGCTTCTACACCAGATGCAACGCGCCTCACAGGGCGAGACAATCCGATCATTCGTATCGTAAGCATCGATACAAGATAATTACATTGGCTACGCATCTACGCAGCATCACAGGCATCTGCCTGTGCATGCTGGCAACCAGCTCTTGGTGTCAAAGCACACCCGCAGAAACCATGCGTACACACATAGGCTTCAGTGCGGGCGTCAATCGATACCAAGAACCTGGCCTCATGCAGTTGTTAGGAGCAGAAATGGGTTTGCATCCACGCATCACAGGTTGGCACGCCATGCCGCAGGCCCAGTTAGAAGGCGATGTGTTCCTTGGCAAACAGCGCTACACCAGCACAGAAAGTGGCAGTATCAATGGGGTAACAAATATCGAAACCCGCTGGCGTGGTTTGCTTCCCCTCTTCGGCAGCACATCCCCCCAAGTCGGCTTCTCGTCAGGCGTGGCTGTTCACACCTTGTGGAATGACTTGCGCGGACGAAGCAGCACAGGAGCTGGTGGCTATGAGCGCAGCGCTGTGCAACTGTGGTTGCCGGTGCGATGGGCCAGTGGCGACGTGTGGGAGTTGGATGCGGGCTTGCTGATGTACGGAAGGCACAGCTCCAAGTTGTCGGAGGCGAGCAAAGGCTATGACGACATTGTCAACACCCAACACCGTGGTCAATATGCACAAGTCAGCATGAAAGTGCCGTCTTCAAATGGCGACGGCTCATTGAAACCCTTTGTCCGCTACACCCACTTGGCCGATTCCAACGAGGCTGTAATGGGTGGCAAATACTGGGTTGAACCCGAAAGCCAACGCTGGCAAATCGGTGCTGTGTGGGAATTCAACACGCCTTAAACATCGCGTCGCAGCGTCAAACGTCAACGGCATCGCCCTCTATGATGCCGCCATGCTCGCCCCTCTAGACAACTTACCCACATGGCGCGCCGAAAGCGGTGCTGCGGCGCCTCGCCGTTTGGTGGCCGCAGACGACAGCCTCTCTGCCGATACGGCCTACCGCCTCGCTTGCGAGGGCACGGGCTTGCTGTGGCAGGGTGACTTTCACAACGCGCGCCAGCTGCTGCAAGCCTTGGCACGACGCACCGAGCGCAAGCCAAAGAAAAACAAGAAACCTGAAGCAGGCGTCACACCCGTGCAAGCCTTCCATGCACACCGCCTCGCTTTGGGCCAACGTGCGCGCATTTTGGCCATGGTCATCGTGCCCTTAGAGGGTGACTACACCATCCCCCTGCGCCGCGCACCCGACCTGACCCAAGCCTGCACCGAAGCGTGGGGCTCTGCCAACGGCCAAGCCTGCATGGTGTCACTGCGCGAACTCTTGGGTGTGGTGGGCGCGCACGAGTGGCGCAAAAATGGCGTGGAAATAGTCGCCTTGGGTGACGCACCCAACAACCGCATCCACCCGCACTACGGTGTGTTCTCGCCCGTGCGTGGCGAGTATGTCGATCTGGTGGCCAACACCCCCATCGCCAACAAAACCTTGGCCTTTGACATTGGCGTAGGCACGGGCGTGTTGTCTGCCGTGCTGGCCAAACGCGGTGTGCAACGCATCGTCGCCACCGACCAAGACCCACGCGCCATCGACTGCGCACGTGAGAACCTGAAACGCTTGCAACGCATCGATAAAGTGGAATTGGTGCAAACCAATTTATTCCCTGAAGGCCTTGCACCGCTGATCGTGTGCAACCCACCGTGGGTGCCGGCACGCCCTAGCTCACCCATCGAGCACGCGGTGTACGACGAGGGCAGCCGAATGCTGCGCGGTTTTTTAAGCGGCTTGTGCGCGCACCTCGCGCCCAATGGCGAAGGCTGGCTCATCTTGTCGGACTTGGCAGAGCACTTGGGCCTGCGTACGCGTGAAGAACTGCTCTGCTGGATCAGCGAAGCGGGCTTGCAACTGCTGGGCCGCCACGACATCCAACCACGTCACAGCAAAGCCACCGACGAGGCCGCCGCCCTGCACGCCGCCCGCGCCAAGGAAGTTACTTCGCTTTGGCGCCTCGGTAGCGCTGCTTGAGCCAAGGCCAAAAGCCACGCTCTTTTTCTTCGCGGCGCTCTTTGGCCGCGGCCGACTCAACGGCCACCGGCGCTTGACTGAGCGCCTGCAACACAAACGCACACACCTGCGGCGTGAAGGGCACAGGGTGGTGTGCGCCTTGGACTTCCAGCACTTGGCACTGCGGCAACTCGCTCTGCATCACGCGCACTTGCTCGGGCGGACACACGCCTGAATCACTGCCATATATCAAGCGCACCGCGCCTTTGAAACGGCTAACCAAATGGGCAAACTTCATGCCCTTCCAATTTTTGCGATACGGCAAATCAAAGTGCGAGGGTGACTGCGCCGCCATCACCGCGCCCAAGCTCACATTGAACTGCGTGGCCATCACCTGTGGTTCGGGCAAGCGCCCCTCCACCTTCATGCCGTCGTACAAACCGTAAATCGACATCCAAGGCAAGTTCAAGCCAATGTCGTTGAAATACAAACCATCAATACGGATACCCGCTTCATTAACCAAATACATGGCCAAGATGCCACCCATGCTGGTGCCCATCACGTCCAAGCGCGTCACAGGTACGTCTGCACACATGACCACTTGCCGAATGAAGGCTACCGTATCGGCCAAATACACCTGCATGGTATAGCCCTCGTCCTGGGCCAACCAACTGGAATCACCACGCCCGCACAGATCAAGGCTGATGATGCGCAACCCACGCACCCCCTCGGCCATTTGCAACAGCGGGTCAAACGTGGCGCGTGTTTCTAAAAGGCCAGGCAAACACAGCAACACATGTGGGTTGTTGGCATCACCTGCCGCGCTGTAAGCCAAATAGCGGTCTGTTGCGGGCAACGGAAAATGGAGAGCGGGAAATTTGGAGACAGTCATAACAAGGGTCATCCTAATTCATTGCTTTGCGCAGAAAAAAGCAGGCGGATTCAAGGACGAAGTGCAACAAAGATGAACTGGTTATAGGTGGCTGAGGATGCGAGAGCATCATGGCCGCTTTAACCGCCAAGTCGAAGTTGCCCAATGTACAAGCACCTCAGCCGAGAAGAACGATACCAA
>NZ_JAVKLW010000124.1:0-15590 GCF_031538885.1 Limnohabitans sp.
CTAAGAAGATCTGAGAGATCCTATGAGTACCATCCACGTAGATGTCGTCAGCGCAGAAGAGTTGATCTTCTCCGGCGAAGCCACTTTTGTGGCTTTGCCAGGCGAGGCGGGCGAGCTCGGTATTTATCCGCGCCACACGCCACTGATTTCACGCATCCGTCCCGGTTCGGTGCGCATTCACATGGCTGATGGTGGGGAAGAGTTTGTTTTCGTAGCCGGCGGCATTCTTGAAGTGCAACCTGACTGCGTCACCGTCATGTCTGACACCGCAGTGCGCGGTAAAGACATGGACGAAGAAAAAGCAAATGCTGCCAAACTCGCTGCTGAAGAAGCCGTGAAGAACGCAAAATCAGATGTTGATTTGGCGCGTGCTCGCTCAGAGCTGGCTATCTTGGCGGCTGAATTGTCTGCCTTGCGCCGCTACCGCGCACACAAGTAATTCAGCGTGCGCCTCAGCGTTCAAAAGCCCCTTCCTCACGGTCGGGGCTTTTTTATTGCTCGTGACCCGTTTTGAAATAAGTTGACAATTTGCACCATGCCAAAAGCCAAACTTCAAGCAGCCACAGTCGGTGGCACAGCCGATGCGATTGAGGCTCAGTTTTACGAAGCCTTGCAAACAGGCGATATCGAAAAACTCATGGCCTGCTGGGCCGATGAAGACGACATCGTGTGTGCCCACCCAGGTGGCCCACGTCTGATCGGCAGCGCGAACATTCGCGCCGCATTTGAAGCTATGTTTGCTAATGGCACGATCACTGCACACCCTGAACATGTGTGCAAGGTGGAGTCGTTAGCCAGTGCTATGCACAACGTGATTGAACGTGTGGCTTTGCTCACCACGGATGGCGCACAAGATGCCGTGGTTGTGACCACCAATGTGTACCAACGTACGCCACAAGGTTGGCGTATGGTGGCGCACCACGCCAGCCCCGGCACGGCGGGGATACATGCAGAAACACACGACTCGCCTCAGGTACTACATTGATCTGGCGATATCAAGCCCCTTGGTGGTTGCCGGGGGGGAATATGCAAACCATCTACGCTGCCAAAGTTGCTCACGGTCACCGCGATGCGCCTATCAACTGGCAACGTGAGCGGTGGGTTACGCCAGACGCTGACTTTGTAGACGTCGACTGGCGAGAAGCAGTTACACCTCTGGCTGAAGAGGCGCCGCTGTTGGTGCTGTTTCATGGCCTAGAAGGTTCATCCAGCAGCCATTACGCAACCGCATTTGAAGCACAAACACATGGACGAGGCTGGCACATGGTTGTGCCACATTTCAGGGGCTGTAGCGGCGCAACCAACACGGCACCTAGGGCTTATCACTCGGGTGACCACGAAGAAATAGACTGGATGCTGACCCGAATCCGCGCCAAACACAAAGGACTTGTCTTCGCGGTTGGCATCTCCTTAGGTGGGAATGCCCTGATGCGCTGGGCAGGCGAGATGGGGGGTGCAGCAGGCTGCTTGGTGGACGCCATTGCTTCGGTATGCGCACCAGTTGATTTGACGGCCAGCGGCCATGCCATTGACACCGGCTTCAACAAAGCGGTGTACGCCCGCATGTTCCTCGCCTCTATGAAGCCCCGAGCGATGGACAAGTTGCAGCAATTTCCGGGACTGTTTGACGCACAAGCCGTGATGGCTGCCAGCACCTTGTACGCATTTGATGACGCCTTCACCGCGCCCCTTCATGGCTTTCAAAACGTAGAAGATTACTGGCGTCGTGCCAGTGCCAAACCCGTGCTGTCCAATGTGCAAGTACCTGCCTTGGTGCTCAACGCGCGCAACGACCCTTTCGTTCCTGCCAGTTGCTTGCCAGCGCATGGCCAAGTGAGTGGCCATGTCACGCTATGGCAGCCAGAGCAAGGTGGACACGTCGGTTTTACCTCGGCTCGGTTTCCTGGTGACTTACAAGAAATGCCCAGCGCAGTGATGGATTGGATGACACATGGATGATCTCGTACAACAAGCCATGGCCAAATGGCCCAATGTGCCCGACTGCTACGGCTGGTTGGGCTTGGATGCGCGCGGCGATTGGTACATGCGGGACGAGCAAGTCCAAGCCGTCGGCCCCTTTACCCAAAGCAAAGGCTCACGCCTGGTGCACGAAAAATTGATGGCTTTCATCGCCCGCAACTACGTTTGCGACGCACAAGGGCAGTGGTTTTTTCAAAATGGCCCACAGCGCGTCTATGTCGAGCTAGAAGCCACGCCTTGGGTTTTGCGTCTCCAGCCCGATGGCTCTATTCAGTCGCACACAGGCACACACGCACGCATGCAGCGCTGCATTGTGGATGAGCATGGTCGTCTTTACCTCGACACCGATCAGGGATTTGGCTTGGTCCACAGCCAAGATGTATACCAAGCGGCTGAATGCATCGAGGCTGGGCTATGGGTGCCACAACAAGTGCTTGCACAAAAACTACCCAATCGCTTTGGCTATGTGCGTAGCCCGCAACAACAGCAAACCCAACAAGTCAGGACGTAAAAAACCAGCCTAGTAAAGGCCAGTTTTTTTGGGAAGACGTTACTTGCCTTCTGGCTTCTTGGGTTCTGTGAACTTAGCACCGCCAGCGTTGGCTATATACACCACGCCACGGCCAATTTCGAAGTCTTCAAAATCGCCACCCCCTTGCGATCCCATCGCACCCTTGCCCTTGAGCGCGGAAGTCAACAGAGCTTCATAGCCTTTGGCAATGCGTGGGCCCCAGGCGCCAGCGTCGCTGAATTTCGGTGAGCCTGCTGCACCCGTGGCGTGGCAAGCAGAACACTGCGCCTTGTAAACGTCCTCACCACTGCGAGGCTCACGGTTGGCATCCTTGATCTCAACAGAGCCTACCTTTTGAATGCGAGCCGCCACAGCTTCAGGTGCAGTAGATGAACCAGCCTGTGGCTTGTTGTCTGAAACCACATAGGCCACCAAGCCAATGATGATGAACACAGGCAACACAAACGAATACAGCACAGCCAACAAAAGCTGTTTGGGGTTTTTGATGGGGCCGGTGTGGTCTTCGTGGTGCTGGTCGCTCATTTTTAAATCCTGTTTGGAGTGGCTCTAGAACTAAAGAAATTATAGCGGGGCGCCTACAATGCCAACATCTCAAAGCGCGGCTGTAGCTCAGTGGATAGAGTATTGGCCTCCGAAGCCAAGGGTCGTGGGTTCGATCCCCGCCAGCCGCACCAACATGCATAAGTCCTTGATTCGTCAAGGACTTTTTGCTTTTCAGAACTCGATGGTGTCCCACTTTGGTGTCACACATGATTCGAGTTCCCCGCCTCAAGGTCAACCGCTTGGGCGTTTATGATTTGCGCGTTGTTTGGACTGACCGAAGCAGGCAAGCGCCGCGAGGCCACGCACAGCCTGCGCACCAAGTCGCCTGAGATTGCCCGCATCGAAAACGAGCAAGCCAATCCGACGTTGAATGCGTTGGAGGTGATCGCTGTGGGCCTGAGGCTGACGGTGTTTGAGCTGTTTGAGCGGGTGCGGCAAGTCTCTGAGCCAGTCAAAAAGCAAGGTCAGCAGGCGGGCACAATCCAAGTCATGCCAGCCCCCAAGTCATTAACCAAGCCCGCGGCTAAACCCGAAACCAAGCCCCTCTCCGCGCCGCAAAAAGCGTTGCGCAAGCTCGGGCTTGATCGCGACATTGATTTGGCCTTGCATCTGCCGCTGCGCTACGAGGACGAAACACGCCTCGTGCGTTTGGCCGATACGCACGAGGGCGACGTGGCGCAAATCGAAGCCACCGTAGTCTCGTGCGACATTACCTACAAACCGCGCCGCCAATTGCTGGTGATGGTGGAGGATGGGTCTGACACCTGCACCTTGCGGTTTTTTAGTTTTTATCCGTCGCAGCAAAAGGCCTTGGCGGTGGGCAACCGTCTGCGCCTGCGGGGTGAGGTGAAGGGCGGTTTCATGGGGCGCACGATGATGCACCCCAGCTTTCACATGGCGGGTGGCGAGCTACCTCAGGCGTTGACGCCTGTGTACCCCACGTCGGCGGGGCTGCCTCAGGTGTATTTGCGCAAGACGGTGTACAGCGGGTTAGTGCATGCGGCGCGTCATGGCGCGTTTGTGGAGACGATTCCGCCTGAACACCTGCCACGCTCTGCCATGCGTGTGGGTGCGAAGTCGTGGAGCCTTGAGGCGTCGCTGCACTTTTTGCATCACCCCACACCTGATGTGTCGCTGGCGCAGTTGGAAGACCGTACACACCCTGCGTGGCAACGTTTGAAGGCCGAAGAGCTGCTGGCACAGCAGCTGTCGCAGTTGTTGTCCAAGCGTGCGCGTGAAGAGTTGCGTGCTCCTGCACTGGTGCTGAAAAAAGGCGGCTTGCACGAGCAGTTGTTGGGTGTGCTGCCGTTTGGTTTGACAGGCGCACAGCGCCGCGTGGGTGAAGAAATTGCGCTGGAACTGATGCGCCAAGTGCCCATGCACCGCTTGCTACAAGGCGATGTGGGTTCAGGCAAAACCGTGGTGGCGGCATTGGCTGCTGCGGTGACCATGGATGGCGGTTGGCAATGTGCGCTAATGGCCCCCACCGAAATTTTGGCCGAGCAGCATTTTCGCAAACTGATTGGCTGGTTGGAGCCGTTGCTGACGCCGTTGGGCAAGCGCGTGGCATGGCTCACGGGCAGTCAAAAGAAAAAAGAACGCACCGAAATGCTGGGCCTGATTGCCAGTGGCGAAGCCGCGCTGGTGGTGGGCACGCATGCGGTCATTCAAGAGCAGGTGGTGTTCAAGAACTTGGCGCTCGCCATCATTGACGAGCAACACCGTTTTGGCGTGGCGCAGCGTTTGGCCTTGCGCGAGAAGATGCTCACGCACGACGGCATGCCCGAACAAGAGCCGCATATGCTGATGATGAGCGCTACTCCCATTCCGCGTACGCTGGCCATGAGCTACTACGCCGACCTCGATGTCTCGACCTTGGATGAGTTACCGCCAGGTCGAACGCTGGTGGTGACCAAGTTGGTGTCGGAGTCGCGGCGTGATGAGTTGATCGAGCGCATTCGCCACCAGTTGGACGAAGGCCGTCAGGTGTATTGGGTGTGTCCGTTGATTGAAGAAAGCGAAGCGCTGGATTTGACCAATGCCACCGAAACCCACGCCTTGCTGACCGAGGCACTCAACCCACCGGGTGTGAAGCCCGTGCTGGTGGGTTTGCTGCATTCACGCATGCCACCGGCTGACAAGAAAGCGGTGATGGCTCAGTTTGAAAGCGGGCTGATGGGTGTGTTGGTCAGCACCACGGTGATTGAGGTGGGCGTGGATGTGCCCAATGCGTCACTGATGGTGATTGAACACGCCGAGCGTTTTGGCCTGAGCCAATTGCACCAGTTGCGCGGGCGTGTGGGGCGCGGCGCTGCGGCCTCGGCCTGTGTGTTGATGTACGCCACGGGCGAGAGTGGCCGCGTGAGCGAGACCGCACGCGAGCGACTGCGAGCGATGGTGGAAACTTCAGACGGGTTTGAAATCGCAAGGCGTGATTTAGAAATTCGCGGCCCCGGTGAGTTTCTGGGCGCACGCCAATCGGGGGCTGCACTGCTGCGTTTTGCCGCCTTGGCTGAGGATGGTGAGTTGCTGCAATGGGCCAGAGAATTGGCCCCGCTGATGCTGGACGTTTACCCCGAGTTGGCGCAGCGGCATGTGAGCCGTTGGTTGGGTGGAAAATCGGACTTCTTGAAGGCTTAAAGACATGACCCTCACCGAACTCAAATACATCGTGGCCGTGGCCCGCGAAAAACACTTTGGCCGTGCAGCCGAGGCCTGCTTTGTGTCGCAACCCACGTTGTCGGTGGCCATCAAAAAACTCGAAGAAGAGTTGGACGTCAAGCTGTTTGAGCGCAGCGCGAACGAGGTGGCTGTGACGGGGCTGGGCGAAGAAATCATCCGTCAAGCGCAAAGCGTGTTGGAGCAAGCGGCCAGTATCAAAGAAATTGCCAAGCGTGGCAAAGACCCGTTGGCGGGTCCTCTGAAGCTGGGCGTGATTTACACCATTGGCCCCTATTTACTGCCAAGTCTTGTGCGCCAAGCCATTTCTAAAACGCCGCAAATGCCACTGATGTTGCAAGAGAACTTCACCGTCAAGTTGCTAGAAGTGCTGCGCACCGGCGAGATTGATTGCGCCATCTTGGCCGAGCCTTTTCCAGACACAGGCCTTGCGACTGCGCCCTTGTATGACGAGCCTTTCATGGCCGCGGTGCCCAGCAACCACGCACTGGCGGCTTTGAAGCAGGTGAGTGCGGACGAGTTGAAGAACGAAACCATGTTGTTGCTCGGCAATGGCCATTGTTTTCGTGACCATGTGTTGGAGGTGTGCCCCGAATTTGCACGTTTTTCTAGCAATGCCGAGGGCATTCAAAAAAGCTTTGAAGGCTCCTCGTTGGAGACCATCAAGCACATGGTGGCGGCAGGCATGGGCGTGACTTTGGTGCCACGTTTGAGCGTGCCCAAAGAAGCTCTGAACACGCAGGCCAAACGCAAGAAGAGCGAAGAAACTTATGTGCGCTACTTGCCCATCACCGACGCCAAAGGGGGTGAGCCGCCCACGCGTCGTGTGGTGCTGGCATGGCGTCGCAGCTTTACGCGCTATGAGGCGATTGCAGCTTTGCGCAATGCGATTTACGCCTGCGAGTTGCCGGGTGTGAACCGTTTGTCCTGAGGGCGTGTGGATGCGTGAGCGTTTGGCTTTGTATTTGGATTTAATTCGCTGGAATCGCCCCGCCGGTTGGTTGCTGCTGCTGTGGCCCTCGCTCTCGGCGTTGTGGGTGGCGGCAGAGGGTTGGCCGGGTTGGCATTTGTTGGCGGTGTTTGTTTTGGGCACCATCCTCATGCGCAGTGCGGGCTGTTGCATCAACGATGTGGCCGACCGCGACTTTGACCGCCACGTCAAGCGCACCGCGGAGCGGCCTGTCACCCGTGGCGCGGTGTCTGTGCGTGAGGCGTTGTTGTTGGGCGCGGTGCTGGCGGTGCTGGCGTTTGGCTTGGTGCTGACCACCAACCCTGCCACCATCGTGTGGTCGTTTGCGGGCTTGGCGGTGACCTTGATGTATCCCTACGCCAAGCGCTACGTGACCATGCCACAAGCGGTGCTGGGCGTGGCGTTTAGCTTTGGCATTCCCTTAGCGTTTGTGGCAGTGGGAGGTGCAAGCCTGACGTGGCAAGACATCACACTGCAAAGCTTGAGCGATGCCGTGCCAATGCAAGCCTGGGGTTTGATGCTGTTCAATTTGTTTTGGGTGTTGGCCTATGACACCGAGTACGCCATGGTGGACCGTGACGATGATTTGCGCATCGGCATGAAGACTTCGGCCATCACGCTGGGTCGCCATGATGTGTCGGCCATCATGGCGTTTTATGCGATTTATTTGTGCGGTTGGTACGGCTTGCTTGCGCGCAGGCAACTCGGAGGCCCTTGGACGTTTGCTTTGTGCTTGGCGGGGTTGCAAGTGGCGTGGCATTTCTTTTTGATCTTAGATCGCTCGCGAGAGGGTTGCTTTCGGGCATTTCGCTTGAACCATTGGTTGGGTGCCACGATGTTTGCAGGCGTTGCGCTGGGTTACACTGCGCGCTGACGGCTGCATCGAACAGCCATAAGAAAAGCGCTTGGGCAGATGCCGCAAGCGCTTTTTTGTTGGAAAGCTTTAAGCGATGGACTTAATGAGCTTTGCTCTTTTTAGATTTTTTCTTTTTCAGTTTCTTTTTCTTGGACTTCTTAGATGCCTTTTTGGCAGTGCTTGAATCGCTATTGCCTACTGAGGGGCTGGTGGCTTGTTCGGGTTGTGCGGCGGGCGCTGCTGGCGTGGTCGGCGCTTGTGCTGTCGATGTCAAAGGCAAGGCTAAAGCAGCAGCCGAGAAAAGAGAAATCAAAAGTTTGTTCATGGAATCAAGGTAATAAAAATCAACAAAGTATTGTCTCACTACTCGTGTGGGCTTTAAACGCCAAACTCGTTGCCGAGTTCACGCGCACGATGTTGGGCGGCCTTGAGCGCAGTTTGAAACAGTTCGCCGACATGTGCTTCTTGCATGGACGTGAGGGCGGCGTAGGTGGTGCCACCTTTGGATGTGACACGTTCGCGCAGTACAGAAGGGGGCTCGCTGGCGCTTTTGGCCAGTTGCGAGGCGCCTTCAAATGTGCCAATCGCCAATTGCGTGGCTTGCGCGGCGGTGAGGCCCATCTTCACACCTGCCTCGACCATGGCTTCGATGAAAAAGAAGACATAAGCAGGACCGGAGCCTGAGATGGCTGTGACAGCGTCGAGCAACGGTTCCTCTGCTACCCAAAGCAGGGCACCCGTTGTGGCAATGACTTGTTCAATCCAAGATTTGTCTGCAGAAGTCACAGCGGCGCGGGCAAATAGGCCCGTTTGACCCAGCCCCACCAAGGCGGGGGTGTTGGGCATGGCGCGCACCACACGCTCGGTGCCCAGCCAGTTGGCGATGCTGTCGCTGCGAATGCCTGCGGCGACGCTCAAATGAAGCGCGTTGGTGCAGAAATCATGGGTTTGCTGGGCGGCATCCTTGAAGGTTTGAGGCTTGACGGCCCAAATTACCATGCCTGCTTTGGCCAAAGTGGTGTCAGCGGCCGCCAAGATGCGTACGCCAAATTGGGTCTGTAGACGCTGGCGCGCCTCTTCAAAAGGTTCAACCACCAAGATGCTTTTGGCGGGCGTGCCTTGCTTGATCAGGCCGCCAATGATGGCGCTGGCCATGTTGCCGCCGCCAATGAATGCGAGGGTTTGAGAGGGGTTGGAGGGTGTAGACATGCAGGAATTGTCTGCGAAACCTAAAAGATTCGCGAAAAAAGTTTGACGCGGACCAAAAAGTTATGGCATAATCTGCGGCTCCGCTAAAAAAGCGGGCTTTATCTGCCCCAAGTTGAAGCGTTGCGAGTGGTTCGCGATGTGGATGACGGGCCCAAGACTGATCGGTTCGGTGTTTGACGCAAGTTGAGCAAAGACTGATGCAAGTTGGGAAATATTGAAATGATCCAAACTGAATCTCGGTTAGATGTCGCTGACAACACCGGCGCTAAGTCCGTTCTGTGCATTAAGGTGCTCGGCGGTTCTAAGCGTCGCTATGCAAGCGTGGGTGACATCATCAAGGTGAGCATTAAAGAAGCCGCTCCGCGTGGCCGCGTCAAAAAAGGCGAGGTGTATAGCGCTGTTGTGGTGCGTACTGCCAAAGGCATCCGCCGTGGCGACGGTTCGCTCGTTAAATTCGATGGCAACGCAGCTGTGTTGCTGAATGCAAAGTTGGAGCCTATCGGCACCCGTATCTTCGGTCCAGTGACGCGCGAGTTGCGTACTGAGAAGTTCATGAAGATCGTGTCATTGGCTCCTGAAGTTCTGTAAGGGCTAACAATGAACAAGATTCGCAAAGGCGACCAAGTCATCGTCCTTACTGGGCGTGATAAAGGTAGACGTGGCGTTGTGTCGCTGCGTAAAGACGACAGCCATCTGCTGGTCGACGGTATTAACTTGGTGAAGAAGCACGCCAAGCCAAACCCAATGGCTGGTACGCAAGGCGGCATCGTTGAAAAAACAATGCCCATCCATCAGTCCAACGTAGCCATTTTCAATGCTGCTACAGGTAAGGCTGATCGTGTTGGCATCAAAGTCCTGGCAGGCGGCGGCAAAGTGCGCGTTTACAAGTCCAGTGGCGAAGAAATCAAGGCGGCATAAATATGGCACGACTCCAACAACACTATCGCGAAAAAGTAGTGGCTGAACTGACTGCTAAGTTCGGTTATGCATCGCCCATGCAGGTTCCTCGTTTGACCAAGATCACGTTGAACATGGGTGTAAGCGAAGCTGTGGCTGATAAAAAAGTCATGGACAACGCTGTGAGCGACCTGACAAAAATCGCCGGCCAAAAGCCTGTGGTGACCAAGGCTAAGAAAGCGATTGCGGGTTTCAAAATCCGTGAAGGCCAGCCTATCGGTTGCATGGTGACTTTGCGCGGCGTGCGGATGTATGAATTTTTGGATCGTTTCGTGACCGTGGCGTTGCCTCGCGTCCGTGACTTCCGTGGTATTTCTGCTCGCGCTTTCGATGGTCGTGGTAACTACAACATTGGTGTGAAAGAGCAAATCATTTTCCCCGAGATTGAGTACGACAAAGTCGACGCACTGCGCGGCCTCAACATCAGCATCACCACGACGGCCAAGACCGACGAAGAGTGCAAGGCGCTCCTCGCAGGTTTCCGTTTCCCATTCAAGACAGAGGTGGCACGTGGCTAAACAAGCATTGATCGAGCGCGAGCTCAAGCGTGACCGTTTGGTTGCAAAGTACGCTGCAAAGCACACTGAGTTGAGGGCAATTGCCAACGATTTCAAGCGTAGCGATGAAGAGCGCGCAGCTGCCCGTTTGGGTTTGCAAAAGCTGCCACGCAACGCGAATCCCACGCGTCAACGTAACCGTTGTGCGATTACGGGGCGTCCACGTGGCACATTCCGCCAATTCGGCCTTGGCCGCGCCAAGATCCGTGAACTTGCCTTCCAAGGCAATATTCCCGGCATCACCAAAGCCAGCTGGTAATAGGCAGGAGATTCAATATGAGCATGAGTGATCCAATCGCCGACTTGCTGACTCGCATCCGCAACGCGCAAATGGTGGCTAAGCCCACTGTGATGGTGCCATCTTCTAAAGTGAAGATCGCTATCGCGCAAGTGCTGAAAGACGAAGGCTACATCGACGGTTTTCAAATTAAAAAAGACGCTGGCAAGACTGAGCTTGAGATTGCTCTCAAGTACTACGCGGGTCGTCCAGTGATCGAACGCATTGAGCGTGTGAGCCGTCCTGGTTTGCGCGTTTACAAAGGCTGCGGCGCTATCCCTCAAGTCATGAATGGCATGGGTGTGGCAATTGTCACGACACCTAAAGGTGTGATGACTGACCGTAAAGCACGCGCTACCGGTGTCGGTGGTGAAGTGCTGTGCTACGTCGCTTAACCGCAGGCTAAAGGAAAGACTGAAATGTCCCGAGTAGGAAAAATGCCTGTGACCATCCCCCAAGGTGTGGATGTGTCAATCAATA
This sequence comes from Limnohabitans sp., assembly GCF_031538885.1. GTDB lineage: Bacteria > Pseudomonadota > Gammaproteobacteria > Burkholderiales > Burkholderiaceae_C > Limnohabitans. The sequence continues at coordinate 11,041 of NZ_JAVKLW010000124.1, forward strand.
GCGCCCAAATCAGTGTCAAAGGTTCCGGCGGTTCGCTGTCGGTGGCTTCCCATGCATTGGTGAAGGTTGTCAACGAAACCGGTCAAGTGACATTCACGCCGGTCGATGAGTCACGTGAAGCAAATGCCATGAGCGGCACATTGCGCCAGTTGGTGAACAACATGGTGACTGGTGTGACCAAAGGTTTCGAAAAGAAGTTGCTCTTGGTAGGCGTGGGTTACAAAGCTGCTGCCCAAGGTGGCAAGCTCAACCTCGCGGTGGGATTTTCTCACCCCGTGAACAAAGACATGCCAGAGGGCATCAAAGTTGAAACACCTGCCGCTACGGAAATCATCATTAAAGGTGCTGACCGTCAACGCGTAGGTCAAGTGGCTGCTGAGATTCGTGCGATTCGCCCCCCAGAGCCTTACAAGGGCAAGGGTATCCGTTATTCGGATGAGAAGATCACGATCAAAGAGACCAAGAAGAAATAAGGAGCTGCAACATGTTGACCAAAAAAGAGCAGCGACTCCGCCGGGCACGTCAAACACGTATCCGCATCGCCAACCAAGGCGTTGCACGTTTGATGGTGAACCGCACCAACTTGCACATCTACGCCAGCGTGATTTCTGCTTGTGGCACCAAAGTGGTTGCCTCGGCATCTTCTGCCGAAACCGATGTGCGCAAGCAACTGGGCGCAACAGGCAAAGGCGGCAACGTCAATGCTGCGCAAGTGATTGGCAAGCTGATCGCTGAAAAAGCGAAAAAAGCTGGCGTTGACAAAGTGGCGTTTGACCGTTCAGGTTTCGCTTACCACGGTCGCGTCAAAGCTTTAGCCGACGCAGCTCGCGAAGCTGGCTTGCAGTTCTAATCGGATTGGAAATTACACATGGCTAAATTTCAAGCTAAAGCGCAGGGTGACGGTCCAGAAGACGGTCTCCGCGAAAAAATGATCGCGGTCAATCGCGTCACCAAAGTAGTTAAGGGCGGCCGTATTCTCGGTTTCGCTGCTTTGACTGTGGTGGGTGATGGCGATGGCCGCGTGGGGATGGGTAAAGGCAAGTCGAAAGAAGTGCCCGCCGCAGTCCAAAAAGCGATGGAAGAAGCCCGTCGCAACATGACCAAAGTCACGTTGAAAAACGGCACCATTCACCATAAGGTGCATGGCCGTCACGGTGCTGCAAACGTCATGATGATTCCCGCACCTAAGGGTACGGGCATCATTGCGGGCGGCCCTATGCGCGCTGTGTTCGAAGTGATGGGCATCACCGACATCGTGGCAAAGAGCCACGGTACATCGAACCCCTACAACATGGTTCGTGCAACGTTGGACGCCTTGAGCAATTCCACCACGCCTTCGGAAGTGGCGGCTAAGCGTGGCAAGAATATCGAAGAAATCTTCGCCTAATTTCGGAGCATTCGATGACTACCCCTCAAACTGTCAAGATTCAATTGGTGCGTAGCCCAATTGGTACCAAAGAATCGCACCGTGCCACCGTTCGTGGCTTGGGTTTGCGCAAACTGAATTCTGTGAGCGAGTTGCAAGACACGCCTGCAGTGCGCGGCATGATTAACAAGATCAGCTACCTGATCAAAGTGCTGTAAAAGGTTAAAGATGGAACTCAATAACATCACCCACGCACCCGGCGCGAAACATGCCAAGCGTCGTGTTGGTCGCGGCATCGGCTCTGGCCTCGGCAAGACAGCTGGTCGTGGTCACAAAGGTCAAAAGTCACGTTCAGGTGGCTACCATAAGGTTGGTTTCGAGGGCGGTCAAATGCCTTTGCAACGTCGTTTGCCTAAACGCGGTTTCAAGTCCACTACGTTGAAGTACAACGACGAAGTGACTTTGGCTGACTTGCAACAACTCGGCGCTCCTGAGGTGGATATGTTGACATTGAAGGCGGCTGGCCTCGTGGCTTCTATTGCTCGTGTTGTCAAAGTTGTCAAGACTGGTGAGCTGACCACCGCGGTCAAGCTCAACGGCATTGGCGTGACTGCTGGCGCTAAAGCTGCGATTGAAGCTGCTGGCGGCTCTGTCGCCTAATCTCACGATTTAACAGGAATAGCACTCTGTGGCCACCCAACCTTCATTGATAGGCAACAACGACAAGTTCGGCGACCTCCGTCGTCGTCTCGTCTTTTTGTTGTTCGCCTTGGTGGTTTACCGTGTGGGTGCACACATTCCTGTGCCCGGTATCAACCCAGATCAGTTGCAGCAACTTTTCAAGGGCCAGCAGGGCGGTATTTTGAGCTTGTTTAATATGTTCTCGGGTGGTGCTTTGTCGCGCTTCACGGTGTTCGCGTTGGGCATCATGCCCTACATCTCTGCATCGATCATCATGCAGTTGCTCACCTATGTGTTGCCTTCTTTGGAGCAACTCAAAAAAGAGGGCGAAGCAGGTCGTCGCAAGATCACGCAGTACACACGTTTCGGCACTTTGGGCTTGGCTTTGTTCCAATCCATGGGCATTGCATTAGCGTTGGAAGCATCAGCCGGTTTGGTGAACGTGCCAGGCTTTGGTTTCCGCATGACAGCCATGGTCAGCTTGACAGCAGGCACTATGTTTCTGATGTGGTTGGGCGAACAAATCACGGAGCGTGGTTTGGGCAATGGCATCTCTATTTTGATTTTTGCGGGTATCGCAGCAGGCTTGCCCGGTTCTATTGGTGGTTTGCTTGAGTTGGTGCGTACAGGCGCGATGAGTATCTTGGCGGCCATCTTGATTGTGATTGTGGTGGCTTTGGTCACTTACTTCGTGGTATTCGTGGAGCGCGGGCAACGCAAAATCTTGGTGAACTATGCGCGTCGCCAAGTGGGCAACAAAGTGTATGGCGGTCAATCGTCCCACTTGCCCTTGAAATTAAACATGGCCGGTGTCATTCCTCCCATCTTTGCCTCGTCCATCATTCTTTTGCCCGCAACTGTGGTGAGCTGGTTCAGCTCTGGTGACGGCATGCGTTGGCTCAAAGACATTTCTGCAGCACTTGCACCCGGGCAGCCTGTCTATGTGATGTTGTATGCAGCTGCGATTGTTTTCTTTTGCTTCTTTTACACCGCCTTGGTTTTTAATAGCCGAGAAACAGCGGATAATCTGAAGAAGAGCGGTGCTTTTGTTCCCGGTATTCGTCCCGGCGATCACACTGCCAAATACATCGACAAAATTTTGGTTCGACTCACGCTTGCGGGCGCCGTGTACATCACCTTTGTGTGCTTGTTACCTGAGTTCTTGATCTTGAAATACAACGTGCCTTTCTACTTCGGTGGTACATCGTTGCTGATTATTGTGGTTGTGACGATGGACTTTATGGCCCAAGTGCAAAACTACATGATGAGCCAACAGTACGATTCTCTGTTGAAGAAAGCAAGTTTCAAAACAACGCTCTAACGAGCCAAAGTAAAAAGTCGTGTTTCATGCCATAACGGTGTGAAATAAAATGAGTTTTAGGAGAGTGAAATGAGAGTTTCGGCTTCGGTCAAAAAAATTTGCCGCAACTGCAAAATCATCCGCCGCAAGGGCGTGGTTCGTGTGATCTGTACAGATCCACGCCACAAACAGCGCCAAGGTTGATTGAACTGGTTTAAAGAGGACGCACATGGCACGTATCGCTGGCATTAACATTCCGCCGCACAAACACGCTGAAATCGGTTTGACATCGATTTTCGGTATTGGTCGCACACGCGCTCGTAAAATTTGCGAAGCATGCGGCATTGATTACGCAAAGAAGATCAAAGATCTGACTGACTCGGATCTCGAAAAGATTCGTGACCAGATCGCCGAGTTCACGATTGAAGGCGACTTACGTCGCGAAACAACTATGAACATTAAGCGTTTGATGGATATTGGTTGCTACCGCGGTTTCCGTCACCGTCGTGGCTTGCCAATGCGTGGTCAACGTACGCGTACCAACGCTCGCACACGCAAGGGTCCGCGTAAAGCAGCCCAGTCGTTGAAGAAATAACAGGATTAGACAATGGCTAAATCTCCAAGCGGCGCAGCTTCTCGCGTACGTAAAAAAGTTCGTAAGAACATTGCTGACGGCATTGCGCACGTTCACGCATCGTTCAACAACACCATCATCACCATCACCGACCGCCAAGGCAATGCTTTGTCATGGGCTTCGTCAGGTGGTCAAGGTTTCAAGGGTTCACGCAAGTCCACACCTTTCGCAGCTCAAGTGGCTTCGGAAGTTGCGGGGCGCGCTGCCGTTGATCAAGGCATCAAAAATCTTGATGTCGAAATCAAAGGTCCAGGCCCTGGTCGTGAATCCTCAGTGCGTGCTTTGGCCGCATTGGGCATTCGCATCAACTCGATCGCTGACGTGACGCCAGTGCCGCACAACGGTTGCCGTCCACAAAAACGTCGTCGCATCTAAGCGTTTTTCGTCTTTTACTGTTAACCACAAGCCCACCGCCGCTGGCTAACCCCCAGCGGCTCCTCGCTTCTAGCGAGCAGCTGATTAGATAAGGAAATTCAAGTGGCACGTTACCTAGGCCCCAAGGCCAAACTCTCACGCCGTGAAGGCACCGACTTGTTCTTGAAGAGCGCACGCCGCTCTATCAGCGACAA
>NZ_JAVKLW010000125.1:0-13910 GCF_031538885.1 Limnohabitans sp.
AGGTTTGCCTGCCACTCTTTTTGATTTTTAGGAGCCGCCCATCATGATGGTGCTTTACTCGGGAACTACGTGTCCCTACTCACATCGCTGCCGTTTTGTCTTGTTCGAAAAAGGCATGGACTTTGAAATTCGCGATGTTGATCTTTACAACAAGCCTGAAGACATCAATGTGATGAATCCCTATGGCCAAGTCCCTATCTTGGTCGAGCGCGATCTCATTTTGTATGAGTCAAACATCATCAACGAATACATCGACGAACGCTTCCCTCATCCTCAGCTGATGCCTGGCGACCCCGTTGAGCGTGCCCGTGTGCGTTTGTTCTTGCTGAACTTCGAAAAAGAATTGTTCACTCACGTCTCCACATTGGAGTCTCGTGTAAGCAAGGCCAGCGACAAAGCCTTGGAGAAGGCGCGTGCCCATATTCGTGATCGTTTGACGCAGTTGGCACCCGTCTTCTTGAAGAACAAATACATGCTGGGTGAAAACTTTTCGATGTTGGATGTGGCGATTGCACCGTTGCTGTGGCGCTTGGATCACTACGGCATCGACTTGTCGAAGAACGCGGCACCCTTGCTCAAATATGCCGAGCGCATCTTCTCGCGTCCTGCCTACATTGAGGCATTGACGCCTTCTGAAAAGGTCATGCGCAAGTAATTCGTATGCTGAACGCTCCAGACGCATCATCTACACGTCCCTATCTGCTGCGTGCGATGCACGAGTGGTGCACCGCCAACGGCTTTACACCTTACGTGGCGGTTGTTGTGGATGAAACGGTGCAGGTGCCTTTGGAGTACGTGAAGAATGGTGAAATCGTTTTGAACGTCAGCTACGATGCCACTGCTGGAATGGCATTGGGCAATGACTTCATTGAATTCAAAGCTCGTTTTGGGGGTGTGCCGCGCGAAATCATTGTGCCGATCCATCGCGTGATTGCGATTTACGCGCGAGAAAACGGCCAAGGTATGTCATTCCCAGTGAGTGCTGCCGCCCCTGCCCCTGGTGGCCATGCCACACCTGCACCTACCGCTGCTCGCCCAGTGCTGAGTGCAGTGGATGCGGCGAACGTGAACAAAGGCGATGATGAACCGCCAACGCCAACGCCACCATCTGGCCGTCCTACCCTCACACGGGTGAAATAACTGCAAAAACTCAGGTTAGAATACTGCTTGCGCCGCTTTAGCTCAGTTGGTAGAGCACCCGCCTTGTAAGCGGTAGGTCGTCAGTTCGATTCCGACAAGCGGCACCACCTAAAACCCGTTACGTCTTTGGCGTAGCGGGTTTTTCTTTAGCTGTGCGATTTCACTTTGATACGAATCGTGTTCACGTTCCAGCCTTTGGTACGTAAGTGTGCACAAAGGGCAGGTAAGGTTTGCCTTAACTTGGCAGCAACGGAACTGTTGGGTACCAATAAGCACCAAGCGTCATCTGCCACGCCCCCAGATTGAACGAGTGTGCGCAGTGATGCAGGTAATAAGGGGGCAATGGACTTGAGTCGATTTTGGGTGTCGTGTGCGATCACAGAGAGTTGAGCCAAAGAAGGTGCAGACCCTACAACTTGGGCCAATGTCTGTGATTTCCCGCGCGCACTGACTCTGGATTTAGGTGGCGTGTTGTATCCCAGCGCACGGTAGGCAGCAAGTGTGTCGGGATGGGGCGTAGAACGTGTAGCCATGGCCTCATTATGGTTCCCGTGACGGTTAAAATTCCAAGCTTCTATCCAGCCTTTCACAAAGGATTTTGCGTCCCTAATTTTCGTCTAAAAATTGGGGCCTCGCAGTGCTCGCATGGCTCTCAATTTCTTGACTCAAATTTTCGGTAGCCGCAATGAGCGTTTACTGAAGCAATACCGCAAAACCGTCACGCAAATCAATGCGTTGGAGTCTTCGCTCGAGAAGCTCAGTGACGAGGCCTTGCGTGCAAAAACGGACGAATTCAAATCACGCGTTGCCAATGGTGAAGCCTTGGATGATTTGTTGCCAGAAGCATATGCCGTGGTGCGTGAGGCGTCTAAACGTGTGATGAAAATGCGCCATTTCGATGTGCAGATGTTGGGTGGTATCGCCTTGCATCAAGGTAAAATTTCTGAGATGCGCACGGGCGAAGGCAAGACCTTAACCGCGACTTTGCCTGTGTATCTGAATGCCTTGACGGGGCGTGGCGTGCATGTGGTGACCGTGAACGACTACCTTGCCAGCCGCGATGCGCAATGGATGTCCCGTTTGTACAACTGGCTAGGTTTGTCGGTGGGTATCAACTTGCCACAAATGCCGCGTGAAGAAAAACAAGCTGCTTATCGTGCTGACATCACTTACGGCACAAACAACGAGTACGGCTTTGATTATTTACGCGACAACATGGTCTACGAGGCCGCAGACCGCGTACAACGCAAGCTGAACTACGCCATCGTGGATGAGGTGGATTCGATCTTGATTGACGAGGCGCGCACACCGCTCATCATCAGCGGTCAAGCCGAAGATCACACCGAGCTGTATGTCGCCATCAATCGCGTGGTGCCTATGCTGACCCGTCAAGTCGGCGAAGAGGACCCGCGCACGGGCGAAGGCATCATCACGCCCGGCGACTTCACGGTGGATGAAAAATCACACCAAGTGTTCATGACAGAGCAAGGTCACGAAAATGCCGAACGCATTTTGGCCGCCAATGGTTTGTTGGCTGAAGGCGCTTCTTTGTATGACCCCGCCAACATCAGTTTGATGCACCACTTGTACGCAGCTTTGCGTGCCAATCACCTGTACCACCGCGATCAACACTATGTGGTTCAAAATGGTGAGATCACCATCGTGGATGAGTTCACCGGACGTTTGATGTCTGGTCGCCGTTGGAGCGATGGCTTACACCAAGCGGTGGAAGCCAAAGAGAGTGTTGAAATTCAAGCCGAGAACCAAACACTCGCATCCATCACCTTCCAAAACTATTTCCGCCTGTACAACAAGCTCGGCGGCATGACTGGTACAGCAGATACCGAAGCCTACGAGTTCCAAGAAATTTACGGTTTGGAAACCGTGGTTATTCCACCGAATCGCATCAGTAAACGTGACGATCAACTGGACCGCGTGTACAAAACCACGGCCGAAAAATACGTGGCAGCGATTGACGACATTCGCGAGTGTTACGAACGAGGTCAACCCGTGTTGGTGGGGACGACATCGATTGAAAACTCGGAGCTGATTGCGGAAATGTTGGAGCTGGCCAAGTTGCCGCATCAAGTGCTCAATGCCAAACAACACGCCAGCGAAGCCACCATCATCGCGCAAGCAGGTCGCGCCAAGATGATCACCATTGCGACCAACATGGCGGGCCGTGGGACTGACATTGTGTTAGGTGGCAACGTTGAAAAAGCGATTGCTGAAGTTGAAGCCAATGAGTCGTTAGACGCTACAGAAAAGCAAAAACAAATTGATGCCTTACGTGTGCAGTGGGCCAAGGACCATGAGTATATGAAGTCTTTGGGCGGTCTGCGCATCATCGCGACCGAACGTCACGAGTCGCGTCGCATTGACAACCAGTTGCGTGGTCGTTCAGGCCGTCAAGGTGACCCAGGTTCTTCGCGTTTTTATTTGAGCTTGGATGACTCGCTCATGCGCATTTTTGCGGGTGAGCGAGTCAAAGCCATCATGGATCGGTTGAAGATGCCAGAGGGCGAGGCCATCGAGGCGGGCATTGTCACACGCAGCATCGAGAGCGCGCAGCGCAAAGTCGAAGCGCGCAACTTTGATATTCGCAAGCAATTATTGGAATACGACGATGTCTCGAACGACCAGCGCCGCGTGATCTACCAACAGCGCAACGATATCTTGGATGCCACCGACCTGACGGCTCAAATCGCCAGTTTGCGTGAAGGCAGTTTTACCGACTTCGTGCGTCAATACGTGCCCGAAGAGTCTGTGGAAGAGCAATGGGACATGGTTGGCTTGCAGCGTGCCCTGCTGCAAGAATGGTTGATCGAGTTGCCGCTGCAAGAAACTGTGCAGCAAGCATCAGCCATCACGGGTGAAGAAATTCTGGAGCAAGTGGTGGAGGCGGCGCATGCCGCTTTCCAAGCCAAGCTTGAGCGCGTTGGCATTGAACAATTCACGCCGTTCATGCGCGTGGTCTTGCTGCAAAACATCGACAGCCATTGGCGTGAGCATTTGGCCGCTTTGGACTATCTGCGCCAAGGCATCCACTTGCGCGGTTATGCGCAAAAGCAACCCAAGCAAGAGTACAAGCGCGAAGCGTTTGAGTTGTTTGGGCAGCTGCTTGATTTGGTGAAGAACGAAGTGACCCGCGTGCTCATGACCGTCAAGATTGAATCCAACGAGAAAATCGAACAAGCTGCGAGTGAGCTAGAAGATCGTGCGGAGAGTTTGCGCAACGTGACGTATACCGCGCCGGATGAGTCAGGACAATCTGTGACCACTACGGATGAAGCAACTTTTGCTGACCCTATGCCGCAAGTGGGGCGCAACGAGCCTTGTCCATGTGGTAGCGGTAAAAAATTCAAGTTCTGTCACGGTAAGTTGGCTTAAGTTTTATGGCTGTTCACCTCACTCCTCCCAATGTCGCAGACCTGCACACCATCGCAGGTCTGCGCATCGGCGTTACACAAGCGGGCATACGCAAAGCAGGCCGCAAAGACTTGACGGTCGTATTAATTGACGAAGATGCTTCTGTCAGCGGTGTTTTCACACAAAACCGTTTTTGTGCTGCGCCAGTTCAAGTGTGCCGTGAGCACCTAGATTCTGGTCAAGGCATTCGCGCCATGATCATCAACACGGGTAACGCCAATGCGGGTACAGGTGAGGAAGGCTTGAAGCGCGCCCGCGAAACCTGTGTGGCTTTGGCAGAGGCCTTGCATGTTTCGCCCAATCAAGTGCTGCCGTTTTCAACGGGTGTGATCATGGAGCCATTGCCTCATGACCGCATCATCGCGGGCATGCCAGCGGCCATTGCCGCAGCGGGCCAAGCCGGTAACGCGCAACAATGGGCTGATGCCGCTGAGGGCATCATGACCACAGACACCGTGCCCAAAGCAGCCAGCACCCAAGTGCAAATTAGCGATGCCACGGTGAGCGTCACCGGTATCAGCAAAGGCGCTGGCATGATTCGTCCCAACATGGCGACCATGCTGGGTTATGTGGCGACAGATGCTTGTGTCGCCCCTGTGTTGATGAAAGAGTTGTCTTTAGCTTTGGCCGAAGGTTCGTTCAACCGCATCACCGTGGATGGCGATACATCGACCAACGACTCGTTCGTGGTGATTGCCACCAATAAAGTGCAGCATGCACCCATCACGAGTTTGCAAAGTACAGAGGGTCAAGCCTTGTTGCAAGCCATGTTACATGTGGCGCGGCAATTGGCTCAAGCCATCGTGCGCGATGGCGAAGGCGCCACCAAGTTCATCACCGTGCATGTCGAAGGCGGCAACACCAGTGCCGAGTGCCGCCAAGTGGCTTACGCCATTGCGCATTCACCTTTGGTGAAAACTGCTTTCTTTGCCAGCGACCCTAACTTGGGTCGTATCTTGGCGGCTGTGGGTTATGCGGGTATCACTGACCTTGACCAAACAGGCATCGATTTGTATTTGGACGATGTGCATGTGGCCATCCAAGGGGGGCGTCATCCCGCGTACCGCGAAGAAGAGGGACAACGTGTGATGAAGCCGTCTGAAATCACGGTGCGCGTGGTGTTGGGACGTGGCACGGCCAGCGACACCGTGTGGACCTGTGACCTGAGCCATGACTATGTCAGCATCAACGCTGACTACCGCAGCTGATGACCGACGCTCTCCATTCACTCGAACGCTTGATGCAACGCGCCGAGGCCTTGATGGCGCGCATTGAGCTGGTGTTGCCTCAACCCATGGTCGAACCTGATTGGTTGGCCAGTGTGGCGTTTCGTTACCGCAAACGTAGCAGCGGTCGTGGAGGCTTAGAGCCTGTGCGTCATGTAGCCAAGCTGGGGTTGGCGGATCTGCAAGAAATTGATGGGCAAAAAGAAAAAATCCAACGCAACACAGAGCAGTTTGTGAAGGGCTTGCCTGCCAACAATGTGCTGCTCACGGGCGCGCGTGGTACAGGCAAATCATCACTCATCAAAGCCTGCTTGAATGCGTATGGGCCGCAAGGTCTGCGTTTGATTGAGGTCTACAAAGATGACCTGACCGATTTGCCGGACATCATCGAGTTGGTGTCCGTGCGTCCAGAAAAATTCATGATTTTTTGTGATGACCTGAGCTTTGAAGACGGCGAGCCTGGCTACAAAGCTCTCAAGTCAATTTTGGATGGCTCGATTGCAGCGGCCACACCGAATGTGTTGATTTACGCCACCAGCAACCGTCGCCATTTGTTACCCGAATACATGAAAGAAAACCTCAGCTACACCCACACCGATGATGGTGAAATTCATCCGGGTGAAGGAGTTGAAGAGAAGATTTCTTTGTCTGAGCGCTTTGGCCTGTGGGTGAGTTTTTACCCTTTCAGTCAAGACGAATATCTGACGATTGCCGCGCAGTGGCTCGCATCGTTTGGTGTCAAGCCCGCTGAGATTGAGGCAGCCAAGCCTGAGGCCCTGGTGTGGGCGTTGGAGCGTGCCTCACGCAGCGGCCGTGTTGCTTATCAATTTGCACGCGACTACGCGGGCAAGCACGCCGCTTAATCAATGGTTGAAACATGTGTGCGTGTGGTGGATGCGGACCAGCCACGGTCAATAGATCGTGGCTTGGTGCAGGTGGCGGTGGGCGTTTTGGTAAAAGCCGACGGTGCCTTTTTACTCACCAGCCGTCCCGAGGGTAAGGCCTATGCGGGCTTCTGGGAGTTTCCGGGTGGCAAGCTCGAAGCGGGGGAGACTGTCGAGCAAGCTTTGCGTCGAGAGCTACAAGAAGAAATTGGCATCACGAGCCAAGATTGTCGGCTGTGGAAGACCGAACGCATCGACTACCCACACGCATTGGTTCAACTGAACTTTTGCAAGGTCACGCAGTGGACAGGGGCTTTGCAGATGTTGGAGTCACAGTCTTTTGCATGGCAGCAGTTACCCGTGATGGTCAGTCCTGTCCTGCCGGGCACCATCCCCGTGTTGCAGTGGTTTGCGCAAGAGCGTGGTTTTGAAGGTGAGACACACAGCGCTTCAGCTGTATGAAGGAATTATTGGAGAGGCGTGTTTTCGAAGTCGGTGTCGTCTTGCGGTGTTTGATCTGGCAAGCGATGTTCTTCATTGGCCCACGCGCCTAAATCTATATTGCGACAACGCTCACCGCAAAAAGGCCGATACACATTGGCTGCTTCGTAGCGACTAGGCCCGCTGCATTGCGGGCAAACCACGATGCGAACCTCAGCGTCATTCATGGCTTAGACGCAAAGAGCCATTTCAAAAGATACATCGTCGGTGCTGTGCTGCAAACGACCATCGCCGTCTTGGCGCATCATGCGCACCCAAATCATCAGACGATTACCGCTGATTTCTGGAATGAAACCTAACGCAGGATCAATGGCAACACGCATCAGCTGGAACTTGCCTTGCGCCAGTGATTGTTGGAACTGCCCGCCAAGGGCCATCATTTTTTGTGTCGTACCTGTGTCGCGCATCAGTGACAGTAGCAAATTGACCGAATTTCTCATGGGTTGAAAGACTTCGAACCAGCGCATGATGTCTGCACGACGCAGGTCTGAGCTTTGTTGCTGCCAAGCGTGGTAAGCGGGCAAATCAAAACAGCAAGTACCGCCAGGAATGGCTACGCGGTTGCGCAAGGCGCAGAGCCATTCGTTCTCTGTGATGTTTTGTCCAATCTTGCCCATGGCCCCATTGAGTCCATTGAAGCAGTGGTCAATGTTGTCGAGTAACTGTTGCAGCGCAGTTTCAGAAACTGAGGGATTGCCGCGCAAAGAATTGAACTGCTGCTTGTGACGTTCTAAGTCTTTCAGAACATCGGATTTGAGGTCGGTGCGCCCACCCGCTTCGACCAACTCGAACAAGGTGGTCAGCGCAAAGTGGTTGTCAACGGGATGGTTGCGTGATGTCAGTTCTTCAAAACGCTGAAACAAATGTTCCAAGCGCAGATAGGTGCGCACACGTTCGTTGAAGGGATGTTCGTACAGAATCACGCGGAAAAAAGTGTCAGAGATGAACTGCTGTAATAGGAAAGATTATAACCGTTTGTCATCGTTCTTCGCCTCTGTCAACGAGACCGAATGGATAAAGTTGAAACAAGTTTGTCCAAGGCTTGCAAGGATAACTTGTCGTTATAAATCACCCAATCAGCCGCAGCCAGTCTCTGGGCGCGTCTGGCTTGTGCCGCAATGATGTTTTTGACGGTTTCTTCAAGGAAATTGTTACGCGCCATGACCCGTTGAATTTGAGTTTCGACAAGACAGTCGACCACCAATACACGGTCAACTTGCGTGCGCCAACGATCAGACTCGACCAGCAGCGGCACATCAAACACAATGGTCCAGTGACCCGCCTCAACAGCGGCTTGGGCTTGCCGCTCGGTTTCGATGGCAACCAAGGGGTGGATGATGGCCTCAAGGCGTTGCTTGGCGGATGGATGGTTGAATACATGGGCTCGCATGCGGTCACGATCAAGCGCACCGTTTGGCAGTACAAAATCAGCACCGAAGTTTGCTGCAATGGCAGTCATGGCTGTGCCACTGGCCGCCGTGACGTGACGGGCGATGGCATCGGCATCGACCAAGGCGCACCCGCATTTTACAAGCAGGGTCGCGACAGTGCTTTTGCCGCTGCCAATGCCTCCTGTGAGCCCTATGCGCAGCGTGTTGTTTGCATGTGTGCGTGCATTCATGAGCCTAAGTCTATGTAAAAAATGACTAACCTAGCCAGATGAACAAAGGGGCCGTGCCGATCACAGCGATCAACATGCCCGCAGCAGCTAAAAAAGGGCCAAAAGGCACATAGCCGTCAGGATTTAGCCGATGTGTGAATTTGAGTGTCAAACCAAAGACAGCACCACTCAAGCTAGCGAAGATGAGCAACGGAATCAACGCCAATGGCCCAAGCCAAGCGCCTAGACCTGCCAGCAATTTGAAATCACCCGCCCCCATACCTTGCTTGCCTGTGATGCGCTCAAACGTCGTGGCAACGCACCACAACACGCTGTAGCCGATCACGGAACCCCAGACAGATTGATCTAGGCTCAGTGGTAGCCAGCCACTGGCGCAAGCGATCAGCCCGCTCCACACCAGCGCTTGAGTCAAATCATCGGGGAGCAGCGTGGTTTGCCAATCGATCACAGCCAAGGCCAAGAGGGTGGTGGCAAAGACGGCCCAGCAAAGTGCTGTGACGTTGAATCCCCAATGCCAAGCGCATGTGACCCACATCAAGCCTGTGGTCAGTTCAATCCACGGATAGACTGCGCTGATGGGTTGTTGGCAAAAACCACATCGCCCCTTGAGCCAAATGAAACTGAGCAAAGGAATGTTGTGTCGCAATTTCAGAGGGGTCTCACAGTGAGGGCAGTGCGAGGCGGGCCAGCACAAGTCATAACGCTCAGTGGTGTGATGCGCGTGGTGATCTGCCATGACCTTGCGTGGCAAGCGATGAATCAAGACATTCGCAAAACTGCCAAGCAGTAGGCCCAAACCAAAGGCGAGTAGCCAAGTCATACGACTTGTCCCAGTTGAAAAATAGGAAGATACAAAGCCATCACCAAGCCACCAATCAGCACACCTAACACCACCATGATGAAAGGCTCTATGAGTGTAGACAGTCTCGTGACGGTGTGATCGACTTGGCGTTCATAGTACTCGGCCGTTTTGGTCAGCATATGGTCGAGCGCACCCGACTCTTCGCCGATGGCGCACATTTGTCCGACCATCGGCGGGAAGAGCGCCTCCATGTCCCCCAGCGCCTGTGAAAGAGATTTTCCTCGCATCAATTGCGCCTGGATGCTGAGTGTCGCGGTTTGGAACAAAGGATTGCCTGTGACGCCTTGAGCTGCATTAAGCGCTTCAGTGACAGGAACGCCTGCACCAAACAATGTCGCTAAAGTGCGTGTCCAACGCGCGGTGCAGACATGACGAATCAGTTCACCTGCAATGGGAATGCGCAATAAAAAACGATGGAGCGCGCGTTGCCAAGTGATACGTTGTTTCACCAAGCGTTGTGCCCACCACGCTGCACCCGTAAAAAGCGCGAGGAACATCAATCCATAGCGTTGACAGTTCTCGCTGAGTGCAATCACCATTTGCGTAAGCCAAGGCAAGTCAGCGCCAAAAGACGAGAAGATGTTTTGGAAGGCGGGAACGACAAATACCAAAATAAGTGTGAGGACCGTCACCGCAATGACAAGAATGGCAGCGGGATAGAGCATTGCCGAGCGAACAGTCGCTTTGAGCGCTTGAGTTTTCTCAAGGTGATGGGCCAACCGATCAAGGATCACATCCAGCATGCCAGCCACTTCGCCAACAGCGACTAAGTTGCAGTAAAACGCGTCGAAAGTGGGGTGCTGTCTCAAGGCTTGGTTTAGTGCAGCGCCATTTTCAATTTGAGTACGGATCGTGTGAATTACTGTTTTTAGGGCGCCAGCAGACAGGCCTTTGTGGAGTATGTCTAACGATTGAAGCAATGGCACGCCAGCATGCAACAGGGTGGCTAATTGTCGCGTCATTTGACTGATCTCTCCTGTCTGAATGTTGTTCCATCGTGGGCGTGTGAGCCAAGGCGGTAAATTCAATTGATACTGAATGCGGGTGGGGCGAATGCGCTGCTGGTGTAACCATTGAGAGACTTCGTTCTTGTTGTCGGCGTACATCTCCCCGCGCAACCGAGCGCCGAGCCGATCATTACCAAACCAAGCGTAGCGGTGCTTAGCCATGTGTTGTGAGGGTCATGACTTCATCTAGAGTGGTCATGCCAGACAAAGCCTTCAGTAACCCCGCTTGCCGCAGTGTACGTATGCCCTCTATGGAGGCTTGCACTGCCAATGTCTGCGTGTCGCTGTCGCGCAGTATGAGTGTTTGCATGGCATCGCTGATAGGCATGACTTGGTAAATGCCAATGCGTCCTTTGTAGCCTTTGTCGCAAGCTGCGCAGCCAGCGGCCTTGTACAGCTTAGCGCGTGTGCCTGAATGCGCCGCGATGTATTGGCTGTCTTGCGGATGCAGGGCATTAAGAATGAGCTCGACTTGGTCGCCCTCTATGACGCACTTGCAGTGCTCGCACAAACGACGAATCAAACGTTGCGCCGTGATGAGACTGACGCTAGCCGCAACATTGAATGCCGGAATGCCCATATGACGCAAACGCGCTAAGGTGCTGGGGGCATCGTTCGTATGCAGTGTGGACAAAACTAAGTGGCCTGTTTGAGCGGCTTGAATAGCCATCTCGGCTGTTTCTAAGTCACGAATTTCTCCAACCATGATGATGTCAGGATCTTGACGTAACAGCGCACGTAGTGTGGTGGCAAACGTCAATCCAGCACGTTCATTGATATTGACTTGATTCGCGCCCGGAAGGTGAATTTCTGATGGATCTTCAACGGTTGAAATGTTCACTTCTGTTCGGTTCAGCAGTTCAAGACAGCTATAAAGAGACAGTGTCTTTCCAGACCCTGTCGGGCCCGTCATCAGAATCAGGCCATGTGGGCGTTTGAGTGCGTGAAGTAATTTGGTGCGGTCATCTTGTTCATATCCTAGAGCACCGAGTCCTGGTCTTTCTCGAGAAAAATTCAAAATGCGCACTACTATTTTTTCTCCGTGTAGTGTGGGCAAAGAGCTGACACGTAAATCAACGGTTTGGCCTTTGTAGGCGTACTGAATTCGTCCATCTTGAGGCACGCGTTTTTCAGCAATATCCATTCGTGCAAGGACTTTCAAACGTGATACAGCCGAGTCGCGCAACTTCAGTGCCGGCGTGGCTGCGATGCGCAATTGGCCATCAATGCGAAAGCGAACGCGAAAGTAGTCCTCGCCACTTTCGACATGAATATCTGACGCGAGTTGTTCTAATGCCTGATGCAGCAATAGATCCAAGGTCTGGACGGCAGAAATTTCCCGTGATGTGGTAGTCGTGGTGTGCAGTGAGGTCATCAAAATCCTCATTAAATGAATCAGGATTTTTAGCAAATGACCTAAGCACAAGAGCGGGTTCGCATTACAAAGATTGAACCTGCCCCTGTTGGACGTGCCCTAGATTTTGTGTAAATGCTCTACCTGCTTTGCGCGTTGACGAAAGCGGATGTTGATCATCTCCACCATCACTGAGAACGCCATTGCGAAGTAGATATAGCCTTTGGGGATGTGGTTGCCCATACCTTCAGCCATCAACACCACACCCACCACCACCAAGAAGGCGAGGGCCAGCATCTTGATGGAGGGGTGGTTCGACACAAAGCGGCCAATCCCCGCAGCAAAGGCCATCGTCAAACCCACCGACACGACCACCGCTGCAATCATGATCGCCACCTCATCCACCATGCCCACAGCGGTGATGATGGAGTCGAGCGAGAACACCAAGTCAATCAGCATGATTTGCACAATCACGGAGGTCATCGAGTTAGCTACGGCGTTGCTGCTGTGTGCTTCTTCACCTTCGAGCGATTGGTGAATTTCACCCGTGCTTTTCCAAATCAGGAACAGGCCACCCAAAATCAAAATGAAATCACGACCTGAAATCGCTTGGTCAAACACCGTGAACAAAGGCGCGACCAAACCCACAATCACCGACAGCAACAACAGCAAACCAATGCGCATGAACATGGCCATGAACAGACCGATGCGGCGTGCCAACTCACGCTTATCGGGTGGCAGTTTGTCCACCAAGATCGAGATGAAGATGATGTTGTCAATGCCTAGCACCAGCTCGAGTGCGGTGAGGGTGGCAAAGGCAATCCATGTTTGTGGGTCGCTCAAGAGTTCCATGCGGCGTTTTTTGATTCAGATGGCCGCATGGTAACGAGTGCCTAAAAGTCCACAAGCCGTGGGCTTTTAGTGCGAGCTTATTGGTTCTTGAAGGCGGCAGGACGTTTGTTGACGAACGCATCCATGCCTTCTTTTTGGTCGGTTGTGGCAAACAAGGCGTGGAACAGGCGGCGCTCAAACATCACACCATCGGTCAAGCTGCCTTCAAAGGCGCGATTCACCGACTCTTTGGCAGCCATGGCGGCGATTTGAGAGTAGCCACAAATCATGAGGGCGGCACCCAAGGTCTCTTCCATCAGTTTGTCCAATGGCACCACACGGCTGACCAAGCCTGCACGCTCTGCCTCCACGGCGTCCATCATGCGCCCTGTCAGCGCCAAATCCATGGCTTTAGATTTGCCCACCGCGCGTGGCAAGCGTTGTGTGCCGCCTGCGCCAGGGATGACGCCGAGTTTGATTTCGGGCTGGCCAAACTTGGCGTTGTCAGCGGCAATGATGAAGTCGCACATCATCGCCAATTCACACCCACCGCCCAAGGCGAAGCCACTGACTGCGGCAATGACGGGTTTGCGGATGCTGCGGATGGTCTCCCAGTCGCGGGTGATGTAGTCGTTTTTGTACACATCGGCAAAGCTGTAAGTCGCCATGGCGCCGATGTCCGCACCTGCGGCAAATGCTTTTTCACTGCCTGTGATGACCATGCAGCCAATCGCTTCATCGGCATCAAACGCTTTGAGGGCGTGGCCCAACTCAATCATCAGGTCTGCGTTCAGTGCATTGAGCTGCTTGGGACGGTTGAGTGTGATGACGCCTACTTTGTTGGCTTCGGTGTGGACGGTGATGAATTCGTAGGCCATGTGTTTGCTCCAGAAAAAAAGAGATGAATGAACTATAGTGAACCTGCCCCTGTTGGACGTACCTCTTAGCTGGTCAATTATGCGGCCTTCAATAGCTGTGCCGCGTTCCAGCTTTTCTCAAACTGCATCGGGCTGACATAGCCCAATGTAGAGTGAATTCTGCGGTGGTTGTAGAAC
>NZ_JAVKLW010000126.1:0-14908 GCF_031538885.1 Limnohabitans sp.
GAAACCGTGACGGATGAGGAATTGACTATGATTGAAAACCGATTGAATCACCGCCCCAGAAAGCGACTAGGATTCAAGACACCTCACGAGGTATTCCATGCCTCGTTAAAGCGTGTTGCACTTCGTCCTTGAATCCGCCACTTTTTATGGCCAAAACATGGGCAACTACCGGGTGCTTGATGCTTTGACCACGCTCACCCTGAACTTTCCTTCCTCACACCCACGTGCGGCGGAACGCCAAGCCTTCTTTAAATCTGAGTTGGGCAATTTCTTAGTGCAAGCCAAGCAACAAGGCGATGCCCGTGCCACTGGCAGCTTTGCTGGAGCCATGGGCTGGCCTCAATTCATGCCCTCCAGCGTGGCCAAGTTTGCGGTGGACTTTGATGGTGATGGCCGCATCGACCTGCGCAACAGCCCTGTGGACGCCATTGGCTCCATCGCCAACTACTTCAAAACCTTTGGCTGGCAAACTGGCATGCCCACCCACTACCCCGTGAGCTTTGACGAAGCACGTTTGGACAAAACCACCTTGTTGGCCCCCGACATCTTGCCCTCGTTCAGCGTGAGCAACTTCACAGCCAAAGGCGCGGTGCTGGAGGCAGAGGCCCAAAAACACAACGGACCCTTAGCTTTGGTTGAACTATTCAACGGCGACGATGCCCCCAGCTATGTGGCGGGCACAGACAACTTTTATGTGGTGACACGCTACAACTGGAGCAGCTACTACGCACTGGCTGTGATTGAGCTGGGCCAAGCGGTCAAAGCCAACCGAGCGTTAACCACCATGCAATCCAACGCACGTTAAACCGTCTGCTGAGTCAGCGCCCATTGCACATGCTCACGCACCAGCGCACTGGGGTGGGTGAGCTGCGCTTGCAGCGCTTGGCGCAAGGCTGGGTTGTCCGCATGGCGCAGCGCGTTGCCCGCCGCCACGGCCAAGTTGCGCAGCCAGCGCACATGGCCGATGCGACGAATCGGGCTGCCTTCGGTAAACGTCAAAAAGTCTGCCTCGTCCCATGCCAATAAGTGGGCGATGTCTTGCCCCACCAAGCCCCTACGCACATCAAAGTCGGGCAAGGTCGACGCTTGGGCGAACTTGTTCCAAGGGCAAATCAACTGGCAGTCGTCGCAGCCATAGATGTGGTTGCCCATCAAGGGGCGCAGCGGCTCATCAATCGGGCCATCGTGCTCAATCGTCAGGTACGAAATGCAGCGCCGTGCATCCACCAAGCCGGGCGCGAGAATGGCCTTTGTGGGGCACACATCGATGCAGGCAGTGCATTGGCCGCAGTGGGCACTGGCGGGTTCGGACGCGGGCAAAGCCACATTGAGAAAAATCTCGCCCAAGAAAAACATCGAGCCCGCTTCGCGGTTGAGCACCAGCGTGTGTTTGCCGCGCCAGCCTTGGCCACTGCGCGTGGCCAGCTCGGCCTCAAGCACAGGAGCCGAATCGGTGAAGGCGCGGTATTCAAAGCCGTGGGGATTCATGGTGTCGGCCAGCAAGGCATCCACCTGCTGGGCCAAGGTGTCAAGGCGTTGGCGCAACACCTTGTGGTAGTCGCGCCCTCGGGCGTAGACCGACACCACGGCCTCCTTCGGATTGCGCAGGCGTTGCCACTCGGCGTCTTGCCAGTCCTCAGCAGTGTCGCGCGGCAAGTAGTTCATGCGGGCGGTCAGCACGCTCAGGGTTCCGGGCACTAGCTCGGCAGGACGGGCACGTTTCATGCCGTGGCGGGCCATATAGTCCATGCTGCCTTGGAAGTTTTGCGACAGCCAATGTTGCAAATGCGGCTCGGCCGAAGACAAATCCAAAGGGGCCACCGCAATTTGCGAAAATCCCAGTGATTGCCCGAGAGCCTGAATTTGCGTGAGCAACAATTGGTAATCGATAGACAACGGACACCTTTGAATAATTGGCTTGAATAATTCCCTGATTGTAAAAACTCTTGCTTGGCTCGATGAAGCCGCTACCGCTGCGTTTGCCGCGCAGCTGGCCGCGGCATTGACACGCGCTGACTTGAACGCTTGCATCGCCTTGTACGGCGATTTGGGCGCGGGCAAAACCACCTTCGTGCGCCACCTGTTGCAGGCCTTGGGTGTCGAAGGCCGCATCAAAAGCCCCACCTATGCGGTGGTCGAACCCTACACCGTGGCAGCGGGCGAGGTGTGGCACTTTGACTTTTACCGGTTCAGCGATCCACGCGAGTGGGAAGACGCGGGCTTTCGTGACATCTTCGCCAGTCCCAGCCTCAAGCTGTGCGAGTGGCCGCAAAACACCGCAGGCGTGATGCCCACGCCAGACCTAGAGCTCCACATCGACGTGGCCGACGATGCACAACGCCACGTGCGCATCAGCGCCCTCACCGCACGCGGACAGGCCTTGCTGGCATGAGCGCACACACAGGCATCCACCGACGCCGCCTGTTACAAGGTGGCTCACTCGCCCTGCTGTTGGGCAGCACAGGCATTGCCTGGGGTGCCAGCATCCTGGCCGTGCGCGTATGGCCCGCTTCGGCCTATACGCGCGTCACGATTGAAAGCGACACCGAACTCAAAACCGTGCCTCTCTTCGTGGCCAACCCGCCACGCTTGGCGGTGGACATTGAAGGCATCGAACTCAACCCCGCCCTCAAAGAGTGGGTCGGCAAAGTTCGATCGGATGACCCCTACATCACTGGGGTGCGGGTGGGCCAGTACGCTAACAAAACCGTGCGCTTGGTGCTGGACTTGCGCCAAATGGTCAAGCCACAAGTGTTCAACTTGCTGCCAGTCATCACGGGCAACACCCAGTACCAACACCGCTTGGTGCTGGACCTGTATCCCTCCGAAGTGGCGGACCCGCTGGAAGCCTTGATCGTGGACAAGCTCAAAGGCGGCAGTACATTCAACGCGCCGTCGATGACGGCCCCCCCAACGCCCCCGCCCCCCTCCAAGCTCGGCACCCATGCAGACCCTGTGGGTGACTTGATGGCGAGCCAAAACCGCAAGCTCGAGGCGCCCACACCCGTAGCCTCGGCCCCCATCACCACCGCAGCCTCGGTGGCACAGCCAACACAAGACGGTGAGCGTTACATCATCGTCGCACTCGACCCGGGCCACGGCGGCGAAGACCCAGGGGCCATTGGCCCACGCGGCACCAAAGAAAAAGACGTGGTGTTGCAAATCGCCCGCCGTATGCGTGAGCGCATCAACAGCACCGTGATTCAAACCAAACACGGCAACTTACCGATGCGGGCCTACCTCACACGGGATGCAGATTTCTTTGTGCCACTCAACCAGCGGGTTGAAAAAGCCCGCCGTGTTCAAGCCGATTTGTTTGTGAGCATCCACGCCGATGCGTTCATGACGCCAGATGCCCGAGGTGCGAGTGTGTTTGCGCTCAGTCAAGGCGCAGCGTCTAGCGCACAAGCGCGTTGGATGGCCAAACAAGAAAACCGCGCTGACTTGGTTGGTGGCCTGAACATCAAGACCCAAGATGCCACGGTGCAACGCACCTTGCTTGACATGAGCACCACAGCACAAATCAACGACAGCCTGAAGCTCGGCAGTGAGATGCTGGGACAAATTCGCCGCATCGGAAAACTACACAAACCACATGTGGAGCAAGCAGGATTTGCGGTGCTCAAAGCACCAGACATCCCCAGCGTGTTGGTAGAAACCGCCTTCATCAGCAACCCCGATGAAGAAGCCCGCTTGATCAGCGACAGCTACCAAAACGAACTGGCCAACGCGCTGATGAAAAGCATTGAACGCTACTTTTTGCGCAACCCGCCATTGGCACGGGTACGCAACACCTAAGCCCCATGACACACAAGCCTGAACAAACACCCGAACAACCCAAAAACCCATTGCACGGCCTGACGCTGGAGCACATCGTCACCGAGCTGGCCGACTTTTATGGCTGGGAGAGTTTGGGCCAGCGGATCAACATCCGCTGCTTCACACACGACCCCAGCGTGGGGTCTAGTTTGAAGTTTTTGCGCAAAACACCTTGGGCTCGTGACAAGGTAGAGGGCTTGTATTTGTTCATGCTGCGCGATGCGCGCCGCATGAACCGCGACCTTTCATAACGCCACGCTGTTAACGGGCGTCTGCTGGGGAGGCGCGTGAGGCCTTCCATGAACCCCCTATGGCCAGCGCACTGGGCACCAAGATCAAACCCCAAATGATTTTTTCGAGGTTCGCCTTGACCCAAGGGATATTGCCAAAAAAATAACCCGCGGTGACGATGCCCCCCACCCACAAAGCACCGCCCAACACGTCAAAGAAGGTGAATTTGCGACGCGTCATCTGCGCCACCCCCGCCACAAAGGGGGCAAAAGTCCGCGCAAAGGGCATGAAACGCGCAGCCACCAAGGTGATACCGCCGTGGCGGTCGTAAAACGCATGGGCTTGGTCAAACGCGCGGCGGTTGAAAAACTTGGAGTCCTCCCACGCAAACACTTTGGGTCCAAAGAAGCGGCCGATGGTGTAGTTGGTTTGGTTGCCTGCCACCGCAGCGGTCAACAGCAAAGCCACGGACACACCATAGTCCATCAAACCCACGCCGCACATGGCCCCCACTACAAACAGCAACGAGTCGCCAGGCAAGAAGGGCATGACCACCAAACCGGTCTCCACAAAGATGATGAGAAACAGCAAGGCATAGACCCAAGTGCCATTGGCTTGCACAAAGGCCTCCAAATAACGGTCGATGTGCAGAATGAAGTCGATCAAGAAGGTAATAAGTTCCATGTGCAGCATTATCCCTGCCTCTAAAATAAGCCTGTGCATCCTGCTACCCAACCCCCACGCGCGATCCGCGAACTCCCAGACGAACTCATCAGCCAAATCGCCGCTGGCGAGGTGGTGGAACGCCCTGCCTCCGTGGTGCGCGAACTGGTGGACAACGCACTCGATGCAGGGGCCACACAAATCACCTTGCGCTTGCTCGCAGGGGGCGTGCGCCTCATCAGCGTGGAAGACAACGGCGTTGGTATCCCCGCGGCAGAGCTACCTGTGGCCTTGAAGCGCCACGCCACCAGCAAGATCACCAGCTTGAACGAGTTGGAGTCCGTGGGCACCATGGGCTTTCGTGGTGAAGCATTGGCAGCGATCCAATCGGTATCGGAGCTTTCGGTGCTGTCACGCACCGCCAGCCAAGACAGTGCCATGCGGCTCGATGGTCGCAGTGGCGAGTTGCAGCCGGCGGCACGCGCGCAAGGCACGACGGTAGAAGTCAAAGAGTTGTTCTACAGCACACCTGCGCGTCGCAAGTTTTTAAAAACAGACCACACCGAATTGGCCCATTGCGTAGAGGCCGTGCGCCGCCACGCCCTGACGCGCCCCGAGGTGGGCTTTGCCATTTGGCACGAAGGCAAGTTGGTCGAGCAATGGCGTGCTCAAACAATTGATCTAGCCTCTGGCGAAGACCTCAATGCGCAACGGATGAGCGCACTCGACCGCCGCTTAGCCGATGTGTTGGGGGATGACTTCTTAGAGAACTCTATCAGTGTGCATTACCAATCAGGCCATGTGAGCGTGGTGGGGCGTGCTGGCATCCCCGATGCGGCACGTGCCCGAGCCGACCATCAGTTCTCCTATGTCAATGGCCGCTATGTGCGTGACAAAGTGTTGACCCACGCGGCACGCAGCGCTTATGAAGATGTGTTGCATGGTCAACGCCAGCCCATTTATGCGCTGTATGTGGAGATCGACCCCACGCGTGTAGACGTCAATATGCATCCCACCAAGATTGAGGTGCGCTTCCGTGATGGCCGTGAGGTCCATCAAGCGGTGCGCCATGCGGTTGAGAATGCTTTGGCCGTGCCACGCGCCAACCTGCTGATGGCCAACGCCTTGCAAAACCATGAACTGCCCATGGCGGGCACCGCCGATAGGTCTGGCGCCCTGGCCACACCAACGTCGCCTGCTTGGCCACAGGCCAACTGGCAACAAGCCGCCATGCCTTTGGCGGGCACGCGTGTCAGCGATATAGGGGCCTTGTGGCAGTCCACACCACGCAGCCACTTGCCCGCTGAAGAGCAAAGCACGCACAGCTTTGCCCCCAGCGCCCTGCACACCGCCACCTCACCCACCCCATCGCTGCATGATGCTGCGCTCGAGACATGGCCCTTGGGCAAAGCTTTGGCGCAACTGCATGGGGTGTACATCTTGGCGGAGAATGCGCACGGCTTGGTGTTGGTCGACATGCACGCCGCGCACGAGCGCATCGTGTACGAACAACTCAAAACACAAATTGATGCACAGCACATCAGCAGCCAACCGTTGCTGATTCCGGCTACCTTCCCCGCCTCAGCACAAGAAGTGGCCACCGCCGAAGCCTGTGCCGAGGCGCTGCAAGCCTTGGGCTTAGAAATCTCCACGCTGTCGAGCAAGACCTTGGCGGTGCGTACCGTGCCCAGCAGCTTGGCACAAGGCGATGCCGTGGCGTTGGCGCGAAGTGTGCTGGCCGAATTGGCGCAGCACGATGCCAGCACGGTGATACAACGGGCCCACAACGAACTCTTGGCCACCATGGCCTGCCACGGCGCGGTCCGCGCCAACCGCAAACTCACCCTCGATGAAATGAATGGTTTGCTGCGACAAATGGAAGTGACGGAACGTTCTGACCAATGCAACCACGGTCGCCCCACATGGCGGCAACTCGCGATGCGTGAACTCGACGCGCTGTTTTTGCGCGGTCGCTGATGTCGAGCACCACCATCATTTTGTTGTTGTCGATGCTGCTGGGCATCCAGCCCGTGGCGACTGATTTGTACTTGCCCGCCTTGCCTGCCATCAAGACGGAATTTGGCGCAGCCCTGTCGCAAGTACAACTCACCCTCAGCGCCTTGCTATTGGCTTTTGGGACGTCGCAACTGGTGTGGGGGCCTCTGTCTGACCGCTTTGGACGACGCCCCATTTTGATGTGGGGCTTGGCTACATTCACCTTGGCAGGCCTTGGCTGTGTGATGGCCAGCAGCATGCACGCGTTGATTGTGTGGCGTGCCCTCCAAGGCGCAGCGATGGGCGCTGTGGTGATGTGCGCACGCGCCATCGTGCGAGACCTCTACACCCCCGAGACGGGTGCTGGCGTGATGTCCAAAGCGTTGACGGGTCTGGGCTTCTTGGCTTGCGCGAGCGCCCCTTTGGGTGGCTTGTTGACGGACTTGTGGAGTTGGCATGCGGCACTGGGCTTGGTGATGGCGTTTGGCGCAGTTGCGCTGGTGTTGGTCATCGTGTGCTTCAAAGAAACCGTGCATCGCAAAAACCCACATGCGCTGCACGTCAAAGTGCTGGCTCGCACATGGTGGGACATTCTGCGTCACCCCACCTTCGTCGCATTCACTTGCGTGTCGGTTGGCACGTATGGCGGTCTGTTCACCTTCTTGGCATCTTCTTCGTTTGTGTTCATCGACTTATTGGGTTTGGCTCGTTGGCAATATGGCTTGTTGTTGTTCTCCATGGCCTTCACTTACTTGTCGGGCACGGTGCTGTGCCGACGCTTGTTGATTCGCTTTGGCGTCACGCGTACAGTGGCGATCGCGGGGGCGGGCAGTTTGTTGGGTGGCGGTTGGATGGCCCTCAACGCATGGCTGGGTTGGCAAAGCGTGCTGGGTTTGACGGGGCCGTATTATTTATTTGTGCTGGCGCACGGGGTGCATCAGCCTTGCGGTCAAAGTAGCGCGGTCGGGCCTTTCCCTCAAGCCGCTGGCGCGGCCTCCGCCTTGGGTGGCTTCTTGATGATGGTGGCGGCCTTTGCCACTGGTTTGTGGTTGGGGGTAGCCAAGGATGGTTCGGCACTGCCGATGACGCAGAGCATTGCGTTTTGGGCTGCTGTCACTGCCCTGTCGGCTTGGTTGCTGGTGTTGCGTCGGGGTGGCCCGCGTGTCTGATCTGGCCCCAGGATGGCAGGTCGATGCCATCGCCTTGGTCGGCCCCACCGCCAGCGGCAAGACGGCAGCGGCTTTGTGCCTGGCCGCGCAGTGGCCGGTGGAGATCATCAGCGTGGATTCGGCCTTGGTGTATCGCGGCATGGACATTGGCACGGCCAAACCCAGTGCCGAGGAACGGGCTTTTGTGTCGCATCACCTCATCGATATTCGTGACCCGCTGCATGCCTACAGTGCCGCCGAGTTCGCGCGTGATGCGGGCAGCTTGATGGCCGACATCCGCGCACGCAGCAAACTGCCGTTGCTGGTGGGCGGCACCATGCTCTACCTCAAGGCCCTGCGTGACGGCATTGACGACTTGCCCAGCGCACAACCCGAGCTCCGCGCCCTGATCGAGCAACAAGCCATCGCCTTGGGCTGGCCTGCCATGCACGCCGAGTTGGCCCAGGTGGATGCCGTCACCGCAGCACGCCTCGCCCCCCATGATGCCCAGCGCATTTCACGTGCGCTGGAGGTGTGGCGGTTCAGCGGCAAACCTCTGTCGCAATGGTTCGCGCAGGCTGATGCCAGCCGTGTCAAACCGCCCGCACTGAACATGCCTTTGTTGTCGTTAGAACCACAGAACCGCGCGTGGCTGCATGCACGCATTGCACAGCGTTTTGAGATCATGCTGCACAGCGGCTTCTTGTCCGAAGTCCAAGCACTGCGTGCGCGTGGCGATTTGCATGTGGACTTGCCCAGCATGCGCTGTGTGGGGTATCGCCAAGCGTGGGAACTGCTCGACCGTGCAGAGGCTTCAGGCGCACCGCCAGAACAGATCTGGCCGCAGCTGCATGAGCTGGGCGTAGCGGCCACACGCCAATTGGCCAAGCGCCAACTCACGTGGTTGCGCGGCATGGATGAGCGCATCGTCATCCCCTGCGATGCGCCCGATGCTTTGGCACAAACACGCGCTGCTGTGGCGCGATTTACTGCCAAGGCTCTTTGAACACATCTGGCAGCGGCAAGGGCATGACGGCGATGCCTTCCTCGATCAAGGCTTCGGTTTCCTCAGGCGTGGCGTGGCCACGAATATTGCGCTGCTCGGCTTCGCCGTAGTGCATCTTGCGTGCTTCTTCGGGAAATTTGTGGCCCACATCCTGCGTGTTGCGCACCATGTGACGCACCATCGTGAGGAAGGCGGCTTGCAGTTGCGCAGGTTCGATGCTGGCGACGTCTTGTGGCGTTGGCAATGCGGGGGGTGTCGTGGGCATGGGGGCGCTAGCGGACTCGACTGCAGGGCTGGGCGCCGTGCCGTGTGCTTCGCGTTCGCCACGCACCGTACTCAAGTTCAACCGCGGTGCGCTGAGTTTTTTGGTGACCTGCGCGTCACCGCACATCGGGCACGACACCAAACCCCGCGTGCGCTGGCTTTGGAAATCGTCTTCTGAACCAAACCAGCCTTCGAACACATGGTGTTGGCCACATTGAAGGTCTAATACTTTCATGGTGCCATTATCCGACAAGCCCCCTCACACGCGTTGCCATGTCAAAGGCCACGCACCGCTGAGGTGGTTTTGTACCCAGAGCAAGCCTGTGAGGGTTTTGGCATCGGTCAACTGGCCATCGCGTGCCCAAGCCAAAAGCTCATTCACGCTGGCATCCAACACGTCCAGAAATTCACCGTCATCCAGTTGACACGCTCCTTCGGTCAAGCCACGGGCAAACCAAATATCAATGAACTCGGTGGAGTAGCTGATGACGGGGTGCAAAACGCCCGCATAGGCCCACTCTGCGGCGCGGTAGCCAGTTTCTTCTAGCAACTCACGTTGGGCACATGCCCAACTGGCTTCGCCGGCGTCGAGTTTGCCCGCAGGGAACTCGAGCATCACTTGTTGAACGGGGTGGCGGTATTGCCGCTCGACCACGAGGCGACCATCGTCACGCATGGCCACAATCATCACAGCACCCGGATGAACCACAAACTCACGCGTGGCATTGGAGCCATCGGGCAGTCGCACGGTATCGCGAAAAGCGTGAAGAAAATTGCCTTTGAACAACTCTACATGCGCCAAAGTGTGTTCAAGCAAGTGGTGATTGTTGGGTGTGGTGTTGTGCGTGGTCATCATGAAAAAAGCCAGCGCGAAGGCTGGCTTGATGGGTGTGGCAAGGGCTTAAGTACCCAAGGTTGAAACAATGGCTTTGGCACACAGCGCCATCAAGCCACCGGGCAAGATGCCCAAAATCAAAATCAAAGCGCCGTTGATGGTCAACACCACGCGCACATCGCTACCAGCCGACACGGTGGTGGCCGTGATGGGCGCATCAAAGTACATGACCTTGACGATGCGCAAGTAGTAGAAAGCGCCAATCAGCGACATCATCACCGCGAGGACGGCCAAGACAATTGCGCCTGTTTGACCCGAAGCAATCAAGGCTTGCAACACCGACAGCTTGGCGTAGAAGCCCACCAAGGGGGGCACGCCCGCCAAAGAGAACATACAAGCCGCCATCACACCTGCGTACAGGGGGCTACGTTGGTTCAGACCAGCGAGGTCAGAAATTTCTTCGCTCTCAAAGCCTTCACGGGCCAGCAACAAAATGATGCCGAAGGTGGCCAAGGTGGTCAGCACATAAGTGATGACATAGAACATGGCCGAGCTATAAGCGTTGGCCGCCGCCGCCGTGTTGCCATTCACCACGCCTGACAGCAAACCAATCAACACAAAACCCATTTGAGCGATGGTGGAGAACGCCAACATGCGCTTGAGGTTGGTTTGGGCCACCGCAGCCAAGTTACCAATCAACAAGGAGGAGATGGACAGCACCATCAACATTTGCTGCCAATCCACAGCCAAGGGCAACAAGCCTTCGACCAACAAACGGATGGTCATAGCAAATGCCGCCAACTTAGGGGCCCCACCAATCATCAAGGTGATGGCAGTGGGTGCACCTTGGTAGACATCAGGAATCCACATGTGAAAAGGCACCACACCGAATTTGAAGGCCAAACCGCACACCACAAAGACCAAGCCCAACACCAACACTTGGTGCTTGATTTGACCCGAGGCCACAGCCTTGAACACGGTGCTGATGTCGAGCGAACCTGTCGCGCCGTACAACATGGACAAGCCATAGAGCAAGAAGCCGCTGGCCATGGCACCCAACACAAAGTATTTCATCGCGGCTTCGCTAGCGACCGCACTGTCGCGGCGCAAGGCCACCAACGCATAGCTAGACAACGTGAGTAATTCCAAACCGAGGTACAACACGAGGAAGTTGTTGCCCGAGATCATGACGAACATGCCCAGCAAAGCAAACAGACCCAAGGTGAACAACTCGCCGCCGCGCAACATGTCGCGCTCGGCCGCGTAAGGGCGACCATACACCAAGGTCACCATCACAGCCAACGCTGCAAAGCACTTGAGCCAGCTACCCATGGCGTCAGAGACCACCATGTTGCCAAAGCTATACACCGTTTGACCTTGTGTAGCGGCCACAGCTTCCAAGTACGCCACAACACCAATGGTGATGAGTGACAAGGCATAAGTGGTAGTGCGACGTGGGCACTTGACGAACAAGTCCACCATCGCAATCACAATGGCCATGACAGCCAACAGCATTTCGGGATAAACCGCAGCGATGCTCAGTTTTTCAAACATTTTTCAATCCCTCTTTATTGCGGCAATTTGGACAAGGCCACGTGCTTGAGCAACTCAGCCACGGACACATCCATCACATCGGTGAATGGCTTGGGGAAGATACCCATAGCCAACACCGCAATCGCCAACAAGGCCATCACCAAGAACTCGCGGCTATTGATGTCGTCCAATTCTTTGACGTGGTCATTGGCCACGGGGCCGAGGTACACGCGCTTGATCATCCACAAGGTGTAGGCAGCACCGAAGATCAATGCTGACGCCGCAGCAAAGCCCACCCAGAAGTTGTACTTGATGGCACCCAAGATGACCATCCACTCGCCCACAAAGCCAGCCGTACCGGGCAAGCCACAGTTGGCCATACCAAATAACAAAGCAAACGCGGCGAACTTAGGCATGGTGTTGACTACACCGCCGTAGCTGGCGATTTCACGTGAGTGCATGCGGTCGTACAACACACCAATCGACAAGAACATGGCGGCTGACACAAAGCCGTGGGCAATCATTTGCACCAAGGCGCCGGACACACCGATGTCGTTGAAGATAAAAAAACCCAAGGTCACGAAACCCATGTGCGCCACCGATGAGTAAGCCACCAGTTTCTTCATGTCTTCTTGCACCATGGCCACCAAGCCCACGTAGACCACCGCGACAAGCGACAAAGCGATCATGAGCCATGCGTATTCGTGCGCGGCATCAGGCGCAATCGGCAACGAGAAGCGCAAGAAACCATAAGCACCCAGCTTCAACATGATGGCGGCCAATACGGCAGAACCACCCGTTGGCGCTTCCACGTGAACGTCGGGCAACCATGTATGGACGGGCCACATCGGTACCTTCACGGCAAACGCAGCAAAGAAGGCAAAGAACAACAAGGTTTGTGCATGGGCTGGCAATGGCAGTTTGTGCCACGTGGCTAGGTCAAAGCTGCCACCCGATTGGGTGTACAGATAGATCAAGGCAATCAACATCAACAAAGAGCCGAGCAAGGTGTACAAGAAGAACTTGAACGCGGCATAGATCTTGTTGGTACCACCCCAGACACCGATGATCAGGTACATCGGAATCAAGGTGGCTTCGAAGAACACATAGAACAGCATGCCGTCGACCGCGCTGAACACGCCGATCATCAAGCCGCTCAAGATCAAGAAAGCGCCCATGTATTGGTTCACGCGCTCGGTGATCACCTCCCAGCTGGCGATCACTACGATCACGGTGATGAAAGCGGTCAACAAAACAAACCACAAAGACAAGCCGTCAACACCCAGGTGATAGAACACATTGAAGCGTTCGATCCACATGGTGTTTTCAACAAATTGCAACGCAGCGGTGCTGACATCGAAACCGCTGTACAGCAGTAAGGTGACCGCCAAACTGACGCTGGCGCCGATCAAGGCGATCCAACGCACCACCTTCGCATGCTCGTCACGCCCAAAGGCGAGCAAGATGACACCAAACAGAATTGGCGTCCAAATGGCGAGGCTCAATAAACCCATTTTTTACTCTCCTTATTTGAGCCAGACGAACCACGTCATCAGCACGAACACGCCCAAGATCATGACCAAGGCGTAGTGGTAGAGATAGCCTGACTGCAACTGACGCGTCACAGACGACACCCAACCCACCAATTTCCAAGAAGCGTTCACCACACCACCTTCAATGATGGCTTGGTCGCCGCCCTTCCACAGGCCTGTACCCAAAGCGCGTGCGCCACGGGCAAAGACGTTTTCGTTAAACCAGTCCAAGTAGTACTTGTTCTCGAACAACACATAGATGGGGTGGCACACGCGCTTGATCGCCGCAGGCACAGCGGGGTTGATCATGTACATGTAGTAAGACGATGCAACACCAGCCACAGCCAACCAGAACGGTGCCGTGCTGAAAGCGTGTATGGCCATGGAGACAGCGCCGTGGTACTCGTGCGCCAACTCGTGCATCACGGGGTGCTTGTCTGCGTTGATGAAGATCGCGTCGCTGAAGAACTCACCGAACAACAGTGGGTCGATGGTATAAAAACCAATCAAGACCGATGGAATGGCCAACAAGACCAAAGGCGCCGTCACCACCCAAGGCGATTCGTGCGGACCGTGGTCATGGCCATGATCGTCGTGACCATGGTGGTCATCATGACCGTGGTAGACGTCAGGATTTTGGTCGTAACGCTCTTCGCCGTGGAACACGAGGAAGTACATGCGGAACGAATAGAACGCCGTCACAAACACACCAGCCAACACTGCAAAGTGAGCAAAGCCTGCACCTGGCAAGGTGCTTTCAGCCACGGCTTCGATGATGCTGTCTTTGGAATAGAAGCCAGAGAAGAACGGTGTGCCAATCAAGGCCAGCGAACCCAGCAACGAAGTGATCCACGTGATGGGCATGTACTTGCGCACGCCGCCCATCCAGCGGATGTCTTGGTTGTGGTGCATACCCATGATGACGGAACCAGCACCAAGGAACAGCAAGGCTTTGAAGAAGGCATGCGTCATCAAGTGAAACACCGCCACCGAGTAAGCCGATGCGCCCAAAGCCACGGTCATGTAACCGAGCTGCGACAAGGTGGAATAAGCCACCACGCGCTTGATGTCGTTTTGAATCAGACCCAAAAAACCCATGAACAAGGCCGTGATCGCGCCAATCACCAAGATGAAGTTCAGTGCGGTGTCTGACAACTCAAAGAAGGGTGACATACGGGCCACCATGAAGATGCCGGCCGTCACCATGGTGGCTGCGTGAATCAATGCAGAGATCGGTGTGGGGCCTTCCATCGAGTCAGGCAACCACACGTGCAGTGGGAATTGGGCAGATTTGCCCATCGCACCGATGAACAAGCAAATACAGATCACCGTCACCAACATCCAGTCGGTGCCAGGAAATGTGAGCGTACCCAATTCGGCGGCCTTAGCGAAGGCCTCAGTGTAGTTCAAGGTGCCGCCATAGGCAGCGATCAAACCAATGCCCAAGATGAAGCCGAAGTCACCCACACGGTTGACCAAAAACGCCTTCATGTTGGCGAAGATCGCCGTGGGTTTGTTGAACCAGAAGCCAATCAACAGGTAAGACACCAAGCCCACCGCTTCCCAACCGAAGAAGAGTTGCAGCATGTTGTTGCTCATGACAAGCATCAGCATCGAGAAGGTGAACAACGAGATGTACGAGAAGAAGCGGTTGTAGCCTTCGTCTTCTTGCATGTAGCCAATGGTGTAGAGGTGCACCATCAATGACACGAAGGTCACCACGCACATCATCATGGCAGTCAGGCCATCGACCATGAAGCCGATTTCCATTTTCAAATCGCCCACCACCATCCAGGTGTAGAGGGTGTCATTGAAACGCGCGCCGTCCAAGGCCACGCTTTGCAGCGTCATGGCAGACAACACAAAGGCGATGAACACGCCC
>NZ_JAVKLW010000127.1:0-4193 GCF_031538885.1 Limnohabitans sp.
CCACCTCTTTGGCCTTGCTCTCGATGCGTGAATAACGCTCGAACAAACGTGGCAACTGATCCTCCGCAATCCCCTCGCCTTGGTCTTGCACGCTGATGTACGCTGCCCCATCGGCACACACCAACGACAACACAACCGTGCTATCGAGCGGTGCATACTTGATGGCATTGCCCAACAAATTGAGCATCATGCGCAGCAGCAACTCAAAATGCCCATGCACCCAAATCACCTCATCTGGAAACTCACGGGTCAAATGCAAACTGCGTGCCGTCAGTTGAGGGTGCAACTCATCGGCTGCTTCATGCAACAAGGCCACGACATCCAGCGTCTGAAAACTATTAGCTTCTACCCACTGCAAACGCGTGGTCTGCAAAAAATCATCCGCCCAAGTCTTAGCACGCATGATTTGTCGATAAGCCCCATGCTCTGTTCCCAGCAAGGGCTTTAACTGCATTAACGCACCTTCCAAAGGTGCTCGAATGTCATGCGAGATGAACTGTGACATCTCGTTTTGCTCAATCTCAAACTGCATCACCGCCTGTCGCAGCACATGAACCCGTGCAATCTGCAACGCCATGCGGTCATCCAACGCTTGCTCACGTCGAACATCCAAAGCATTCATCTCAGGCGAAGGCCCCAACGCACCGATATGGGCGGTCATCAGCTTCAAATCCTCATCCAAATAACGTGTCGCCAACTCCAACCTACGCCACGCCCATATCGGATAAGCCAGCGTAATCACGGCTGCGGCTGCAGCCGTATTCAGTGCCACACCTGTCAGCAACAAAAAAAGTATCGGCAACAACATCGCCAACGCGGCAACACTGCAACACCACAACAAACCCAAACGTGCCGACAACCTCGGCAACAACGTCCAAGGAATCAATGCCAGCAGCATGCACAGCAATGCCTGTCCCCAAACAGGCAAGGGGCGAATCAGTTGATCATGGAGCACACCTTCCAAGGCATGCGCCATGAACTCCACCCCTGGCATCGGACGCTGCGACAGCGGCGTAAACACAGCGCTTCCTAGGCCAGCTGCCGTCACCCCCACCAACACCCATTTGTCCTGCACTTGTGAACGATCGAAATAGGGACTCAGCACGTCACTCGCCGACAGCGTCACAAAAGGTTGATTGCCTGTCACAAAGCGCACCAAGCGCTTGTAACCCAAGCCTTCATCAGACGCACAAGTAC
Organism: Limnohabitans sp.; assembly: GCF_031538885.1. GTDB lineage: Bacteria > Pseudomonadota > Gammaproteobacteria > Burkholderiales > Burkholderiaceae_C > Limnohabitans. The sequence goes on from NZ_JAVKLW010000127.1 coordinate 1,198, forward strand.
CTACAGCCACACCATGTCCGAGCTCGGCTACACGCTGCACAAAGTGGGGGATCGACTCATCAATTTCATTTTTCTCGCACAGATACAAGCCGCGCACCACGCCATCGGCGTTCGCATCGGCGTGCCCCCAACCCAAGCCAGCTGCGGCATCCGCCAACAACGGTAGAGGCTGCATTTGTATGGATACACCATCAGCACCTTGCTCGCGAACGACAGGCAACACCACTCGCTGTGAACTTTTCAGCGCCCGAGCCAACCGGCGGTCTGATTTTTTAGTCTCACTCTCAGCCAAGACCAAGTCCCACCCAATGGCACGAGCACCTGCCCCACTCAAGCGGAGGATCAAATCAGCCTGCGCCTCACGTGACCAAGGCCAACGCCCGTGTTGCGCCAAACTAGCGGCATCCACCGCCACCACCACCACATCCTCCACACGACGTGGCAGCTGCAACCGCAACGCTTGGTCATGGCCCCATTGATCTGCACGATCAAACGTTTCCATCAAGCTCAAACCCAGTGCCAACGCTATCGACAACAAACTCAGCGCGATCAGCTCGCGCCACAAATCCACAGATCGAAAACTCATGAGCCTTGTTGTTGTGCTACCAACCAAACGCCTAAATAAGCCCCTTTCGCTGCCACACCAGAAGGCACAGTCAACTCGCCTCCACCAGAGCTTGTCTGCCACACCGTTTTTTCAACCGCCTGATCTAAGGACAACTGAACCAACCAACGCTGCCCATCGGGTGCGAGCGGCATATCCAGCTTGAAGCCACCCTGTTTATTCAGCCAACTCACAGACAACCAGCGCAATGGCCCCATCTGCATACGCGGCACAGCCACCTCAAACGCATGCAACGTAGGCAAGCCCGCCAACCCATTGGCCGATATGCCTTGCAGCTGCATCACATAACGTGCGTTTGGCAAACTCACCCAATCGACCAGCTTCGACTTTTGCCCCTCTTGCGCACTCAACACCTGCGTCATCGCCGCATCACGCGCCACCACAGCACGCCAGCGCGACACGCCCGTCGTACTTAAATCAAACTGCAAAGGCAACTGCTGCACCTGCACGGGCAACTGTGCGGTAATAGGCGCAAGGGGCAGCATCTCTGGCTCCATTGGCAACTTCATCCCCTGCACCGCCTTAGCACCCGAACCTGCGGGCACCTGCAAGGTCTGGCCCTCTGACGTCATGCTCACCATCCCCGTTTGCGTGCTCAACAAAGTTTCTTTTTGCGTCACCTCCGCTTCAAACGTTGTGCCACGCACTGCCAGCACAGCAGAAGGCGTTTTCACTCGGATACGTCGCATCGGTGGCACATCTGTAGCTGCCCCACTTGGTGCAGAAGCGCTCACAACCGCCTCTCCAGAAGACTGAGAAGCCGCCAGACTAGGCGTTGTCACCACCACACGGCCCTTTGGCACATCCAACAAAGCATCCAATCTGCCTGTAGCCAGCAAGCGCCACTCCTTCAACCCCATCTGTGTATCGGACTGCACCATCACACGCACCCCTGTCCCCAAATCAAGGGTTGCCGTACTGCGCTCACCGGCAACCAACACCATCCCTGGGTACACCTCGTCGCCCAGCTTCACCTCACGCAACACCTTGCCCGTCTTCGGGTGAATCCAACTCACACTGCCCGTCGATGCGCTAACCGTCGCAGCAGATGTCTTCGTGCGCAGCCACGCCTGTGGCAGCAAAAGCACTTGCCCATCACGAATCTGGTCAGCACTGCCCAAACCGTTGTAACGCGCCCACTCTCGCCACATCTGTGGTTTATTCAAATAGCGTTGGGCCAACTCCATCAAATGCTCACCGTCCTTGACCACCACACGCTCATCCGTCTCTCTCGACTGGGTGTGCATCACCACCGTGGGCGGCGGCGCTGGTTGCACCGTCTCTGTGGGTGCAGGCAAACGCACCAATGGACTTACCGACACCGATCCAGCCCAAACCCCCACAGAACCACTCAAGCCTCCGGCCAAAAACACCCATAACAAACCGTTACTTGCTTGCTTGCGCATCTGCTTTTTCATGACAACATCTCCAATCGATACCCTTGTTGATAAATAGAAGCGAGCCGCCAACCTCGATCAGCCGTCCACCCTAACTTACTACGCAAATGACTCAAATGCACATCCAATCGACGTGTATCCACCGCCAAATCCGTCACCCCAATCTCTGCATACAAACACTGGCGTGACAACAACTGACCACGCTGCTTAAACAAAAACAAAGCCAGTGGCAACTCCTTGCCAGTCAACATCACCTCACAACCATTGAGAGCGATCGTCTTGGCCTCATAGTCCACCACGAAATCATGCAACACCTCGCAAGACGCACTCGCACCATCGCTGCCATCGGCATACAGCCCACTGCGTCGCAGCAGTGCCTGCATGCGCGCCTGCAACACCGGATACAAAGGCGGCTTCGTCACGTAATCGTCTGCCCCTGCCTGCAACATCTGAACCATCAGCTCAGGACTGTCAAAAGCCGTCAAAAAAATCACAGGAGGCATACGCTCGGCCTCACGCAACCGCGCCATCACCTGCGGCCCGTGCATATCTGGCAAATGCCAATCAAACAAAGCCAAATTAAAACTCTGCGTCAACATGCCCGCCAAGCACGCCTCACCTGTGGCGAAATGCTCAACCTCATAGCCCGCCTCCTCTAACCAAGTTTTCGTAGTCAGCGCAAAAAAACTCTCGTCCTCTAACAAGGCAATACGAGCAACCGTCATGAGGCGACCATCCAAAAAAGAAGTGGGGTTTTATGGATGAATGAATTTGTAAACATCTTGTGGAGTCAATACCGTGATGAGCAACTCATCACCAATTCAATTATTTTTAGGGCGGATTCAAGGACGAAGTGCAACACGCTTTAACGAGGCATGGAATACCTCGTGAGGTGTCTTGAATCCTAGTCGCTTTCTGGGGCGGTGATTCAATCGGTTTTCAATCATAGTCAATTCCTCATCCGTCACGGTTTC
>NZ_JAVKLW010000128.1:0-21781 GCF_031538885.1 Limnohabitans sp.
AACCGTGACGGATGAGGAATTGACTATGATTGAAAACCGATTGAATCACCGCCCCAGAAAGCGACTAGGATTCAAGACACCTCACGAGGTATTCCATGCCTCGTTAAAGCGTGTTGCACTTCGTCCTTGAATCCGCCGTTTTTAAAAGCAAAACCCCCGCAAGGCTCACACCTTGCGGGGGTTTTGCTTTGTCACACCGCACCGAAGCACTGGGTGAGAAGGCGCAGGCAGCTTACGCGGTCACGCCTTTGGCAATTTCCACGTACTCGTCGATCTGGTTGAAGTTCAAGTACTTGTAAATGGCTTCGCCGTCGCTGTTGACCACGCCCATCGCTTCGTGGTACTCGGCGACCGTGGGGAACTTGCCCATCTTCGAGGTGATGGCCGCCAACTCGGCAGAGGCCAAGTACACATTGGTGTTCTTGCCCAAGCGGTTGGGGAAGTTACGTGTGGAGGTAGACACCACAGTCGCGCCTTCGCGCACTTGCGCTTGGTTGCCCATGCACAAGGAGCAGCCGGGCATTTCGGTGCGCGCACCGGCGGTGCCGAATGCTGCGTAATGACCTTCTTTGATCAACTCGCTCTCGTCCATCTTGGTTGGAGGTGCGACCCACAGCTTGACGGGAATGTCGCGTTGGCCACCGAGCAACTTGGCCGCTGCGCGGAAGTGGCCAATGTTGGTCATGCAAGAACCGATGAAGGCTTCGTCAATCTTGGTGCCCGCCACTTGCGACAAGAACTTGGCATCATCAGGGTCGTTGGGGCAGCAGACGATGGGCTCTTTGATGTCGGCCAAATCGATGTCGATGACGTGGGCGTACTCGGCATCTTTGTCTGCTTCGAGCAGGTTGGGCGCAGCCAGCCATTGCTCGACCTTCTCGATGCGACGCGCCAGCGTGCGTGCGTCGGCGTAGCCGTCGGCAATCATATTTTTCATCAACACGACGTTGGACTTGAGGTATTCCTGCACAGGCTCTTTGTTGAGCTTGATGGTGCAACCCGCGGCAGAGCGCTCGGCAGATGCGTCTGAGAGTTCAAACGCTTGTTCGACCTTGAGGTTGGGCAAGCCTTCAATTTCCAAGATGCGGCCAGAGAATTCGTTGATCTTGCCGGCCTTGGCCACAGTCAACAAACCTTGCTTGATCGCGTACAGCGGAATGGCGTGCACCAAGTCGCGCAAGGTCACGCCAGGTTGCATTTCGCCTTTGAAGCGCACAAGAATAGACTCAGGCATGTCCAAAGGCATCACGCCTGTCGCAGCACCGAAAGCCACCAAACCAGAACCAGCTGGGAAGCTGATACCGATGGGGAAACGTGTGTGTGAGTCGCCGCCAGTACCAACGGTGTCAGGCAACAACAAACGGTTCAACCACGAGTGAATCACACCGTCGCCTGGGCGCAGGGCTACGCCGCCACGGTTGCTGATGAAGGCGGGCAATTCGCGGTGCGTTTTCACGTCGACCGACTTGGGGTAAGCGGCGGTGTGGCAGAACGATTGCATGACCATGTCAGCCGAGAAGCCCAAGCAAGCCAAGTCTTTCAACTCGTCGCGTGTCATGGGGCCGGTGGTGTCTTGTGAACCCACGGTGGTCATCTTGGGTTCGCAGTAAGTGCCGGGGCGCACGCCTTGGCCTTCTGGCAAACCCACCGCACGACCGACCATCTTTTGAGCCAGCGTGAAGCCAGCTTTGGTGGCGATAGGCGCTGTGGGCAAGCGGAACAAGGTGGATGCTGGGAGCCCCAAGAACTCACGCGCTTTGGCGGTCAAGCTGCGACCGATGATGAGGTTGATACGGCCCCCGGCGCGCACTTCGTCAAATAACACATCGCTCTTGAGTTTGAACTCGGTCACCACCTCTTGACCATGAGCGCCGTTTTTCACAATCTTGCCGTCGTAGGGCAAGATGTCGATGACGTCGCCCATTTCGAGCTTGGTGACGTCCACTTCGATCGGCAATGCGCCCGAGTCTTCCTGGGTGTTGAAGAAGATGGGGGCAATCTTGCCGCCCAGGGTCACACCACCGAAGCGTTTGTTCGGCACGAATGGGATGTCTTGGCCGGTGGCCCAGATCGCGCTGTTGGTGGCCGACTTGCGGCTAGAACCTGTGCCCACCACATCGCCCACGTAGGCGACCAAATGGCCTTTTTTCTTCAGGTCTTCGATGAACTGCATAGGACCGCGCTTGCCGTCTTCTTCAGGCTTGAACGCAGCACCTTCGCGGGTGTTCTTCAACATCGCCAAGTAGTGCAACGGGATGTCTGGGCGGCTCCATGCGTCAGGCGCTGGAGACAAGTCGTCGGTGTTGGTCTCACCTGGCACCTTGAACACAGTGACGGTGATTTTTTTCTCGACTTCAGGACGTGTGGTGAACCACTCGCCTTCGGCCCAGCTTTGCATCACTTCTTTGGCTTTGGCGTTGCCAGCCTTGGTTTTTTCAGCGACATCGTTGAAGAAGTCAAACATCAACAAAGTTTTCTTCAAGGCGTCAGCAGCCACAGCAGCCACTTCAGCGTCGTCGAGCAACTCGATCAAGGGGTGCACGTTGTAGCCACCCACCATGGTACCCAACAGCTCAGTGGCTTTGGATTTGGAGATCAAACACACTTTGACTTCGCCGTGTGCCACAGCCGCCAAGAAGGAGGCTTTGACTTTGGCCGCGTCGTCCACACCAGGTGGCACGCGGTGGGTCAGCAAGTCCATCAAGAATGCTTCTTCACCTGCAGCAGGGGCTTTGATCAACTCAATCAACTCGGCCGTTTGCTTGGCATCCAATGGCAGTGGAGGGATGCCCAGCGCTGCGCGCTCGGCTACGTGGTCACGGTAGGCTTTCAACATGGTTTTCTCCTGTCTATCAAATCAAAAAAATGGGGGTTATTTTTTGGCAAGCGTGGCGGCATCGAGCAAGCCAGATGGGAGGTCTAGCTTTATGCGACGTGCCTCCGTCATTTGGCGCTCACTCTGGCACTCATCGGCCATGCGCTGGCCCAACTTGCTGTTCATCAGCATGGACTTGTTGGGCAACTGCAACCACATGGCACCGGCTTGCGTGTCTTCCAAACGCACGGCGCCTGTGGCGGTTTGCACGGGCGTCATGAAGTAGGTGTGTTTTTTCATCTGCACCACAAAACGTGTCGGTTGCTGCTGGTCAGGCATGACCGTGACGGCATTGCCTAGCTCGCACACCATGTGGCCCGTGTGGACTTCGCCCACCTCAGGTGCAATGGCCTGCACAGATTGCACAGGAGCGGCAACAGGCGTGGCTGCCACAGGCGAAGCGGATAAGGAGGTGGCTCTGACGTCATGGTATTTAGGCACTTCTGGCCTAGGCTTGGCAAGGGCTTGTTTGGCCGCAGCACGCTTGGTTTGTTTGGCCTGTGGCTTTGCCACAGGTTCAACGGCAGACGCCAAATGGCCCATGCTGAACACACTCAACGAAACGACAGCCATCCGTAAGTGACGCATGCTCATCTCCAATTAATCCTAGAAAAATAACTGGGCTTCGGCGGGAAGGCTACAGCCCGTGCTGTGCGCACGTTCCAACACTTGCCAAAAGAAGCGGTAACTGGCGCGGTCATGCAATTGGCCTTTGTAGCCGATGGGCGCCCACTGGGCGGCATGCGCTGCCAACACAATCTCACTGGCCAATTCAATGGCGGCCGCATCAGGGGCCATGGCCTCGAGGATGGGGCGAATTTGTGCAGGGTGGATGCTCCACATGCGGGTGTAGCCCAACTCGTGCGCCGCACGCCGAGCAGCAGTACGCATGGCCTGTGTGTCGTTGAACTCGGTCACCACGCAATGCGAGGGCACTTTGCCGTGAGCGTGGCAGGCACTGGCGATCTCTAACTTGGCCCGTACCACCAACGGGTGGTTGAATTGGCCTTGACCGCTCATGCCGTGCGCTGGAATCGCACCACCGTGGGCCGACACAAAGTCCATCAACCCAAAACTGAGGGACTGCACGCGTGGGTGCGCGGCAATATCAAACGCACGGTGTACGGCAGCGGGCGACTCAATCAACACATGGAGGGCCAAATCTTTGGCACCGGCTTGCATCAAGGCTTGCTCGGCCAGTTGCACATCGGCCACTGACTCGACCTTAGGCACCATGATGTGAGTCAAGCGGCTCGCAGCTTGGCCCGCGATGGTGGCCATGTCTGGTTGAAAACTGGGGTGATCGACGGGGTGCACACGCACGGCCACACGGGCCTCAGGTGCGGCACTCAGCGCCAACTCGGTGACCAGCGCAGCATGCTCTGCTTCGCCGCCCACGGGGGCGCCGTCTTCACAATCAAGGGTCACATCAAAGACGCAGGTGCCAAACTCTTGCGTCATCTCCGCTTGCAGTTGCAAGCTTTTGTGCATCCGCACTTCAACACCGCTGTAGTGGTCGCAAACGGGTAGCTGAACGCTACCTGCTTGCGAACCTAACAGAACGTCGCGCGGATGGCTCACTCTATTTCTCTGTTGAGAATTAGATCAAGTGGGCGACGCCAGCTTGCTCGTCGGTCAACTCTTTGAGGGTCTTGTCGATGCAGCCTTGGCTGAATGCGTCGATTTCCAAGCCTTCAACCACTTTGTACTGGCCGTTTTCGCAAGTGACGGGGAAGCCAAACATGACGTCTTTAGGAATGCCGTACCAGCCTTGTGATGGGATACCCATCGTCACCCACTTGCCGTGGGTGCCCAAGGCCCAATCGCGCATGTGATCGATGGCGGCGTTGGCAGCCGAAGCAGCCGACGACAAGCCACGCGCTTCGATGATGGCCGCGCCGCGCTTGCCCACAGTGGGCAAGAACACGTTGGCGTTCCACTCTTGGTCGTTGATCATGGCCTTGACCGACTCGCCTTTGATGGTGGCAAAGCGGTAGTCTGCATACATGGTGGGAGAGTGGTTGCCCCACACGCACAATTTTTCGATGTCAGCCACGGCTTTGCCAGTCTTGGCAGCGATTTGCGAGGCAGCGCGGTTGTGATCCAAACGCAGCATGGCAGTGAAGTTGCTGGGCTTGAGGTCAGGCGCTGCCTTCATGGCGATGTAGGCGTTGGTGTTGGCAGGGTTGCCGACCACCAAAACTTTCACATCACGTGAAGCCGCCGCGTTCAGTGCCTTGCCTTGTGCGGTGAAGATGGCGCCGTTGATGGCCAGCAACTCAGCGCGCTCCATACCTGGGCCGCGTGGACGTGAACCGACCAATAAGGCGTAGTCCACATCTTTAAAGGCAGTCATGGGGTCGCCATGGGCTTCCATGCCAGCCAACAGCGGGAACGCGCAATCTTCGAGCTCCATCATCACGCCTTTGAGGGCTTTTTGTGCTTTTTCGTCAGGGATTTCCAACAGCTGCAAGATGACCGGTTGGTCTTTGCCCAACATTTCGCCAGAGGCGATACGGAACAACAGTGCGTAACCAATTTGACCAGCTGCACCAGTGACGGCAACGCGAACAGGCTTCTTGCTCATGAGGAAAACTCCAAGTAGTGATTAAAAAGAATAATGGACAGAGTTTACCCGCGAATTCGTGCAAACCGTCCGTCTTATGTCTTATAGAAGATATGATACAAGCTTGACAATGAACTGACGCGCCACGCGTCCCCTCGATTTAAAAATGACCACACACCCCGCGCCCTCTTTGGTAGCCCAAGCTAACCCGACATTTGCGGGTGGCGATGCTTTGGGCAGTGCAGGTTCCACACCCGCCTTTAGCCCGCTCTACCAACAGATCAAAGGGCTGATCTTGCAAAGCCTGCAATCAGGGGAATGGAAGCCTGGCGAAGCCATCCCCAGCGAGATGGATCTAGCCGCCCGCTTTCGTGTCAGCCAAGGCACGGTGCGCAAGGCCATTGATGAGCTGGCTGCCGAAAACTTGGTGGTGCGCCGTCAAGGCAAAGGCACATTTGTGGCCACACATGCCGAGCAACATGTGCAATACCGCTTCTTAAAACTTCAACCCGACAACGGCGACACCCAAAGCGAAGGCCCAGCCGAGCGCACCATCATCGATTGCAAGCGCCTGCGCGCCAGCGCCGACATTGCGCGTGCCCTGAGCCTACGCAGTGGTGACCCTGTACTGCAAGTGCGCCGGGTGCTGGCCTACGTGGGTGTACCCACGATTTTGGAAGAGCTGTGGCTACCAGGCACCCCGTTCAAAGGGCTGACCGCCGAACGCTTAAGTAATTACAACGGTCCGATGTACGCGCTGTTTGAAACCGAGTTTGGCGTGCGCATGGTGCGCGCCGACGAAAACATCCGCGCGGTCAACCCCGATGCTGAGCAAGCCGAACTGCTCAAGGTTGACGCAGCCACGCCACTTCTGAGCGTTGAGCGCGTGGCCTACACCTACAACGACACGCCTATGGAGCTGCGTCGAGGCCTGTATAGAACCGACACACACCACTACCGTAATGCTTTGAGTTGACATGAAGCCCTCATGTCAGTTTGATGAAGTGAAATAGAATGAAAAGTTGTTTTGACTTACAGATAAACCCGAAGAAAGATCCCACATGACCCAGCTTGCCAAAAAGCGGCCTGAGTTCCGCAACATCAACGCACTGACAGACCTGCCCTCTTACCGCCTGCCAGCGGCCGGCATTGTGTCAATCTTGCACCGCATCAGCGGCTTGATCATGTTTTTGTTGTTGCCATTCATCGTTTGGATGTTTGACACCTCAGTGTCTTCTGAAATTTCCTTCGCCAAATTCAGCGCCGCGTTCAACGTCGGTTTGGGCTTTGTGCCTGCTGTATTAGTGAAAGTGGTCGTGCTGGGCTTGATCTGGGCCTACTTGCACCACCTGATTGCTGGCGTTCGCCATGTCTACATGGACGTTTGCCATGCGGTGACCAAAGAATTCGGCAAATCTTCTGCTATTTTCACCTTGGTGGTGAGCCTCGGTCTGACCGCTGCTTTGGGTGCCAAGCTGTTTGGCCTTTACTGATTAACTAGGAGCTTTCAACATGTCCGTGAATTACGGTTCCAAGCGCGTCGTCGTGGGCGCGCACTACGGCTTGCGTGACTGGCTCGCCCAGCGCATCACCAGTGTTTTGATGGTGTTGTTCACCTTGGCTGTTCTGGGCCAAGTGCTGCTGACCAGCGGCGAGATCAGCTATGACAAATGGGCTGGCATTTTCAGCTCGCAATTCATGAAGGCCTTGACCTTCTCTGTTTTCATCGCCTTGGCCATCCACGTGTGGGTGGGCGTGCGCGACATTTGGATGGACTACATCAAGCCCGTGGGGTTGCGTTTGTCTTTGCAAGTTTTCACTTTGGTTTGGCTGGTGTCGTGTCTCGGCTGGGCCATTCAGGTTCTCTGGAGGCTCTAAGTCATGACCGTTAAAGGCTCTATCCCCTCATCCATTCCAAGACGCAAGTTTGACGTGGTCATCGTCGGTGCCGGTGGCTCTGGCATGCGCGCATCGTTGCAACTGGCTCGCGCTGGTTTGAACGTGGCTGTTTTGTCTAAAGTGTTTCCCACACGTTCACACACTGTTGCTGCTCAAGGCGGCATCGGTGCCTCGTTGGGCAACATGAACGAAGACAACTGGCACTACCACTTCTACGACACCGTCAAAGGCTCCGACTGGCTCGGCGACCAAGACGCGATTGAATACATGTGCCGCGAAGCGCCCAAAGTCGTGTACGACTTGGAGCACATGGGCATGCCTTTTGACCGCAACCCAGACGGCACGATTTACCAGCGCCCCTTCGGCGGCCATACCGCCAACTACGGCGAGAAGGCGGTGGAGCGCGCTTGTGCTGCGGCTGACCGTACCGGTCACGCCATGCTGCACACGCTGTACCAACAAAACGTGAAAGCCAAAACTAGCTTCTTCGTGGAGTGGATGGCCCTCGACCTGATTCGCGATGACGCGGGTGATGTGGTCGGCGTGACCGCCCTCGAGATGGAAACGGGCGAGCTCTACATCATGGAAGCCAAAACTGTGTTGCTGGCCACCGGTGGTGCAGGCCGTATCTTTGCAGCCTCGACCAACGCGTTCATCAACACCGGTGACGGTTTGGGCATGGCTGCGCGCGCTGGCATCCCACTTGAAGACATGGAATTCTGGCAATTCCACCCCACGGGCGTGGCCGGTGCTGGCGTGTTGTTGACAGAAGGCTGCCGTGGCGAAGGCGCGATTTTGCGTAACTGCAATGGCGAGCGCTTCATGGAGCGTTATGCCCCTGCTTACAAAGACTTGGCCCCACGCGACTACGTGTCACGTTGCATGGACCAAGAGATCAAAGAAGGTCGTGGCTGCGGTCCAAACAAGGACTACATCAACCTCGACATGACCCACCTGGGTGCCGAGACCATCATGAAACGTTTGCCTTCGGTGTTCGAAATTGGTCACAACTTTGCCAACGTCGACATCACCAAAGAGCCGATCCCCGTGATCCCCACCATCCATTACCAAATGGGTGGCATCCCTACCAACATCCATGGTCAAGTGGTCACGCAAAACGCCAACAACGAAAGCGTGGTGGTGAATGGCTTGTACGCAGTGGGCGAATGCTCTTGCGTGTCAGTGCACGGCGCTAACCGCTTGGGCACCAACTCTTTGCTCGACTTGTTGGTATTCGGCCGCGCGGCAGGCAACCACATTGTGGAGTTCAACCAAAAGAACAAAGAGCACAAGCCATTGCCAGCCAATGCAGCAGACATCAGCTTGGCGCGCTTGGCACGTTTTGAAGCCAACAAGACCGGCGAATATGCCCAAGACGTCGCCAACGACATCCGTAACACCATGCAGTCACACGCCAGCGTGTTCCGTACACAGGCGTTGATGGACGAAGGCGTCAAGCAAATCGCTGCGCTGCGCGAGCGTGTGAACAACATTGGCTTGAAAGACAACTCCAAAGTTTTCAACACCGCACGCATCGAAGCCTTGGAAGTGGAAAACTTGATCGAAGCAGCAGAGGCCACCATCGTGTCGGCTGCCGCTCGTAAAGAAAGCCGCGGCGCGCACACCGTGAACGACTACGGCGACACGCCTGAGCATCCCAACGGTCGTAACGACCAAGACTGGCACAAGCACACCCTGTGGCACAAAGCCAGCAACCAGCTGACTTACAAGCCCGTGCAAATGAAGCCCTTGACTGTCGACAGCATCCCGCTGCAGACCCGTACTTTCTGATCAGGTAAACACCATGACAAAACGCACGTTCCAAATTTATCGCTACGACCCAGACACCGACGCCAAGCCCTACATGCAGACCATTGAGGTCGAATTGGATGGCAATGAGCGCATGCTCTTGGATGCTTTGATGAAACTCAAAGCCGTCGACCCCACCATTTCGTTCCGTCGTTCATGCCGCGAAGGCGTGTGCGGTTCTGACGCAATGAACATCAACGGCAAAAACGGCTTAGCCTGCTTGACCAACATGCGCACACTCCCCGGCGTGATCGTGTTGAAGCCGCTGCCTGGCCTGCCTGTCATCCGCGATTTGATCGTGGATATGACCCAGTTCTTCAAGCAATACCACTCCATCAAGCCGTACTTGGTCAACGACACGCAAGTGCCTGAGAAAGAGCGTTTGCAGTCACCCGAAGAGCGCGATGAGTTGAACGGCTTGTATGAGTGCATCTTGTGCGCCAGCTGCTCCACCAGCTGCCCCTCGTTCTGGTGGAACCCCGACAAGTTCGTGGGCCCCGCTGGTTTGTTGCAAGCCTACCGCTTCATTGCCGACAGCCGTGACGAAGACACTGCTGGCCGTTTGGACAATTTGGAAGACCCCTACCGCTTGTTTCGCTGCCACACCATCATGAACTGCGTTGACGTGTGCCCCAAGGGTTTGAACCCCACCAAAGCCATCGGAAAAATCAAAGAGTTGATGGTTCGTCGCGCCATCTAAGGCACGGCCAAACATCACACGGAGCACCAACATGGACGCGGACGCACCATTTCGCGACACCTCTGTCGGTGACCCGCTGCTGGACGGCTTAGACGCCAAGCAAATGCTTGGCGAGCGAGCCCTCAGCAAACTGCACTGGCGTAGCCGGCGCGGCCTGCTCGAAAACGATTTGTTCATCCAAAAGTTTTTTGAGCGGCATGAATCTCGCTTAACTGTGGGCCATGCCAGAGGCATGTATGAATTGATGGACTTGTCTGACAACGATTTGCTTGACATCTTATTGCAACGCGAAGAATTGCCAGACAAACCACTGACAGAAGAAGCACTCGAAGTGCTGCGTATGTTGAGACACTGAACCGAACACCGCTTTTAAAAAGACATTGAGGAATCACCATGAAACTTGCAGATAACAAAGCCACTCTGTCGTTCAGCAACGGCAGCCCCAGCATCGAGATGCCCGTCTACAGCGGCAGCGTCGGCCCTGACGTCATCGACATCCGTAAGTTGTATGGCCAAACGGGCATGTTCACCTATGACCCTGGCTTCTTGTCCAGCGCATCTTGCCAATCCGGCATCACCTACATCGACGGCGACAAAGGTGAATTACTGTATCGCGGCTACCCCATCGAACAACTCGCCACCAACTGCGACTACCTTGAGACTTGCTATCTGTTGTTGAAGGGCGAACTGCCTAACGCTGTACAAAAAGCGGAATTCGAAAAGACCGTGACCAACCACACCATGGTCAACGAGCAAATGCAATTCTTCTTGCGTGGCTTCCGCCGTGATGCACACCCAATGGCTGTGTTGACGGGCTTGGTCGGCGCTTTGTCGGCCTTCTATCACGACAGCACCGACATCAACAACCCAGAGCACCGCGAAATCGCCGCGATTCGCTTGATCGCCAAGATGCCAACCCTCGTGGCCATGGCCTACAAATACGGCGTGGGCCAGCCATACATGTACCCACAGAACAACCTGAGCTACGCAGGCAACTTCTTGCGCATGATGTTCGGCACACCTTGCGAAGAGTATGTGGTGAACCCCGTGCTTGAGCGCGCCATGGACCGCATCTTCACCTTGCACGCAGACCACGAACAAAACGCCTCCACATCGACCGTGCGTTTGTGCGGCTCGTCAGGCACCAACCCTTTCGCAGCCATCGCTGCGGGCGTGGCTTGCTTGTGGGGCCCTGCACACGGTGGTGCCAACGAAGCATGCTTGAACATGCTTGAGGAAATCCAAGACATGGGCGGCGTCTCTAAAGTGGGCGAGTTCATGGAGAGGGTCAAGGACAAGAACTCTGGCGTCAAGCTCATGGGCTTTGGTCACCGCGTTTACAAAAACTATGACCCACGCGCCAAGTTGATGCAAGAAACTTGCGATGAAGTGCTCAAAGAACTCGGCTTGGAGAACGACCCCTTGTTCAAATTGGCCAAGGCCTTGGAAAAGATTGCTTTGGAAGACGAATACTTCGTCAGCCGCAAGCTCTACCCCAATGTGGACTTCTACTCTGGCATCGTGCAGCGCGCCATTGGCATTCCTGTGAACTTGTTCACCGGAATCTTCGCCTTGGCACGTACCGTGGGCTGGATTGCGCAGTTGAACGAAATGATCAGCGACCCCGAGTACAAAATCGGTCGTCCACGTCAGTTGTTCACGGGCGATGCACACCGCAACGTCGAGCAATTGGCCAAACGCAAGTAATTGCACGAGACCTTGTCGCGATACCTTCGCGACAGCAAAAAGCCCCGCACTGCGGGGCTTTTGCGTTTCTGTGCCATTCAATGCACATCTCGGTGGTACGCTCATACGCTATGAGTTCTGTCCCCTTCCTCCACACACCCGAAACCTTGTGCCAACTGGCCAGCGAACCCCACACACCTTGCGAATGCAGCCTACAACACTGCGCAGGCTGGGAAAGCGTGAACGACACCGCATGGCCCGCGCAACATATACAGCATGTGGCCACCTTGCGCGACCCCGATGTGTATGAACCCACGTTTGAAGAGCACCACCCTAAAGGCACTCGATACGACTCAGCCGATGCGCCTGTGGCCTTGAAGTTCTTCCCTTACAACCGCTGCGATGTGTACGCCTGTAGCAGCTGCCACCAGCACGTGCTGCGTTACACCGAATTTGGCGGCTACTACGTGGACCACCGCGCACGCCGCTTGGATGCAGTGCTGATTACCGACTGAGGGCGTGCTCGCAGCCTGCCCGCAGGCGCACTTAAGCCAACGCCATCTCGCCGCCCAAGGCCGCTAGCAAGTCCGGCACGAGCTTGCGCAACTCGCTGGTGGCAATGGCTACATCGGCATCAAAACCTTCATCCTGCTCAGCCGATGTGCCTTCAAACACGCCTTCCAAGAAAGTGATTTTTTTTAACTGCAAGGCTTCGGTCAGTGAGAACGACACACGTCCCTCCCACGTCAGCGCTAAGCGCGTGGGCAGTTTACCGCCCTCCACATGGTGCTTGACCTCGTCCGTATCCAGCGCATGACGCACATAGCGCACGACAGACTTTGACTCATCGGCCGCCTTCAGTTCACACTCGCGGTCCACACTGAATGCAGCGGGCGACTCTTGGGTGATGAGCCATGAAGCCATCGCCGACTGCGGTGACATTTGGGTATTGATCAAGGTCAGACTCAAGCCTGCAAACGACTTGACCAGCAGGGTCACCACTTCGTCAGCCTTGGCTTGGCTGCCGGCATCTATCACTAAGAAGTGTGTCGCTGGGTCTATCCACGCCCACACCGAAGACTCTTTGCTAAAGGCCATGGGCATCAAAGACATCTTCACGTCCTCTTTGATTTCCTTCATCTCCTTCTTACCGGGCTTGCGGCCCTCGGTGGCTTCAATCACCGCGCTGCGCTCTTTGGCTTTCCGCGTGACGATGGCACCTGGCACACCCTTGGTCTCGATCTTGAGCTTCAACATACGCTGACCACTCACCGCTTCTACCAGCGGGCCATGCGCCTCACCGCGAGGCTCGACCCAGCCAATCGCTTTTTCTTGGCTTGCGCCACAAGGCACAAAACGCTCAGCGTCTAGCGCCTGTTCCATTTGCTCAAGGCTAGGGCTCCAGCCCTCGCCGATTCGATACACCATCACATTTTTAAACACGGGTTACCTTTGCTTTTCAGCACTTGCAGAAATAAAAAAGCCAACCGCAAGAGTTGGCGTCGGGAGTTGGGAGTTGGCGTGATTTTAACTTGTGCCTATGCCTCCCCTGAATCGCCCCGTTTTTTGAGGAGGTGGCAAGCGATCGCGCCCTGCATCAATACGCACAAACTCGCGCTACAGCGGCATGTCGCGTCTCCTGTGCGGCTGTAGCGCTCAGGCCAAAGAACTATTGCAACAAATGGATACGCAACATCGTCTCCACTGCAAACGGTGGGCGACCTGTCTTGCCCGCAGGCGCGTGTGGCTCAATCAGCGACACCAGATCGGCCCAAGGAATGACGCGATCCATTTCATTTAGAAATTCGCGTCGACGTGCCAAGGCTGGCTTGTTGGGGCTTGAGAGAGAACGCTTGTACCCACCATTACCACGCGCTTTGGTGCTTCGCGTGCGCGAGGCAGCGCTGGTATTGTTGGTGGTGGCGTTGATAGCTTGTTTAATCCATCACCGCTAAGTTTTTATGATTCAACGACTTAGCGAGATAAATGGCGGAAGCGGTGAGATTCGAACTCACGGAGGGCTCACACCCTCGCCGGTTTTCAAGACCGGTGCATTCAACCGCTCTGCCACGCTTCCTAGTTGAAATCCGCACACATTGTAATGTGCGTTTGGCTCGTTTTTACGGCTTCAGGTTTCTGGCAAAAACAAAGATTGCAAATCGCTCAAAAAATCAAAGCCGCGCTCGGTGGGCACCACACGTTGAAAGTCACGTGTGATGAGGCCTTTGGCTTCGGCTTGCGTCAACGCGGCTTGAATGGCGGTGACGGGCAAGCCGGTTCGATCGGTGAAGTCGACTAGCGAAAAACCGTGGCGCAGGCGCAGCGCGTTGAGCATGAACTCAACCGGCAGCTCGGCGCGTGTCACTTCGGTGCTTTGGGCCACTGCGCGGTCAGGCCGCGCCGTGTCGAGCGCGTGGTTCATGAAGAGGCGCGGGTCGCGGATGCGCACTTGGCGCAGCACACGGTGAGCAAAGCTGAGTTTGCTGTGCGCGCCAGCGCCAATACCTAGGTAGTCGCCAAACTGCCAGTAGTTGAGGTTGTGCCAGCAGCGGTGCTTGTCTTTGGCATAGGCCGACACTTCGTAGCGGTGCAAGCCCACAGCGGCGGTGCTCTCGGTGATGCGGTCCAGCATGGCGTAGGCGTCGTCATCTTCCGGCACTTGGGGCGGAAATTTGGCAAACACGGTGTTGGGCTCGATCGTCAGGTGATAAACCGACAAATGCGGGGGCTGCAAGGACAAAGCCATATCCAAGTCTTGGTCCAACTGCACCAGCGTCTGGCCGGGCAAGGCATACATGAGGTCGAGGTTGAAGGTGTCAAAAGCTTCGCGTGCTTCTTCTACGGCAGCAATGGCTTGGGCGCGGTTGTGTACGCGGCCCAAGGCTTGCAAGTGTTGGTCGTTGAAGCTTTGCACGCCCACCGACAAGCGCGTAACGCCTGCGGCGCGAAAGGCGCGGAAGCGGTCTTTCTCGAACGTGCCGGGGTTGGCTTCTAGCGTGATTTCGCAATCGGCCTCTAAACGCAAACGCGCACGCATGTCGCTGGTGAGCCGCTCAATGGCGGCAGGCGAAAACAAACTAGGTGTGCCACCCCCAATGAAGATGCTGTGCACACTGCGGCCCCAGATGAGGGGCAGGCTGTGCTCTAGGTCGGCGCACAGGGCGTCGAGGTAGCGCTGCTCGGGCAGCTCGCCACCTACGCTGCTTTGCATCTCGTGTGAGTTGAAGTCGCAGTACGGACACTTCTTGAGACACCACGGCAAATGCACGTACAGCGAGAGGGGCGGCAAACCGCTGAGAGACAGCGTACCAGGGCGCATGAGGTGTTGGATGTCTTGGGTCATCAAAGACGCTTTAAGCAAACCAGCGTTCGTGCATGAGCGCCAGCATCTGCTGCGCGGCTTGACCGCGGTGGCTGTTGGCGTTTTTCACCTCAATGGGCAGCTCGGCAAAAGTTTGGCCAAAGTGTGGGATGAACATGATGGGGTCAAAGCCAAAACCATTCGTGCCTACCGGCGCACGTGTGATGTCGCCCACAGCACGGCCCACAGCGATGAGCGGCTCTGGGTCATCGGGGTGGCGCACAGCAACGAGGGTGCTGACCAAGGCGGCGCGGCGGTTGTCCACATTTACCATTTGCTCCAACAGGGCGCGCACGTTGTTGTCGTCACTTTTCTCGTAGCCAAATTGGGTGGCGTAGTAAGCGGTTTGCACACCGGGCAGGCCGCCAAAGGCGTCAACGCACAGGCCTGCATCGTCGGCCATGGCGGGCAAACCGCTTTGGCGCGCGGCATGACGGGCTTTGGCCAAGGCGTTTTCAACAAAGGTGTGAAACGGCTCATCGGCTTCGCCAATGTGCAAATCCCCTTGACGCACCAGCTCTAGCCCTAAGGGCGCAAACATGGCTTGCAACTCGGCGAGCTTGCCTTGGTTGTTGGAGGCTAAAACGATTTGCTTCATCGGCGCGGTCATGGCTTAGAAGGCCAAAGCTTCTTGCTGCATGGCGATGAGTTCGCGCACGCCTTTTTCGGCCAAGGCCAGCAAGGCATTCATTTGGTCGCGGGTAAAGGGCAGGCCTTCGGCGGTGCCCTGCACTTCCACATAGTGGCCAGCGCTGGTCATGACCACATTCATGTCAGTGTCGCAGGCCGAGTCTTCGGTATATTCCAAATCGAGTAGCGCCAAATCGCCCAACATGCCCACCGAAATCGCGGCCACACCTTGGGTGATGGGGCTCTCGGTCAGTTTGCCTGCGGCGATGAGCTTGCTCACCGCATCTTGCGCCGCCACAAACGCGCCAGTGATACTGGCAGTCCGTGTGCCGCCGTCAGCTTGCAACACGTCGCAGTCCAAGTGGATGGTGCGCTCGCCCAGCTTCTTCAGATCAAACACTGCGCGCATGGAGCGTCCGATGAGGCGCTGAATTTCTTGGGTGCGGCCCGATTGTTTGCCACGTGCGGCTTCGCGGTCGCTGCGCGTGTGGGTGGCGCGGGGCAGCATGCCGTATTCAGCGGTAACCCAGCCTTCGCCCGAGCCTTTTTTGTGGCCAGGTACTTTTTCTTCCACCGAGGCGGTACACAACACTTTGGTGTGGCCAAACTCGATCAGCACCGAGCCTTCGGCATGCATGGTGTAGTGGCGGGTAATGCGCACGGGGCGCAATTGGTCGGCAGCACGGGTGTGGCGAGAGGCGGGCAACGTAGTGGTCATGTTTGATGGCTTTGAATCAAGCGTTTGAGAGGTTCAATAAAGCATCAATTGTCGACCAATCTGCATAGCCCCTGCTCGCATGCCAAAGTGCAGTTGCGAGCCTGAGATAATTTAGCCTTTGATACGAAACGCCACCCCATGCCCATTTACAGCATGACCGGTTATGCCAGTGCGCAAACCGAGCTGACTTCTGACACTGCCCACAGCCCAGCCCTGCGCTTGGGGCTGGAGATTCGCTCTGTCAACAGCCGCTTTCTAGACCTGACATTCAAGATGCCCGAAGAGTTGCGCCAGCACGAGGCCGCCATGCGGGAACTCGTCACCCAGCACCTCAAACGCGGCAAGGTCGAAGTGCGCGCCAACATCGAGAGCACGGCAGACACCAGCTTTGCCGAGCCCACACCAGCCTTGCTGCAACGTCTGTCGGCCCTGCAAGACGTGGTGCATACCCATTTACCCAAGGCCAATGGCTTGTCTGTTGCCGATGTACTGCGACTGACGACTGCACAATCATCAGCACCAGCCGACCTTGGCCCTGCGGTGTTGAAGCTGGCCCACGCCACCCTCACGCAATTGAGCGCCGCCCGCGAACGTGAAGGTGCTCGTTTAGCGCAAACACTGCGTGATCGCCTGAGCCAACTGCGCGTGCTGTCCACTCAAGCCGCGCCACTGGTGCCCCAGTTGGTGGAGCAACAGCGTTTGCGCTTTTTGGAGCGGTGGCGCGACGCCATGGCTTTGACCGAAGGCACGGCCCTGCCCGAAGCCGCGCAAGACCGCGCCTTGACCGAAGCCACCTCCTTTGCCATTCGCATTGATGTGGCCGAAGAGCTGACTCGCTTGGTGTCACACTTTGACGAGATGGACGACTTGCTGGCCAAAGGCGGCAAGGCAGAAGGTGTGGGCAAGCGTTTGGACTTTCTGATTCAAGAGCTGCACCGCGAGGCCAACACTTTGGGCTCGAAATCGGCCACCATGGAAATGACCCGTATTTCGGTGGACATGAAAGTGTTGATCGAACAACTCCGTGAACAAGTACAGAACCTCGAATAATGGACAACTTCCCCGGCAACCTCTTTGTAGTCGCGGCCCCCAGCGGGGCTGGCAAATCGAGCCTCGTCAAAGCATTGATGGAGCTCGACGCTAAAGTGCGCCCTTCCGTCTCGCACACCACGCGGCAACCACGTGGCCAAGAAAAGCATGGCCGCGAATACTTCTTTGTATCTCTGCCAGAGTTCGACCAAATGGTCGCCTCCAACGCATTTTTGGAATGGGCCAATGTGCATGGTCAGCGCTATGCAACCTCGCGCAAAGCCATTGAAGACCGTATTGCCCAAGGTGCAGATGTGATTTTGGAAATCGACTTCCAAGGCGCCATCCAAGTAAAGAAACTGTTTGCCAACGCGGTGCTCATTTTCATCCTGCCGCCGAGCTGGGAGGAGCTGAAGTCGCGTCTGCACAGCCGTGGCGAGGACGCACCCGAGGTCATTGACCTGCGCCTCAAGAACGCCGCGGAAGAGATGGCGCAGGCCAGAGAATTTGACTACGTTATAATTAATGAACTGTTTGAGACTGCCTTGTTCGATTTGAAAGCAATCGTCCATGCACAGCGCCTCAAATACCTGGCACAGCGCCGGGCTCGGGCTGAAATCTTTCAAGCCCTGAACATCACCTGAATTCTGGAGTACCCACATGGCCCGCATCACTGTTGAAGATTGCCTTGAGCAAATCCCTAACCGCTTTCAATTGGTGCTGTGCGCCACTTACCGTGCACGCATGCTGAGCCAAGGCCACACCCCCAAGGTGGAGAGCAAGAACAAGCCAGGCGTGACCGCTTTGCGCGAAATTGCGGCTGGCCAAATCGGCATCGAAATGCTGAAAAAAGTACCCGGTTAAAGCCAACACGGCCCCAATGAAAAGCACCGCACTGTCGGTGCTTTTTTATTGCGGGTAAAGTATTCCTTATGAGCGTCACCCAATCCACGTTAAAGCCGCCCGCCTCCTTGTCGGGAAGTGCTGCTGCCGCCAATGCAGCAACGGCGAGCTTTGCTGCATTGACTGAAAAACTAGGCTACCTCAACGCCGAAGGCCTAGACATGGTGCGCCGTGCTTACCGCTATGCCGATGAAGCCCATTTGGGGCAGTTGCGCAACAGCGGCGAGCCCTACATCACCCACCCGATTGCGGTGGCCGCGCAATGTGCGGAATGGAAGCTAGACGCTCAAGCCCTGTCGGCTGCGTTGCTGCACGATGCGATGGAAGACTGCGGCATCACCAAAACCGATTTGGTAGAGCGGTTTGGTATCCAAGTGGCGGACTTGGTCGATGGATTGACTAAGCTTGACAAGCTCGAGTTCAACACCCGCGAAGAAAACCAAGCCGAGTCGTTTCGCAAAATGCTGCTGGCGATGGCGCGTGATGTGCGCGTCATCCTCATCAAGCTGGCTGATCGCAGCCACAACATGCGCACCATGGGCGATATGCCACGCGCCAAGTGGGGCCGCATCTCGAACGAAACCCTAGAAATTTACGCACCCATCGCTCACCGCTTGGGGCTGAACCAAACCTACCGTGAACTGCAAGAGCTGGCATTCCAATACCTGTGGCCATGGCGTCATCAGGTGTTGAGCAAAGCCATTCAAAAAGCGCGTCACCGTCGCCGCGATTTGATGCAAAAAGTGGAGCAAGAGGTCGACGCTTCTTTTGCCAAGGCGGGTTTGAAAGTACGCATCTCAGGCCGTGAGAAAACGCTGTATTCCATTTATAAAAAAATGGATGACAAGCACCTGAGCTTTGCGCAGGTGACAGACATCTACGGTTTTCGCCTCATCCTTCCTGAGGTGATTGACTGCTACACAGCGCTGGGTGTGCTGCACCAAATTTACAAACCCGTACCGGGCAAGTTCAAAGACCACATTGCCATTGCCAAGCTTAACGGCTACCAGTCGCTGCACACCACCATCGTCGGGCCTTCGGGCTTGAACGTGGAGTTTCAAATGCGCACTGAGGCGATGCACTTGGTGGCCGAAACAGGCGTGGCCGCACACTGGCTCTACAAAGACAAAGGCTCCAGCAATGAAGGCAATGAAAATTTAGGCAACAAGTGGCTGCAATCCTTGCTGGACATTCAAGATGAAACACGCGATGCGACCGAGTTTTGGGACCACGTCAAAGTCGATTTGTTCCCAGATGCGGTGTATGTGTTCACCCCGAAAAGCAAAATCATGGCGATGCCGCGGGGTGCGACCATCGTGGACTTTGCATACGCCGTGCACAGCGATGTGGGAGACCACACCATGGCCGGCAAAATCAATGGAGAGCAAGTGCCGCTTCGCACCGAGCTACGCAACGGCGACATCGTGGAAGTGGTGACCTCTGCCGTAGCCTCACCCAACCCAGCTTGGTTGGGCTTTGTGCGCACAGGACGTGCCCGTTCAAAAATTCGTCATTACCTCAAGACCATGGCGCATTCTGAGTCGCAAGATTTGGGGGGGAAACTGCTGACTCAAGCGTTGCGTGCCGAAGGCATTGAAGAGCTGCCAGCACAGGATGAGAAACACGCGCCGTTGTGGGAAAAGTTGCTGCACTTCACTGGCAGTAAAACACAAGCAGACTTGCTGACAGATATCGGCTTAGGCAAACGTGTTGCCAGCATCGTGGCCAAACGCTTAGCCACACTGCTGTCAGACTTGGGGCAAAAACCCGATGCTTTGCTGCTGAGTCGCGAGCGCTTCACCGCGCATGAAAACGTCTCACAAGGCAGCGTGATTGTGGATGGCAGCGAGAACGCCTCCGTGCAATACGCCACTTGTTGCCGCCCTGTACCGGGCGACGCAATCGTGGGCTATCTTGGTCGCGGTGAAGGCTTGGTGGTGCACACAGACCAATGCGGCGTGGGTCTAAGGCTCAAACACAAAGACAGCGAGCGCTTCATTGCTGTGGAATGGGCAGAAGAGCCCACGCGCACGTTTGAAGTGGCGGCTGTGGTGACGGTGAGCAACGGCAAAGGCGTGTTGGCGCGCGTTGCCTCGGCGATTGCCAGTGCAGAGGCCGACATCACCTTTGTGCAGATGGCCGATGAGGTGAGCGGACAAGAAGCGACCGATTTACGTTTTGTGTTCACCGTGCGTGATGTTGCGCATCTGGATACTGTGCTTCGCAATTTGCGCCGCGTACCGTCTGTACTGCAAGCACAGCGCGTAGTGTCTGGCGTGGGGCGTGAAGCCTAAGTCTGCGGATAGCGCACCGACAACACTTCCACCTCTTGAACGCCCACAGGCGTGACCAACTTCACCACATCGCCCTCACGTGCTTTGAGCAAGGCACGTGCAATCGGTGACACCCACGTCACTTGGGCTTTCAAGCTATCCGCCTCGTCAATCCCCATGATGGTGACAGTACGCGCGACATCAGCCTCATCCACGTAAGTGACGGTAGCACCAAAAAAAACTTGATCCCCACCGTGGTGAACACGGGGATCGGTAACTTCGGCAATCTCTAAGCGCTTGGTCAGGAAACGAATGCGGCGGTCTATCTCACGCAAACGCTTTTTGCCGTAAATGTAATCACCGTTTTCAGAGCGGTCGCCATTGCTGGCTGCCCAATGCACGATGTCCACCATCCGTGGACGCTCCTCATCGATCAGCGCAAACAACTCAGCACGTAGCGCCGCATAGCCTTGCGGTGTGATGTAGTTTTTGCTCCCTGTTGGCAAGGGCGGCAAGGTGATGTCGTCGTCATCCCCCTCAATTTCGCGCGTGAACGCCTTGCTCATGACAGACTGAAAATCAATGCCAACCAATCACGTGGTAGCCGCGTTCGGCCAAACATTGCTGCACGAACTGGCGATACAAACTGCTGCCACCGACCGACTGCCCTGCTGCCGTCGCTGCGGCACCACCCGCACCAATCGCAGCCGCACCTGCGGCAATGCTCTTCAAATCAGGTTTGTGGCCGCTTAACAATGAACCCACAACCCCAGCCGTACCCACACCTGCAGCACCCGCCGCCGCCGCGCGACCAGCATCGACTTTGTTCACTGCGTTCACATCGGACTGCTGCGCCAAGCTCGCGCAAGCTTGTGCGTCAGCTTGCGCTTGGGTCGGTCCAACTTGTTGGTAATGTGCATTGGGATAAAACGCGGGCTTGGCAACAGGCGTTGCACAGCCACTCAGCCCCCCGAGCGCAACAACAGCGAAGGAAGAAATAGAAAAAGAGTTTTTCATGTGAGGAATTTTATGTGTCGAAATCAAATCACTTTTTTTCGTAATCCACAGCAACACAAGCCTTGTTGAACTCACGCAATTGAGCTTCGCAAATTGCGCCTACTTTATGAAGTACCTTGACTGATTCAAGAATGAATCCAAACGCATTGCAAAAATAAAAATCCAAGAGGGTGCTTGAATGGCGGATTCAAGGACGAAGTGCAACACGCTTTAACGAGGCATGGAATACCTCGTGAGGTGTCTTGAATCCTAGTCGCTTTCTGGGGCGGTGATTCAATCGGTTTTCAATCATAGTCAATTCCTCATCCGTCACGG
>NZ_JAVKLW010000129.1:0-21474 GCF_031538885.1 Limnohabitans sp.
CACGCCCACCGAAGACTCGGTGCGTCGCGCCATGGCGATTCAGCTCATCATCAACCGCGAGTGGGGCTTGGCCAAAAACGAAAACCCCAACCAAGGCGCGTTCATCATCGAAGAACTCACCGAGTTGGTGGAAGAAGCCGTGCTAGCCGAGTTCGAGCGCATCGCCGAGCGCGGCGGCGTGCTGGGTGCCATGGAGACCGGCTACCAACGCGGCAAGATTCAAGACGAATCGATGACCTACGAAATGCTCAAGCACACCGGCGAGTTGCCCATCATCGGCGTCAACACCTTCCGCAACCCACATGGCGAGCAAGTGATGGACAAGCTGGAACTGGCCCGCTCCACCGAAGAGGAAAAGCAAAGCCAACTCAAGCGTTTGCAAGACTTCCACACCCGCCACAAGGCCGAAGCAGAGGTACAACTCAAGCGCCTGCAACAAGCCGTCATCGACAACGCGAACGTGTTTGAGGTGTTGATGGATGCGGTGCGCGTGTGTTCGCTGGGCCAGATCACCCGTGCTTTGTTTGAGGTGGGTGGGCAATATCGCCGCAATATGTAGTCGGTAATATCGGGGCATGAGCATTCGCCCCACTTTCACCGCCCCCACCCGTCACACAGACGCCGACAGCGCCCTTGCCCAAGTGCAAGCGTTGTACCAAACCAGCCTTGACCACCTGCGCCAAGCCATGCAATAGGTTTTATTTTCAACAGCAACTTATGACGACAAACACGCCCCTCTTTGAACCTACACGTGGCTTTGCCTACCGATTCGTTCGCTATACCGTTTTGCCTGAAGTAACAAAAGAAGTTACCCATTTGGGTGACGAACCTTTTTTATTGCGCGACATTGCATGGCCGATCATTGATCGACTTTTGACACGTGAGCAGCAAGCAGTGCGTGTTGCACGTGCGCAATCAGAAGGTGATGACAGCATGTCTAGCATTGTTCGCTTTTACGTGAACTTTTTAGCAAAGGGATTGAACCTCTACCAATCCATGGGGAAAGGTTACTTTCGTGCCCATTCAGAAGCTGATATTTCTGAAGACACCTTGGTAGACGAAGCCATGGAAAACGGCGATGAAGATGCTGGCGAATTTGAGGGCTGGATTTATGCGTTTAGCTTTCCCAGCATCACCCATCCATCTGACCCTTTTCCGATCAAAGTGGGTAAAACCGTGGGCAAAGTTGAAGACCGAGTCGCTGAGCAGGTGCGTGGCTCGGCTTCGTTTGAACAGCCCATCATTCTGGGCCGTTGGCGCGTCAAACGTGTCGGCCCCACCGAGCTAGCCATTCACAACATACTCAAAGCACGCAACAAGTGGCGCGACACTGCACCTGGACGCGAATGGTTTAACGCCTCACTCACCGAGATCGAATCCATCGTTGCATTTGTGAAAAGCGAGTAGTTTTCACCCCGCCGCATCCCCCATCTTCTCGCCCAAGCGCACTCCCTGTGTCGCCTGCCAACCAGGGTTGAGCGCAATGGTGTGCTTCGGCCACAGCACCACCACCGTAGAGCCCAACACGAAGCGGCCCATTTCGTCGCCTTGCTGCAAGCTCAGGTCTTGGTCGTCATACGTCCACTCGCGCACGGTGCTGGGGCGTGGTGGATTGACCACGCCATGCCACGGTGTAGCCATGCTGCCCACGATGGTGGCACCCACCAGCACCAAAACAAATTGCTTCGGTGTCTCACCAGAGGCGACAGGCATGTCAAACACGCACACCACGCGCTCGTTACGTGCAAACAAACCGGGCACGCCACGCGCCGTGGCAGGGTTGACTGAGAACAAGTCACCCGGCACATAGATCATGCGGCGCAAGCGACCGCTGCTGGGCATGTGGATGCGGTGGTAGTCCTTGGGGCTGAGGTAGATCGTGGCGAACTCGCCGTCTTGGAACTGCGCGGCCAATGTGGCGTCACCACCGACCAACGCTTGTGTGCTGTAGCTGTGGCCTTTGGCTTGGAACACTTGGTCGCCGTCGATGTGGCCGAACTGGCTAATCGCGCCGTCCACTGGGCACACAAACGCGGCATCGGCCAAGGGGCGAGCGCCGGGCTTCAAGGCGCGAGTGAAGAAGTCGTTAAAACAGGCGTACTGCGTGATGTCGGGCTGTGCGGCCTCGTCCATATTCACTTGGTACTTGCCCACAAACCAGCGGATCAGGCCATGGGTCCATCTGCCACAACGTGCGCGCGCCACGAGGCCTGCAAACTGCGTGAGCAACTGTTTGGGCATCACATATTGGGAGAGAACAAATAAGGTATCGGACACAGGCACACCTTGTTAAAAGTTGTTCAGATTTTAGGCGCTGCGCCTCCGATTTAAAAGTGACACTTCTGACTTACGCTGCCACCACACACAGGCACAATCCACCCCATGAGCACACCACTTTTTGAATGCAACCACCTCCTCAAACGCTACGGTGACAACACGGTGGTGAATGATGTGTCTTTCAGCATCGCGTCCGGCGAGTGTCTGGGCATCATCGGCCCCAACGGTGCGGGTAAAACCACCACGCTGCGCATGTGCTTGGGGCTGGCCCAACCGGACGGCGGCAACATCCATGCGTTTGGCTTGTCGATGCCGAAGGACGCACTGGCCATCAAAGCCCGCTTAGGCGTGGTGAGCCAGTTCGACACACTCGACCCCGACTTCACCTGCGCTGAAAACCTACTGGTGTTTGGCCGTTACTTTGGGATGAAAAAGACTGACATTCAAGCGCGCATTCCGCAGCTGCTGGAGTTTGCTGCACTGACGCACAAGGCCAACGCCAAACCGGGGGAGTTGTCAGGAGGCATGAAGCGCCGCCTGAGTTTGGCGCGCGCCCTCATCAACGATCCCGATGTGTTGCTGCTTGATGAGCCCACCACCGGCCTCGACCCGCAGGCGCGTCACCTGATGTGGGAACGCTTGCAGCAACTGTTGCAACAAGGCAAATCGATTTTGCTGACCACCCACTTCATGGACGAAGCCGAGCGCTTGTGCAACCGTTTGCTGTTGCTAGACCACGGCAAGAAAATTGCCGAAGGCACACCACGTGATTTGATCGCGCAGCACCTCGAACCCGATGTGGTGGAGGTGTATGGCCATGGCGCACTCGCACTGGTCAACAGCCCCATCGCCGCTTTGGCGCAGCGGGTGGAAACCAGTGGCGAGACGGTTTTTTTCTACACCCAAGATGCGGCGCAACTCCTGCAAGGCTTGCGCACCCACACGGGTTTGCGCACACTACACCGCCCCGCCAACTTAGAAGATTTGTTTTTGAAAATGACCGGGCGCCAAATCCGTGAAGAAGGTTAAGCCATGGCCACGTCTTTCACCCACTCCTATTTCCGTTTCTGGCCCGTTTTCTTGCGCAACCTCTTGGTGTGGCGCAAGCTCGCCATTCCCAGCCTGGTCGCCAACATTGCCGAGCCGCTGATGTGGCTGGTGGCTTTTGGCTACGGCTTGGGCTCCTTGGTCGGCGACGTCACTTTAGGGGCGGACAAGGTGCCGTACATTTTGTTTTTGGCCAGTGGCTCGATTTGCATGAGCGCCATGAACGCAGCCACCTTTGAAGCTTTGTACTCCGCCTTCTCGCGCATGCATGTGCAAAAAACTTGGGACGGCATTCTCAATGCGCCCATGCGTTTGGACGATGTGCTGTTGGCCGAAATGCTCTGGGCCGCCTTCAAAGCGCTCTTCACCATCACCGCCATCTTGGGCGTGATGTGTGCGCTGGGCATCACCCAAAGCTGGAAGCTCTTGGCAGCGTGGCCCATTCTCTTGTTTGTCGGCATCACCTGCAGTTGCATTGCACTCATCTTCAATGCACTGGCTAAGGGGTATGACTTCTTCACCTATTACTTCACGCTGTTCCTCACGCCCATGATGTTCTTGAGCGGTGTGTTCTTCCCCCGCGACCAACTGCCGGGCATCGTGCGCGAGATCTCGGCTTGGCTACCGCTCACACAAGCCATAGCCTTGGTGCGGCCCTTGTTTCTCGACCAATGGCCCACGGATGTGGTGCTGCACCTAGGCGTACTGGCGGTGTACGCTGTGGTCGCGTGGAAGATTGCGCTGCATCTGACGAAAAAGCGTTTCAAGGCCTAAAGCAAGGCGCATGAAATGTGGCGAATATCGCTCAACCGTAAAAACGACCACGCTTGTTCCCCAAAGGCACGAGCAAAGCGAAGTGCCGAAACAACCACCCGCTAATATTGGCTTTTTGATTCAACCGTAAACAAGGATTTCCCAATGAGCATTCAAACCGTAGGCATCATCGGTGCTGGCACCATGGGCAATGGCATTGCACAAGCGTGTGCGGTGTCTGGCGTGAACGTGGTGATGCTCGACATCTCTGACGCCGCCGTCGCCAAAGGCCGCGCCACCGTGGTCAGCAGCTTGGGCCGTTTGGTCAAGAAAGAAAAAATCACCGAGGCCAACAAAACCGCCGCCTTGTCACGCATCCAAACCAGCACCAGCTATGACGACCTCAAAGGTACGCAACTCGTCATCGAAGCTGCGACTGAGAGCTACGACCTCAAAGTCAAAATCGTCAAACAACTCGACAGCATGTTGTCCCCTGAAACTATCATCGCGTCCAACACCTCGTCCATCTCCATCACCAAGCTCGCCGCCGTCACCACCCGTACCGACCGCTTCATTGGCATGCACTTTTTCAATCCCGTGCCGATGATGACCCTGGTGGAAATCATCCGTGGTTTGCAAACCTCCGACGCCACCCACGCTGCGGTGCATGACCTGTCCACGCGTTTAGGCAAAGCCCCCATCACCGTGAAGAACGCACCAGGCTTTGTGGTCAACCGCATCTTGGTGCCCATGATCAACGAAGCCTTCTTTGTGTTGGCCGAAGGTGTGGCCACCGCCGAAGACATCGACGCAGGCATGAAACTGGGTTGCAATCAGCCCATTGGTCCCTTGGCTTTGGCCGACATGATTGGCCTAGATGTGTGCGTGGCGGTGATGGGCGTGTATCTGCAAGAGTTTGGCGACAGCAAATACCGCGCATGCCCCTTGCTCAAAGAGTTAGTAGCCGCAGGCCAGCTCGGTCGCAAGACCGGCAAAGGCGTTTACACCTACTAAGCGGCCAACGGTTTTGCGTTGGCATGAAATACGCCCTGCTCGCTGACATCCACAGCAACTTGTACGCACTGGGGGCCTGCTTGGCCCACGCGCAAGGCCGTCGGCTCCCCCGCATGGATTGCGACTGAGCAAGTGGTGGGGGCTGGGTCAGTCCGCGTACACGCCAGCGGACTGAATGATCGGGCCCCACTTAGCGATTTCAGACGCAACAAACTTTTTGTGGTCTGCGCCATCGGTGCGCTTGTCAGTCACGACCACTGCACCTAAGCCTTGTTGCTTCTTGATGAACTCGGGGTCTTTCAGCGCCGCCGTCAACGCTTTGTTGATCTTGGCCGTGACGTCTGCGGGCGTTCCCTTGGGCGCGTACAAACCGTGCCAAATGGTGACTTCAAACCCCTTGAGGCCAGACTCGTCCAAGGTGGGCAAGTGCTTCAATGCAGAGGTGGTCAAGCGCTTGGTAGTGGTGACAGCAAACGCCTTGACTGTTTTGGCTTCAATTTGGCTGGTGGTGTTGGTGGTCTGATCGCACAGCAAATCAATTTGTCCGCCCATCAAGTCGTTCATCGCAGGGGCCGTGCCTTTGTAGGGCACGGTGGTCATGTCGATCTTGAGCGCGCTTTGGAAGAGTAAACCGCACAGGTGTGAGGCAGCGCCCAAACCCGCATTGCCCAAATTGACTGTGCCTTTGTTTTGCGTAATCCAAGCCTGCAACTCTTTGAAGTTGGTGGCAGGCAGTGTGGGACGACCAATCAAGGTCATGGGCACTTCGTTGACCACGCCCAAATATTCAAAGTCTTCGGTGGTGTTGTAGGGCATCTTGCGATACAAAGCTGGCGATGCAGCCATGCCAATGTGGTGCAACAAAACGGTGTGCCCGTCTTGTGGCGCTTTGGCTACTTTGTTCGCGCCAATCGTGCCACCCGCACCTGCCACGTTCTCTACCACCACGTTCGCGCCCAAAGGTTTGCGCATGGCTTCTGCCAAATCACGCGCCACGCGATCGGTGGGGCCGCCTGCGGTGAAGGGCACAACGATGGTGACGGGCTTGTCCTTGATCGGGAAATCAGTCGCGTTGGCACCCGTCAAAGCGGTCACAGCCAACAGGCTCAAAGTCAACAGTTTTTTCATGGCATCTCCTTCATAGATAACCCATGCTAAAACATTTATGGTTCATTTTCATTTCGGACATCACGTAGGGAATTACCTTGATATAGATCATTGGTACGTGCGTGCGTCTTCAATCACTTTGCCGTCATTGGGCAAAGTGCCCACCGCCACAAACACCACCTCGGCGCGCAGCTTGGTGATGTCACGCACGGCGTCGCCCATCTTTTGCGCCAAGCCCTCGGCCTCAGACGCCTCCACCTTCAAACACATCTGATCGTTGGCCATTTCACCCGTGACGACTAAACGGGCACGTTTGATTTCAGGGAAGCGTTTGGTCACCTCGGCGACTTGACCCGGATGCACAAACATGCCGCGCACTTTGGTGGTTTGATCGGCGCGCCCCATCCAGCCTTTGATGCGCACGTTGGTGCGTCCTGTCGGGCATGCCCCCGTCAGCACGGCAGACAAGTCACCCGTGCCAAAACGAATGAGTGGGTAATCGGGGTTAAGCGATGTCACCACCAACTCACCCACCTCGCCTTCGGGCACGGGGTCACCAGTGCCGGGGCGCACGATCTCCACAATCACACCTTCATCCAGCACCAAGCCTTCGCGGGCTTCGGTCTCGTACGCAATCAAACCGAGGTCTGCGGTGGCGTAGCACTGATAACCCGCAATGCCGCGCTCAGCCAACCAATCACGCACGCTAGGAGGAAAGGCTTCGCCCGACACCAAGGCTTTGGTGACGCTGGGCAAGGGCACGCCCATCTCCGTCGCTTTTTCCACAATGATTTTCAAAAAGCTAGGCGTACCGATGTAGCCCGCAGGCTTTAACTCAGCCATGGCGCCCACTTGCTGTTCTGTCTGACCCGTACCGCCCGCAAACACGGTGCAACCAATGGCGTGTGCGCCCGTCTCCATCATGGAGCCCGCGGGTGTGAAGTGGTAGCTGAAGCAGTTGTGTGCGAGTTCGCCTGCGCGAAAACCTGCGGCGTAAATGGCGCGGGCCATGCGCCAGTAATCAGCGTGTGCACCTTCGGGCTCGTAGATGGTGCCGGGACTGGCAAACACGCGTGGCATGGCCTTGCCAAAACCAATCGCGGCGAAACCGCCAAACACGTTGGTGGCGCGTTGTGCTTGTTGCTGCGCCAGCAACTCGTATTTACGAATCACAGGCAGCTTGGCCAGCGCTTCGCGACTGGTAATGCTCGCGGCGTTCACACCCGCCAACGATTGGGCAAAGGCGGGTGAATGTTGTTGTGCATGTGCGATCTGTGCTGGCAGCGCAGCCATGAGGGCGGCTTCACGCTCGACGGGGTTGCGGGTTTCGAATGCGTCGTAGTGTGTAGACATGCGCGCCCCTTACGCCAACCAACGCTTGCGGCGTTTGTAGCTCTTGGCATCTTTGAAGCTCTTGCGCTCGCCGCCGCCCATGCCGAGGTAGAACTCTTTCACGTCTTCATTGTTGGCCAAATCAGATGCGGCACCATCCATCACGATGCGCCCCGACTCCATGATGTAGCCGTAGTCGGCGTATTTCAGCGCCATGTTGGTGTTTTGCTCTGCGATGAGGAAGGTGACTTTTTCTTTCTCGTTCAAGTCTTTGACGATGTTGAACACCTCTTCCACAATTTGCGGCGCCAAACCCATCGACGGCTCGTCCAACAACACCATGTTGGGGCTGGCCATGATGGCACGGCCAATCGCGCACATTTGCTGCTCACCACCGGAGGTGTAAGCCGCTTGCGAGGTGCGGCGGGTTTTCAAGCGGGGGAAGTAGTTGTAGACCTTCTCCAAGTTGGCGGCTATCTCGCCCTTGCTGCTGCGGGTGTAGCTGCCAGTCAGCAGGTTTTCTTCGATGGTCAAGTGGGCAAAGCAATGACGCCCTTCCATCACTTGCACCACACCACGCTTGACCAAATCAGCGGGCGTGAGATTTTCGATGCGTTCGCCACGGAACTCAATGCTGCCCTTGGTCACCGCGCCACGCTCGCCTTGCAGCAAGTTAGAAATCGCACGCAAGGTGGTGGTTTTACCCGCACCGTTGCCGCCCAGCAAAGACACGATGTGGCCTTCGGGCACATTGAGCGACACGCCCTTGAGCACCAAGATGACGTGGTTGTAAATGACTTCAATGCCATTGACGTTGAGAACGATGTTGTTGGCGCTCATAACTTACCTTGCTAAAAAACGTTGTTGGGTTAATCAAACCGCAAGCCCCTTGGGTGCCTGTGGTTTGATGGCTCAGATGAGCCACCAAACTGTCATTCAGTGACGACGGCTAAGCCTTATTGGCAATCTGCAGCGGAACGACGTGTGAGTTTTTTCTCTGCGGCGTATTTGTCAGCAAACTGCTTGACCAGTGGCTTGATGATGGATTCATCCGCTTCGATCCAGTCAGAGGTGAAGTTCCACTTTTTGCCGTCCCAGGTGTGAACACGTGCAGAACGCGAACCTTCGTGATCCAAGCAAGACGTGCTGATGGGGTTCATCACCGTGCCCAGGCCCAGCTTGTCCAAAGCTTTTTGGTTCAACGCCAAGTTCTCCAAACCCCAACGAATTTGCTCGCCAGTCATGACCTTGCCTTTGCCGTAACGTGCTTGCGCTTGACGTACACCTTCCACAGCCAAGGCTGCGCTGACCATGCCGCGGTTGTAGAGCGTGGAGCCCACTTCTTCGACAGTACCTGTACCTGCCTTCTTACCATGCACGTGCGTCTTGATGTCGGCAATAATCTTGCCGCCTTCACCCGTCACAACCAAGCCGTTGTAGCCCTTGGCAGCTTCGCCCACGTCTTTGACATCTGGCTCAGCAGCAGACCACCATACGCCATACATTTTTTCGCGTGGGTAACCTGTGGCCACCGCTTCTTTCAAAGCGGCCGAGTTCATCACGCCCCAGCCCCACAACAACACGTAGTCGGGACGGGCTTGACGCACTTGCAACCAAGTAGCTTTTTGCTCCACGCCAGGTGCTGTAACTGGCAACAGTTGCAAGTCAAAGCCTTGCATCTTGGCGCGCTCTTGCAAAAGTGGGATGGGCTCTTTGCCATAAGGGCTGTCGTGATAAACCAATGCAATCTTCTTGCCCTTGATGTTGCCGCCTTCTTTTTTGGTGATGTGCTGCATGATGATGTCAGCGCCAGACCAATATGTGCCCATCAGTGGGAAGTTCCACTTGAACACTTGGCCATCGCTGGACTCTGAGCGGCCATAACCGCCAGTGATGAGCGAGTTTTTGTCAGTGGGTGCTTTTTCAGTCAAAGCGAAAGTGATGCCTGTTGACAGAGGCTGGAAGATCGCGCCTTGCGCTTTGCCTTTCAAGCGCTCATAGCACTCCACGCCGCGGTCTGTGGCGTAGGCGGTGTCGCACTCTTCAAAAGTGATTTTGACGCCGTTGATGCCGCCGTCACGTGCGTTGATGACTTTCAAGTAGTCGGCGTAGCCGTTGGCCCATGGCACACCGTTGGGCGCATAGGCGCCCGTGCGGTATGGCAACACGGGGAAGAACTGCTCTTTGGCTTGGGCCTGAGCCGATGTGGTGACCAAAGCGCTGGTCAAACCAGTCGCGGCAACAGCCACCGCCATCATGAGGGAACGAATTTTCATTGAAGTCTCCTTAGAAAAAATTATGCAAACACTTGAAACCCAACTCAGTGTGGGAAAGGCCACAAACGCAGCTTTTGCTTGCCCACACTCCACAACTTGGCCAAGCCATGAGGCTCAACGATCAAGAACCAAACAATCAAAGCACCAAAAATCATTTGCTCGGCATGTGTCAAGGCCGCCGTGCTGACCTCAACTCCCACCATCGCACCCAGAGACGGCAGCACCAAGTTGATGATGATGGGCAGCACCACGATGAACGCAGCACCAAAAAAACTACCCATGATGGAGCCCATGCCGCCCAAGATCACCATAAACAGCAACTGAAATGAACGGTCCACCGAGAACGCAGCAGGCTCCCAAGAGCCGAGGTAAACGAAGGCCCACAAAGCGCCAGCCACGCCAACAATGAACGAGCTCACCGCAAAGGCACTGAGCTTGGCGTACATGGGGCGAATGCCAATCACGGCAGCAGCCACGTCCATGTCACGAATGGCCATCCACTCACGCCCAATCGCACTACGCACCAAGTTTTTAGCGAGCAAGCCAAATACCACTAAGAACACCAAGCAAAAGGTGTATTTCTCATAGGGTGTGTTGATGGGCAGACCAAACACTTGTAAATCAGCCACCGAGGCGGTGCCTGATGCAGAGTCGTTGGTGAACCACTTGATGCGCAAAAACGCCCAATCGCAAAAGAACTGTGCAGCGAGTGTGGCCACGGCCAAGTACAAGCCCTTCACGCGCAAGCTGGGAATGCCAAAAAACATACCCACCAGGGTGGCGAAAAATCCGCCCATCAACAAAGCCACGATCAGCGGCATGCCTTCGATACGCACAAAAAAATTGTAGGCCGCATAGGCGCCCACCGCCATGAACGCGCCTGAACCCAATGAAATTTGACCGCAGTAGCCCACCAAGATGTTCACGCCCAGCGCGGCGAGCGACAAGATGAGGAAGGGAATCAAAATCGCACGCAACATGTATTCATCCGCAAGCATGGGCACGCCGATGAAAGCAAACGCAATGAGCAGCAACACACCCATGCGGTCTTGCGTGATGGGAAAGATTTGCTGATCCGCCTTGTAAGTCGTTTTAAATTGACCGTTTTCTCTATAGAACATGTGTAATTCCCTTATACGCGATCAATGATTTTTTCGCCGAACAAGCCTTGTGGACGAACCAACAAGAAGCCCAAGGCCAGGACATACGCAAACCAAATTTCGATGCCCCCCCCCACATAAGGGCCGAGGAACACCTCAGACAGCTTCTCGCCCACGCCAATGATCAGGCCGCCGATGATGGCGCCTGGCACAGACGTCAGACCACCCAAAATCACCACAGGCAAAGCACGCAAAGCGACCGTTGACAGCGAAAACTGCACGCCCAACTTCGAACCCCAAATCATGCCAGCAACCAGCGCCACGACACCCGCCACGCACCACACGATGACCCAGATACGGTTCAGTGGAATACCAATGGATTGCGCCGCCTGGTGGTCGTCGGCCACAGCGCGTAGCGCACGACCAGTGGTGGTTTTTTGGAAAAACACACTGAGCAACGCAACCAGTGCAGCAGCGATGCCCGCAGCCACCAAGTCTTCTTGGTTGATCATGATGCCACCTTCAAAGGTGGACTCCATGAGCATCAAAGGTTCTTTGGGCATGCCCACATCAATCTTGTAGATGTTGCTGCCGAAAATGGTTTGACCTACGCCGTCCAAGAAATAGGTGATGCCCAGAGTGGCCATCAGCAGGGTGGTTCCTTCTTGGTTGACCAAATGGCGCAAGACCAAGAATTCAATCACCCCAGCCACCACAAACATGACCAAGGCGGCCCCCGCAAATGCCAACAGGTTGACCAAGACCAAGTGGTCAATACCGGTGTAGACGGGAATCCATTCACCAAAGCGAGCCATGGCTAGCGCAGCAAACAACACCATCGCGCCTTGCGCAAAGTTAAACACGCCAGAAGCTTTGTAAATCAGCACGAAGCCAAGGGCGACCAACGAATAAAGCATGCCTGCCATGAGGCCGCCGAAAAGGGTTTCAAGAAAAAATGCCATGCGCTTGTCCTTAGTGTGAAGTGCCGAGGTAAGCGCTGATGACTTCCTCGTTGTTGCGCACCTCATCGGGGGTGCCGTCGCCTATTTTTTTGCCGTAGTCGAGTACGACCACACGATCAGAAATATCCATCACCACGCCCATGTCGTGTTCAATCAGCACAATGGTGGTGCCAAATTCGTCGTTCACGTCCAAGATGAAGCGACACATGTCTTGCTTCTCTTCTACGTTCATACCAGCCATGGGCTCATCTAGCAACAACACTTGTGGCTCAAGCGCCAAGGCACGGCCCAAATCAACACGCTTTTGCAAACCGTAGGGCAACTGGCCCACAGGTGTTTTACGAAAGGCTTGGATTTCCAGAAAATCGATGATGCGCTCGACTTTTTCGCGATGCATTATTTCTTCATTTTCAGCAGGCCCTATGCGCAAAGCTTGCATGAGGATGTTGCTCTTCATGCGCAGGTTGCGCCCCGTCATGATGTTGTCAAGCACACTCATGCCTTTGAACAAGGCCAAGTTTTGAAAGGTGCGCGCAATGCCCATGGTGGCCACTTGATGGCTGTCCATGTGACCAAAGGTTTCACCACGGAAAGTGATGGAGCCGTCCTGGGGTGCGTACACACCGTTGATGCAGTTCAACATCGAGCTTTTGCCCGCGCCATTGGGGCCAATGATGGCGCGCACTTCGTGCTCTTTGACGTTGAACGAAATGTCGGTCAACGCCTTCACGCCGCCGAAACGCAAACTGATGTTTTTGACATCAAGGATGACGTCACCGATTTTTTTACTCATGCTGCTTTCCCCACAGGTGCGAAGGTTTTGGCGTCAGACAGTTTGAGCGTGGCGCTCACGCTGCCGGTGCGTCCGTCTTCAAACTTCACTTGGGTTTCAATGAATTGTTCGGTCGCGCCGTTGTAGAGCGCGCTGACCAAGGCGTCGTACTTTTCGGCGATGTAGCCACGACGCACTTTATTGGTCCGTGTGAGTTCGCCGTCGTCTGCATCGAGCTCTTTGTGCAGCACGAGGAAGCGGCTCACTTGGCTCCCTGCCAACAATTCGTCCGCAGACAGATCCGCGTTAACCTTCTCAACGCACTCTTTGATCAGCTGATACACCTCCAGCTTTTGTGCCAAGTCGGTATAGCCTGCATAAGGCAAGTTGCGACGCTCGGCCCAGTTACCCACGGCTTCCATGTCAATGTTGATCATCACGCACACTTTTTCGCGTTGGTCCCCATAGGCCACTACCTCTTTGATGTGCGGGAAGAACTTGAGTTTGTTCTCGACATACTTCGGCGCAAACATGGCACCGTCGTTCGTGCCGCCTTTGATGCGACCCACGTCTTTGACGCGGTCGATGATTTTCAAGTGGCCATGCGCATCCAAAAAACCGGCATCGCTGGTGTGATACCAGCCGTCGGCGGTCAACACCTCTGCTGTAGCGGCATCGTTTTTGTAATAGCCCTTGAGCAAGCCGGGCGACTTGACTAGGATTTCGCCGTTGTCGGCGACTTTGATTTCCACGCCTGCGCAAGGAATGCCCACTGTATCGGCGCGCGCTTCGTGGTCAGGCTGCAAGCAGACAAACACGGCAGTTTCGGTAGAGCCATAGAGCTGCTTCAAGTTCACGCCAATCGAGCGGTAGAAACTGAACAAGTCTGGGCCAATGGCTTCACCCGCGGTGTAGGCCACACGCACGCGACTCATGCCGAGGTTGTTGCGCAGTGTTCCGTAAACAAAAAAGTTACCCAAGGTGTACAGCAAACCACCCACCAAGCCAATGGACTTGCCATCCATCTTGGTTGGGCCGTACTTGCGGGCCACATCCATGAAGTAATGAAACATGCCGCGTTTGATCGCACTGGCATCTTCCATGCGAATCATCACGCTGGTCAGCAAGCCTTCAAACACGCGGGGAGGCGCAAAGTAGTAAGTGGGGCCGACTTCTTTCAAGTCGATGGTGACGGTAGCTGCCGACTCAGGGCAGTTCACCACATAGCCGCAGTACAACCACTGTGCGTAACTGAAAATGTTTTGACCAATCCATGCGAGTGGCAAATAGGCCAACACATCCTCATGTGAGGTGAGCTTGTCAAACAAGGCGCCTGCTTCGGCACGGTTGATCAGTGAGTTGTGCGTGTGCACCACGCCTTTGGGATTGCCTGTGGTGCCCGAGGTGAAGAACATGGCGCCCACATCGTCGGTGTGTGCCTTCTCCACTTCTTGCACGTAGAAGTCTGGGTGCTGTTTGGCGAACACGGCACCAGCAGCGAGCAGCTCTTCGAGTGAGGCCAAGCCAGGCTCGTCGTATTTACGCAGACCGCGTGGGTCATCAAAAAAGATATGGCTGATTTGTGGGCATTGCTCGCGAATCTCTAGCAGCTTGTCGACCTGCTCTTGATCTTCCACCACACAGAAGCGCACTTCGGCGTTGTTGAGTGGGAACACGCACTCCGGGCCTGCCGCATCTTGGTACAACGGGATAGGAATCGCACCCAAGGACTGTGCGGCCAACATGGTGGCGTACAAGCGGGGGCGGTTGGAGCCAATCACTACCAGATGCTCGCCGCGCGTCAACCCTGCTTGATGCAAACCGCACGCCATGTGCGCCACCATCTGAGCCATGTCAGCCCAAGAGGTGGTCTGCCAAATGCCGTATTCCTTCTCGCGCATGGCGGGCGCTGTGGGGCGGCCGCTGGCATGTTTGAGTAACAGTCGCGGGAACGTGGTCTGCATTCCTAATCCTTGCTTTATTGGTCGACAAAAATCATGACGCGTCGGTGACGCGTTTTATAGGTTGGATGCGATGGTAGGAGCGGGTTTGACGTCAATTTGTCATTTCGACGACAATTTAGGGTAGACACCAAGCAGTGATTACCCGTATAAAACTTTTACATTGATCAGAATTCATGACGCCAACACCCAGCGTTCACCAACGGCGGCGCTCGCTCACCGCGCAAGAGCTCAAGCTCATTCCTTGGTTCGGTTTACTCAAAGACACCGAGCGCAAGCGCATCGAATCCCAACTCGTCGTCAGCGACCCCATGCCCGGCGACTATGTCTGCCGCGTGGGCCGTCAAGCAACGTATTGGTTTGGTGTGGTGGAGGGCTTGTTGAAAATGAGCACCGACAGCGCCAGTGGTCGCAGCATCACGTTCACGGGCGTACCCCCTGGGGGTTGGTTTGGCGAGGGCACGGCTATCAAACGCGAAACATACCGCTACAACATCATGGCTTTGCGCCGCAGCGTGGTAGCAGGCGTACCTATCGACACGTTTCATTGGTTGCTGGACAACTCCATTGGTTTCAACCGCTTTGTGATGAACCAGCTCAACGAGCGCTTGGCGCAGTTCATTGAAGCTCGCGAGATTGACCGCTCAAATGATCCAGATGTCAGGGTGGCGCGTAACTTAGCTGCACTGTTTAACCCCGCCTTGTTTCCAGGCGTCGGCGAGATGCTTCGCATCACACAGCAGGAGTTGGCTTACTTGGTGGGCCTGTCGCGCCAGCGTGTGAATGTGGCGCTGAACCGACTGGAAGAGCAAGGCGCCATTCGCATTGAATACGGCGGCATGCGCGTGCTTAACTTGGCGGCTTTGCGCGCCAGCGGCACTTAGAATTCAGCCCCGTATGTCAGACACATCCACAGCCCTCACACGCCTCAACAAACGCATGGCCGAACTCGGCCTGTGCTCACGCCGAGAGGCCGATGCTTGGATTGAGCAAGGGTGGGTTCTGGTCAATGGCCGCCCCGCCGAAATGGGCGTGAAAGTTGGCCCCAAAGACCGTGTTGAAGTGGATCCACGCGCCAAGGGCCACCAAGACACACAAGTCACTGTTTTACTGCACAAACCCATGGGCTATGTGAGTGGTCAAGCCGAAGACGGGCATGAGCCCGCGATTGTGTTGATAAACCCTCGCACACATTGGCTGGGCGACTTGTCCAAGCGACGCTTCACGCCCACACAGTTGCGTAGCCTCGCCCCTTCGGGCCGACTCGACATCGACTCCACGGGCTTGTTGGTGCTGACACAAGACGGCCGCGTCGCACGCCAGTTGATTGGCGAAGACTCGGAGATGGAAAAAGAATATTTGGTGCGCGTGACCTACACCGGCCATGAAAACACCGCAGCGGCCACCGCCGCATCTGCCACCTATGGCGGTAGAGCCAATCAACTCAGCGCCATCGGTGACCACGACCGCGTGACCAACAACGTGCAAGCAGTATTTCCAAAGGCTCAGCTTGAACGCTTGCGCCACGGTTTGAGCTTGGACGGCAAACCTCTCAAACGTGCACAAGTGGAATGGCAAAACCCAGAGCAACTTCGTTTTGTACTGACCGAAGGCAAAAAGCGCCAAATTCGCCGCATGTGCGAACAAGTCGGCTTACAGGTCGTGGGGCTCAAGCGCATTCGCATCGGACACGTCCAACTGGGGCAGCTACCTGCGGGGCAGTGGCGCTATCTTGGCGTGCACGAGCGTTTTTAAGTCCAACATCGCCAAGCTGTTTGCAACCCTCTTGAAATTTAGGCCAACGCCCCACATCTCAGGGCGTTATTTTTTGTAATTTTTGTTTTTATAACCATGACCAAAAAAACCCACTCCTTCCAAGCCGAAGTCTCGCAACTGCTGCATTTGGTGACGCACTCGCTGTACTCCAACAAAGAAATTTTCTTGCGCGAGCTGGTGTCTAACGCCTCTGACGCCTGCGACAAATTGCGCTACGAAGGCCTGAACAACGACGCCTTGTTTGAAGGCAATGCCGAACTCGAAGTGCGCGTGAGCTTTGACAAAGATGCGCGCACACTGACCATTGCCGACAACGGCATTGGCATGAGCCAAGAAGAAGCCATCGCCCACCTCGGCACGATTGCCAAGAGCGGCACCCGCGAGTTCATGGGCAAACTCAGCGGCGACCAAAAAACCGATGCCATAGACCAAGGCGCTTTGATTGGCCAGTTTGGCGTGGGCTTTTATTCGGGCTACATCGTGGCCGACCGCATCACGGTGGAGTCACGCCGCGCTGGCCTCAAGGCCAAAGAAGGCGTGCGCTGGAGTAGCACAGGCACGGGTGACTTTGAGGTGGAGAAGATCACCCAAGCCGAGCGCGGCACCAAGGTCATCTTGCATTTGCGCGACGATGCCGAGGAATACCTGAGCGCGTGGAAGCTCAAATCGGTCATTAACAAATACTCGGACCACATCTCATTGCCCATCCGCATGCGCAAGGAAGAGTGGAAAGAGGGAGACGTCATCGAAGGTGACCCCTCCGGTGGTCGCCAACCCGGCGAAATGGTGCTGACCGACGAGTGGGAAACCGTCAACCAAGCCAACGCGCTGTGGGCACGCCCCAAGAAGGACGTGAGCGAGGAACAGTACGCGGAGTTCTACAAACACATCAGTCACGACTTTGCGCCGCCTTTGGCTTGGAGCCACAACCGCGTCGAAGGCAGTACCGAATACACCCAGTTGCTGTACATCCCCGGCAAGGCGCCAATGGACTTGTTCAACCGCGACAAGAAGGCCAGCTTAAAGTTGTATGTGAAGCGCGTCTTCATCATGGACGATGCGGAGGCGCTGATGCCCTCTTACCTGCGCTTCATCAAAGGCGTGGTGGACTCGGCTGATTTACCCTTGAACGTGAGCCGCGAGTTGCTGCAAGAAAGTCGCGACGTCAAAGCCATTCGTGAAGGCAATACACGCCGTGTGTTGGCCGTGCTGGAAGACTTGGCCAAGTACGACAAAGCCCCCGCAGCAGGCGCTGACGGCGTCACTGATGTGCTCAGTGAGGAGGACAAAGCGAAGGAAGGCAAGTACAGCCAGTTTTACGCTGAGTTTGGTGCTGTGCTCAAAGAAGGCTTAGGCGAAGACTTTGCCAACAAAGACAAGATCGCCAAGCTACTGCGCTTTGCCAGCACAAGTACCGACACAGTGAGCGTGTCCTTTGCTGACTACAAGGCACGCATGAAAGAAGGCCAAGAGGCCATCTACTACATCACGGCGGACACCTTGGCTGCGGCCAAGAACAGCCCACAACTGGAGGTGTTCCGTAAGAAGGGCATCGAAGTGTTGCTGATGACGGACCG
Source organism: Limnohabitans sp. (assembly GCF_031538885.1). Classification (GTDB taxonomy): domain Bacteria; phylum Pseudomonadota; class Gammaproteobacteria; order Burkholderiales; family Burkholderiaceae_C; genus Limnohabitans. Next base: position 17,955 of record NZ_JAVKLW010000129.1, read on the forward strand.
TGTGGACGAGTGGGCACTGAACTTCTTGCAAGCGTTCGATGGCACCCCGCTGCAATCGGTGGCCAAAGGGGCCGTGGATTTGGGCGTGCTGCAAGACGAAGCCGAGAAGAAGGCCGCTGAGGATGCGGCCGAAACCTTCAAACCTGTACTAGCCAAACTCAAGGAAGCCTTGAAAGACAAAGCGGACGATGTGCGGGTGACCACCCGATTGGTGGACTCACCTGCATGCTTGGTGGTGAAGGACCACGGCATGTCCATGCAACTGGCCCGCATGCTCAAGCAAGCAGGCCAGCAAGCGCCAGAAGTGAAGCCTGTGCTGGAGGTGAATGCGGATCACGCCTTGGTGAAAAAGCTCAGTGCCGATGCCAACCCCAACTTCAACGATTTGGCCCACATCTTGTTTGACCAAGCGCTGTTGGCCGAAGGCGGTTTGCCAGACGACCCTGCCGCCTATGTGAAACGGGTGAACGCACTCTTGGTGTAAAACACGGTCCATGACACACATGGACACACTCCACCCTGCGTCAATTGACGACTGGAAGGCCAACACGCGCGTGTTGGCCTTTGATATTTTTGGCACGGTGGTCGATTGGCACGGCAGCATTGTTCGGGAGATGCAAGCGCTCTACCCATCGGTGGACGCCAACGCCTTTGCGCTGGCTTGGCGTGCTGGCTATCAACCGGCGATGGGACGTGTGCGCTCTGGCGAGTTAGGCTGGACGCGGATTGACGAACTGCACCGTTTGATTTTGGAGTCCTTGCTGCCGCGATTTGGTTTGACGCATTTGAGCGAGGTCGAACGCGTACACCTGAACCGCGTGTGGCACCGTTTAGACGCTTGGCCTGACAGTGTGGCGGGGCTTCTTCGCCTGAAAAGTAAGTTCCTGATTTGCACCTTATCGAATGGGAACTTGGGCTTGCTCACCCATATGGCAAAGCGGGCCGGACTGCCTTGGGACTGCGTCTTGTCCGCAGAAGTGTTTCGCGCTTACAAGCCAGACCCCGCAACGTATTTGGGCGTAGCCAACGTGCTTGATGTGTCCGCGCACGAAGTCATGCTGTGCGCCGCCCACCATGACGATTTACAAGCCGCACGCGCTTGCGGCTTGCGCACGGCCTACATCGAACGTCCGGTGGAGTTTGGCGCTTTACAGCCCAAGGATGTGTCGCCTCAGGCGGGCAACGATTTGCATGCGACAGACATTCAAGCCTTGGCTGATCAGCTGGGTTGCTAAACGTAGAGCGGCTCTTCTTGCATGGCTTCGCACTGGTCGACCAGCACGTGTATTTGCCCCGCCCAATAGTCGCTACTGCCAAACCATGCGAAGTGCTGCGCAAAAGCAGGGTCGTCTTTGCGACGTGCCAACCAAGCGCTGTAGTGAATCAAACGTAGGGTGCGCAAAGGTTCAATCAAAGCCAGTTCGCTGCGGTTGAGTTCGCGCATTTGCTCGTACCCGTCTAAGAGCATGGCGAGTTGCTGTGTGCGTTGCGCACGCTCACCACTGAGCAGCATCCACAAGTCTTGTATCGCGGGCCCCATGCGGGCATCATCCAAGTCCACAAAATGCGGGCCCCCGTTGGGCAAGTCTGTGGGCGTCCACAAGATGTTGCCTGGATGGCAGTCGCCATGCAAACGCAAGTGATGTGCAGGATGCGCTATGAATTTTTGCGTCGCCACCTCAATGGCTTGGTTGCACGCGGTGAGCCACTCAGTTTGCTGATCGAGTGGAATGATGTGTTGAGCGATCAACCAGTCACGCGACTCCAGCGCAAATGTGCTGACATCTAAGGTGGGACGCGTCGCAAAAGCTTGTCTCGCCCCCACGTTGTGCATGCGTGCGATGAAGCGGCCAATCCACTCCAACACTTCGCCATCATCTAACTCGGGCATGCGCCCACCACGGCGCGGGCTGACGCTGAAGGCAAACCCATGTGCGTGGTGCAGCGTTTGACCCTGCAAGGTCAAGGGGCCCACCAAGGGCACTTCGTCAGCCATCAACTCCGCGGCAAAGCTGTGCTCTTCCAAAATCTGAGCATCAGTCCATCGCTCGGGTCTGTAAAACTTAGCCACCAACGCGGTGTTGTCATCCAGCATGACTTGGTACACCCGATTTTCATAAGAACTCAAGGCCGTCATACGTCCATCAACAGCCAAACCCAAATCTGAGAGCGCATCCAGCACCACATCGGGTGTGAGCGATTCGTAAACATGGCGTGTCGGTCTGTCTTCAAACACCCCAAACAACCTCTTTGTCTTCGGCGTGTGCGCGTTGGAGCATATCGATGAAGGGCACCACACGTTGCTTCAAGCTGATGCTGCGCGCACCTTCGGTGGCCGCCGTGGAGGTGGCACTGTCATCTTTGTTGTTCGCTGTTTGGGCGACTTCTTTGTTAGCTTGATGTCCAAGCGCTTCCTGTGCGACAGCTGCCTGCAATGCGGCTACCGCAGCGAGCATCTCGCTGACCCGAATGATGCCCTTCGATCGGGGCTCTTTGCCAATCAGCGTCAGGATGTGTTTGCCCTGCGGCTCCAGCATGATGAGGTCGCCCGTGGCCTTGGATTTGAATTTGTATAACATGTTTTTATTGTGCGCTTTTGCTGCGTATCGTCCTAGTGGTTTATGTGGCTGGGCACAAGCAACGCATCCACGATACGGTGGAACGCATCGACTTGTTCAAACATCACCCAATGCCCCGCGTCAGGTACCACATGGAATGAGGCCAAACGCGTCAGCACCTCTGGCACTTGTGACAAAGTACCTTTATAAAGTGCATCGTGCTCGCCCCACACGCCGTGTACAGGGCATGTCCAGCGCGCTTGCACTTGCGCCAAGATATCGGTACGTGCGATGCGGCGACGACGCATGCGGTCGCGCGCCACATTGGCTTGCTGCATGTCAAGCACCACCTCTGTCACGCTGTCTGCATGCGTCAACATCATGGCTTGAAGGTTGTGTCTGTGTACCTCGCGTTGAGCGGCCAAGTCCATGTGGGGCGTCATGCCGCGCAGGGCCAATGTGGGACTGAAGAGGCCGAGACCCGGTACACCCACCAGCACCATGCTGCGAACAAATGATGGGTAGTCTGCGGCCAGCAAGCCTGCACTCAAGCCGCCAAATGAAAAGCCCATGACATCCACGGCACGACCCGTAAATGTGGTTTCGAGTATGTCCGCTAAGTAAGGTACCAGTCCATCGGCATCTGCCACACCTGCGGGCAGGCTCGAATCTCCAAAACCAGGAAGATCCAAGACCCAAACAGGACGGTAAGTGGCAATATGCATGACGTTTCGCACCCAGTGCGTCCAACTGCCCGAGCCACCGTGCAGCAGCACCAAGGGATTAGTACCCGATTGCGGCAGCCTGTGCCCACCCCAGACATGTGAACCTGCCCCTGTTGGACGTACCTCTTAGCTGGTCAATTATGCGGCCTTCAATAGCTGTGCCGCGTTCCAGCTTTTCTCAAACTGCATCGGGCTGACATAGCCCAATGTAGAGTGAATTCTGCGGTGGTTGTAGAA
>NZ_JAVKLW010000130.1:0-10704 GCF_031538885.1 Limnohabitans sp.
CTTTCTCGACGTTCTTCACCGCAGTGCGGTACTTCGAGCGCAACGAGGTGTTGGCAGCGTTGATTTTGATGTCCTGACGGACGCGTTTACGGCCTGATGCCAGGCGCGGGTTTTTTTTCTTGGGTTTAGCTGAAGCCATGATAGTTTCCTAGAAGGTTTGAGGATGTTGTCAACAAAGCCGACGATTGTAGCAAATCCCAAAACTGAGGCGACACCAGGCAGCAAGCGCCTCGCTACACTTCAAGCGTGTCATTGTTCAAATCTGCCTCCATTGTCTCGGGCTTGACCCTGGTTTCGCGCATCACCGGCTTGATGCGTGAACTGCTGATTGCTTCTACTTTTGGTGCCAGCGCCTTGACCGACGCCTTCAATGTGGCGTTTCGCATCCCTAACTTGTTCCGCCGATTGTTTGCTGAAGGCGCGTTCAGTCAAGCTTTTGTGCCAGTGCTGGCCGCCAGCCGCCAGCAGCAGGGCGACGAGGCTACCCATGTGCTGATCAACCAAGTCGCGACTTTGCTGATTTGGGCGTTGCTGTTGACCAGTGTGTTGGGCGTGGCGGGCGCACCTGTGTTGGTGTGGGCGATGGCGAGTGGCTTGAACCAATCGCCCCAAGGCTTTGACGTGGCGGTGGTGATGACGCGTTTTATGTTTCCGTACATCGCCTTCATGTCGTTGGTGGCCTTGGCCGCTGGCGTGCTCAATACGTGGAAACGCTTTGCTGTGCCTGCGGCCACGCCCGTGCTGTTGAATGTGTCCATGATTGCCGCAGCGTGGTGGGGCGGTCCTTGGTTTGGCACGTTGGGTGTGCCACCGATTTATGCCTTGGCGGTGGGCGTGATGCTGGGCGGCGTGACCCAACTGACGGTTCAGCTTGTGGCCTTGGGCCGTTTGGGCATGTTGCCCCGCTTAGGCCTGCGCTGGTGTGCGGTGCGCGAAGCTTGGGGTGCCGAAGGTACCAGGCGCATCTTGCAACTCATGGCACCTGCTTTGCTGGGTGTGAGCGTGGCGCAAATTTCGTTGCTCATCAACACGCAAATTGCTTCACAGCTCATCCCAGGTAGTGTGAGTTGGTTGAGTTATGCCGACCGCTTGATGGAGTTCCCCACCGCCTTGCTGGGTGTAGCCTTGGGTGTGGTGCTGATGCCCCAGCTCTCCGCGGCCAAAGCAGCCAACGACACAGCTAAATATTCAGACATGCTGGATTGGGGCTTGCGTTTGGTTCTGCTGTTAGCGTTGCCTTGTGCGGTGGCTTTGTTGGTTTTTTCGAAGGCCTTAGTGGCAGTGCTTTACAACTATGGCGCTTTCAGCGCCCATGATGTGCAGCAGACCACCTTGGCACTCATGGGCTATGGCGTGGGTCTGCTCGGCTTGGTGTCCATCAAAGTGTTGGCGCCCGGCTACTACGCCAGTCAAGACATTCGTACACCCGTGCGCATTGCGGTGGCGGTGCTGGTCATCACGCAGCTGTTGAACTTAGCCTTGGTTCCGTTTTTGGCACATGCGGGCCTTGCTTTATCAATTGGCTTAGGGGCCTTGGTCAACGCCGCGTGGTTGCTTTGGGGCTTGCGTCAAAAAGGCACGTATGTGATGCGTACCGGATGGCTGCGTTTTGTATGGCAAGTGCTGCTGGCATGTGGGGTACTGGGTGCTTGGCTGTCTTGGTCTGCGCAGTATTGGGACTGGACGGCTTTACGCGCTACACCATTGCTGCGTGTGGGCCTGATGGCCAGCGTGTTGTTCGTGAGTGCGCTGATGTACTTTGCCACGCTGGCGCTGACGGGTTTTAAACTGCGCACACTGCTGCGCCGATAAACCAACAACCAAGAGGGCTGCACCATGGATTTCAAACTTGAGGTACCGACAGCCTTGGAATACTTTGCCTCGTTGGTGCAAAGTGATACGCATTTTCCGCTGCTCGAAGCTGCGGCCAGTTTGGCTCAAGACGAATACCCAGAGCTCGACATTCAGCAGGTGCTCGACCAAGTCGACCAACTCAGTGGCCGTTTGAAGCAGCGCTTACCTGCCGATGCCGGGGCCTTGCAAAAGCTCCGCTTGTTGAATAAGTTTTTCTTTGAAGAGCACGGTTTTAGCGGCAATCTCAATAACTACTACGACCCCGACAACAGTTACTTGCATGTCATGCTACGCACACGTCGCGGTATCCCCATTAGCTTGGCGGTGTTGTGGCTAGAGCTGGCGCAGGGCTTGGGGCTTAACGCCCAAGGCGTGGGTTTTCCTGGGCACTTCTTGGTCAAAGTGCGCTTGCCTTTTCCTAATGAAGGGCAGGTGGTGATTGACCCGTTCACGGGCGAATCACTGAGCAAGGAAGACTTGTCAGAGCGCCTGGTGCCGCTACACGCTGAATCGGGTTTGTTGCGCGAGGGCCATGTATCCGATGAGTTACTCAAACACTATTTACGCGCTGCTATGCCACGCGAGATCGTGACGCGCATGTTGCGCAATTTGGCAGAGGTCTACACCTCACACCAAAACCCAGAACGCTTGCAGTTGGTCAAGCAGCGACTGGCCGTGTTGTTGCCTTCGGTGAATGATCCAGATTGAGTTCACGGCTTCGGCTGTGTTGAAAAGCAAAAGACCCGCCGACGGCGGGTCTTTTGCTGCGTGGGTTGCTGAAGTGGACTGACAGTTTACACCACCACCACCGCCGCTCCTTGACCACGCTGCGCAATCACACCAATCGTGTGGACTTGCTCGCCGTGGGCGCGTAGCACCTCGGCACAAGTCGGAGCATGGGCCACGTCAATCACCACCACCATGCCAATGCCGTTGTTGAAGGTGCGGTTCATCTCGATGTCGTCGATGCCTGCGGTAGTTTGTAACCAAGCAAACAGCTCGGTTTGTGGCCAGCTGCCTTTTTTCAGGTGAGCCGCTGTGCCTTCGGGCAGCACGCGTGGGATGTTTTCGAGCAAGCCGCCGCCGGTGATGTGGGCGAGGGCCTTGATGGGCGTCTCGGCCAAGGCGGCCAACACGCTCTTCACGTACAACCGTGTGGGCGCCATGATGGCCTCTTTGAACGGCTTGCCATCCAAAGTAGCAGGCGCATTTGCGCCCGCACGGTCGATGACTTTGCGTACCAGCGAGAAACCGTTGGAGTGCACACCTGCCGATGCCAAGCCCAACACCACGTCACCGGGCTTGACGTTTTGGCCCGTCAAGATTTTGGATTTTTCCACTGCTCCCACGGCAAAGCCCGCGAGGTCGTATTCACCGTCGGGGTACATGCCGGGCATTTCAGCCGTTTCGCCGCCGATCAAGGCGCAGCCAGAGAGTTCGCAACCTTTGGCAATGCCGCCCACCACCGCAGCGGCAGTGTCGATGTGCAATTTGCCGCAGGCAAAGTAGTCGAGGAAGAACAGAGGCTCAGCGCCTTGCACCAACACGTCGTTCACGCTCATGGCCACCAAGTCGATGCCCACGGTGTCGTGCATTTGCCATTCAAAAGCGAGTTTGAGCTTGGTGCCCACGCCGTCGGTGCCACTCACCAGTACGGGTTCTTTGTAGCGCTTGGGCACTTCAAACAGGGCGCCAAAACCACCGATGCCAGCCAACACGCCCTCGCGCATGGTTTTCTTGGCCAAGGGTTTGATGCGTTCGACCAAGGCATCGCCTGCGTCAATGTCGACGCCGGCGTCTTTGTAGGAGAGGGGTTTGTTCATAATGAGGAGGCGCTGGGGTGCTGCCAAGATGAGCGTGGATTGTGCGCCGATAGAATCAAACCCTCATTTTAAAGCCAACCCCTTCACACGCTGTATGCAATTCACTCCCGCCCAACAACACGCCCTGGCTTGGACTGGCCTCGCAGGCGTGATTGCGCTTGTTTTGTGGCTGCTGGGGCCGGTGCTCATGCCATTTGTGGTGGCTGCTGTGTTGGCCTATGTACTCAGTCCTTTGGTGCGCGGCTTGCAACACGCATGGGGTGGGCGTTTACCCCGCTTGGTGTCGGTGGTGCTGGTGGAAATTTTGTTTTTGGTGCTGGTGATCGCTTTGTTCATCTTGCTGATCCCCATCTTGGCGCATGAGTTGCCCCGCATGCGCGACCAGTTGCCTGTGTTGGCCGAGCGTTTGCAAACTGACATTGCCCCTTGGCTGCAAGCCAAAGGCATTCCCGTCATGTTGGACAGCGCGAGCATCAAGGCCTTTGTGTTGCAAACCTTCAGTACCTCATTTGACGATGGTTTCAAGCAAGCCCTGACCTCGCTGCGCATTGGCGGCAGCGTGGCACTGGCGGTGGTGGGCAATTTGGTGCTGATTCCGGTGGTGTTGTTTTATTTGTTGCTCGATTGGCAACGCGTTGTGCGTCACGTTGAGGCTTTGGTGCCCATGCCTGCACGGGGTGCTTACGATAGTTTTGTTAACGAATGCGATGACGTGTTGGGCCAATATCTGCGCGGGCAGTTGTCGGTCATGGCTTTGTTGGCGGTGTATTACAGCGTGGCGCTGTGGGCGGTTGGCCTAGAACTGGCGTTGCCCATTGGCGTGTTCACAGGTTTGGCGGTATTTGTGCCGTATGTGGGCTATGGCTTGGGTTTGGCGTTGGCGTTGTTAGCTGCGGTGCTACAGTTTGCGCCCACCGAGGCAGTGCTGATGGTGGCGCTGGTCTATGGCTTGGGCCAACTCATTGAGAGCTTTGTGCTTACCCCCCGCTTAGTGGGGGAGCGCATTGGCTTGCACCCCCTGCATGTCATTTTCTCGTTGATGGCTTTTGGCCAGTTGTTTGGCTTTGTGGGGGTGTTGGTGGCTTTACCCGCCAGCGCCGTGCTGCTGGTGGCGATGCGCCGCTTGCGCGCGCAGTACCAAGCCAGTGCCTTGTACCGTGGTGTTTGAGGGCAGATGAAGCAAATCGCACTCGACATTGGCTTGGCCCCAGGGCCCAGTCTGAGCAACTTTTTCGCAGGTCCGAACTTAGCCGCTTTGCAGCACTTGCAGTTGTGGGTGGGCAATGACATGCGCTCGCCCGTGCCGACCTATGTGTGGGGCGAGGGCGGCAGCGGCAAGACCCATTTGTTACGCGCCGTGCAAGCCGCGTTGCGCGAGCAAAGCTGCCCCGTGGGATGGATGGATGCCTCGGTTGCAGAGCCCGCTGCGTTCGACGAGGCATGGCGCGTCGTCATCTTGGACGATGTGCATCTCTACACCGCCGTGCAGCAGCACGCTGCTTTCAACTGGTTTGTCAACGCCACCACGCCCAGCGATGGGCAGCAGCGTTGGGTGCTGGCCGCAGGCAGCGTGCCGCCCAGTGACTTGGCCCTGCGCGAGGACTTGCGCACCCGTTTGGGCTGGGGCCATATTTTTCAATTGCAGATACTCAGCGAGCCTGAGCGCCGTGCCGTGTTGCGCCAACAAGCCGACGACCGAGGCGTGTTCTTGAGCGATGAGGTGATGGACTTCATGCTTAACCGCTTCAGCCGCGACCTGAGCAGCCTCATTCAACTCCTCGACCAACTCGATGGCTATGCCTTGCAAACGCAACGCGCCATCACCATCCCGTTGCTCAAAGCCATGCTGGAAGCCATGTGATGAAACTCGCCTTATTTGACCTCGACCACACCTTGTTGCCGATTGACTCTGACCAATCCTGGGGCGAGTTCACTGTGCGTTTGGGTTGGCATGCGCGCGATGCGTTCATTCAACGCAACGACGAGTTTTATGCGCATTACCAAGCGGGCACCTTGGACATACACGATTACGTGCGTTTTGCCGCTGAGGCGTTGTGCCAGCGTGGGCCAGAAGAGGCCGCCAAGGCCCATGCGCAATTCATGCGCGAGGTGATTCAACCTGTCATTCGCCCAGAGGCGCTGGCGCTGGTGCAAAAGCACCGCGATGCAGGCGAGCGGGTCATTATCATCACGGCTACCAATGAGTTTGTGACACGTCCGATTGCCAAAGCGTTTGGCGTGGATGACTTGATTGCAGTGGAGTTGGTGCGTGATGCCACAGGCTGGTTTACCAACGAAATCAGCGGTGTCCCGACCCTGCGTGAAGGCAAAGTGCAACGTCTGCAACAATGGCTACAACACGAAGGCTTGGATTTGGCGGATGTTGATGCCACCTTCTACAGCGACTCCCGCAACGATTTGCCCCTGTTGGAGCGCGTCAACCACCCCGTGGCGACCAACCCCGACGACACACTGCGCGCCGTGGCCCTAGAAAAGGGCTGGCCGATTTTGGAACTCTTCCCAAAACAATGATCAAACAATTCATCAACAAGCTGATGGGCAAATCGCCCGCTAGCACCATGCCCAGTTTGGGCAAGCGCCACGTGGTGCCTGAGAAGGTACACGGCATCAACGTCGATTGGGTGGACGAACGCGCCCTCAATGTGGTGCGCACCCTGCAAGACCGTGGCTTCGAGGCCTACATCGTGGGTGGCGCTGTGCGCGATTTGCTACTGGGCTTGAAGCCCAAAGACTTTGATGTGGCGACAAACGCCACGCCCGAGCAGGTGAAGTCTGCCTTTCGCCGCGCCTTCATCATTGGCCGACGTTTTCGCATTGTTCATGTGGTGTATGGCCGAGGTCGTGAACATGAAGTGATTGAGGTGTCCACCTTCCGTGCTCACCTTGACAACGCCGAGGCGGACCAAGTCAAAGGCAACGAGCGCAGCAGCAAACAAGAGTTGGCTGGCATGACGCATGCCGTAGATGCCAGTGGCCGTGTGCTGCGTGACAACGTGTGGGGGCCACAAGACCAAGACGCGGCGCGCCGCGACTTCACCATCAACGCCATGTATTACGACCCCGAAACGGGGAATGTGATTGACTACCACGGCGGCATTGTCGACGCGAAGAAAAAAGTCATCCGCATGATTGGCGACCCTGCCACGCGTTACCGAGAAGATCCCGTACGCGTGATTCGCGCAGTGCGCTTCGCGGCCAAGCTTGCAAGTCTGGGCTTCAAGATGGAAGCCAAAACCGCAGCCCCTTTGAAGCGTGCAACCAAGCTGTTGGCCGATGTGCCGCAAAGCCGCTTGTTCGATGAGATGCTCAAGCTCTTGCAAACAGGCCACGCCTTGGCCAGCGTGGCACAGCTCAAGCAACAAGGTTTGGCCAAAGGGATTTACCCGCTGCTTGACATCGTGGTGGAACGTGCGGATGAATCATTCGTCAAGACCGCACTGAGCGACACCGACCGCCGCGTGGGCGAGGGCAAGCCTGTGGCGCCTAGCTTCTTACTCGCTTGCGTGCTCTGGTTGGATGTGCGCGAGACGTGGGCACAGCGTCGTGTCAAGCAGCCGTCTTTCCCTGCGTTGCAAGACGCGATTGACGAAGTGTTTGACTCGCGCATTGGCGATGTGTCCGGGCGCGGCAAGCTGGGTGCTGACATGCGCGAAATTTGGATGATGCAACCCCGCTTTGAAAAGCGCACAGGCAGTGCGCCTTGGACCTTGGTGGAACAAGCCCGTTTTCGCGCTGGCTTTGACTTCATGCGCTTGCGTGCCGATGTGGGTGAAGTCGATGAAGCTTTGTCCGATTGGTGGCAAGAGTTCAGCACCGCGGACGACAGCGTACGCGAAGACTTGTTGCAACAAGTGCGGCAAGAGCAGCAAAAAACACAGCGCGCACCGCGTGTGCATTCGGTGCGCCGTGCAGAAAAACCTGCCGAAGACCCGCGCTTTCGTGAGCTTGAGCCGCCAGGCGAAGAGGGCACGACGTCGCCCGCCAAGAAACGCCGCCGTCGCCGTCGCAAACCAGGCGATGCTGCTGACAGAACGCCTGCGGCTGAGTAAACGCAAAGTTTCGCCATGTCTGCACCCTCTGTCATGGTATGTGTGGCCTTAGGTGCCAATTTGGGCGATGCGGTTGCCACCGTGCAGCAGGCCTTGCGCGATGTGATGCGCTTACCTACGACGCATTTGCTACGCGCCTCGTCGCTGTACCGCAGTGCGCCTTATGAAGCGCAAGGACCAGACTTCATCAACGCCGCGGCCTTGCTACAAACACAACTCAGCCCCTTGCTTCTGCTGCATGCACTGCAAGACCTTGAGTTGCAAAGTGGCCGCGAGCGCCCCTATCAAAACGCCCCACGCACGCTGGACTTGGATGTGATTTTTTATGGCGATGTGCGGCTGAACACGCCAGAGCTAACCTTGCCCCACCCACGTTGGCGCGAACGTGCATTTGTATTGTTGCCTTTGGCCGAAGTTTGGCCTGAGCAGGTCACTCAAGCGCAAATTGCAGCGATCAAAGATCAAGCCATTCAACGACTGAACGTCCCCGACGGGCCATGAGCTTTTCGTAACTTCTTTGGTGTCATAAGCGCCGCTGCTGCTAGCGACTTATGTTTTCATGGCCGTTGGTTGCGTAAAGATGTCTTCAAAGTTGAAGCAACGTACTTTGGTATAAAGCTGTGTCAAGGCTGCCTTGGGCGTTTATACTTCGCGGCATCATATAACCGTCATAAATTAGTCATCCACAGGAGCTCCAAATGTTATTTGGAAAATTGTTGCCTACTGAAGGTAATTTTTTCGTCATGTTCAACCAGCATGCAGACCGCATTGTTGAGGCTGCGCACGCATTCTCAAGCTTGGTCGCCAACTACAACGACCCCATCTTGCGCGACAAATACAACCAAGAGGTCGATAACGCAGAGCGCGGCGCTGACCGTATAACACATGAATGCAATGTCGCGATTCATAAAACATTCATCACGCCCATTGATCGTGAGCAAATTCACTCCTTGATCAACACCATGGACGATGTGGCGGACTTGATTCAAGACACGGCTGAAACCATGGCTTTGTACGATGTGCGCATCATGAACGAAGAAATCGTGCGCTTGACTGACCTGAGCGTGAAGTGCTGCGAGCGTGTGCGTGATGCAGTGTATTTACTGGAAAAAATTTCGGATCACGCCACGGCTGAGGCAGCACTCAAAACTTGTGAGGAAATTGACAAGCTTGAATCAGATGCTGACCGCGTCATGCGCAGTGCTATGAGTAAGTTGTTCCGTGAAGAGCCCGATGTGCGTGAGGTGCTCAAGCTCAAAGCGATTTATCAGTTGCTGGAAACCATCACTGACAAATGTGAAGACGTCGCCAACCTGATCGAGGGCATCGTCCTCGAAAACTCTTAAATACGAGCGTTGTATGGAAACCGTACAAACTGCGTTTTGGGTGGTCGCCTTGCTGGTTGTGTTGGCTTTGCTGTTCGACTTTATGAACGGCTTTCACGACGCGGCTAACTCTATTGCCACGGTGGTGTCAACGGGGGTGTTAAAGCCAGGACCGGCCGTGCTGTTTGCTGCCTTCTTTAACGTTGTCGCGATTTTCATTTTCCATTTGAGCGTTGCTGCCACCGTGGGTAAAGGTATCGTGCAACCTGGCATCGTGGACACCCATGTGGTGTTTGGGGCGCTGGTGGGCGCGATCACTTGGAATGTCATCACTTGGTACTACGGCATACCCAGTAGTTCGTCGCATGCGCTGATTGGTGGCATTTCTGGCGCTGTGATTGCCAAAGCAGGCACTGGCGCCTTGATTTCTGCTGGTATCTTGAAGACCGTGGCGTTTATTTTCGTATCGCCTTTGTTGGGCTTTACGCTTGGCTCATTAATGATGGTTGCCATGGCTTGGATTTTCCGCAGTTTTCGCCCCTCGCGTGTGGATAAATGGTTTCGTCGTTTGCAATTGATCTCTGCGGGCGCCTACAGTTTGGGCCACGGCGGCAACGATGCACAGAAAACCATTGGCATCATTTGGATGTTGTTGCTGGCGACGGGCTACGCTTCCGCAGAGGATGCATCGCCACCGAGTTGGACTATTGTTTGTTGCTACATGGCGATTGGCCTGGGCACCATGTTTGGTGGCTGGCGCATCGTCAAGACCATGGGTCAAAAAATCACCAAACTCAAACCTGTGGGGGGTTTTTGTGCCGAAACAGGCGGCGCCATGACCTTGTTCTTGGCCACCGCTTTGGGCATCCCTGTCTCCACCACACACACCATCACGGGTGCCATCGTGGGAGTAGGCTCGACGCAGCGTGCCAGTGCGGTGCGCTGGGGCGTGGCAGGCGGCATTGTGTGGGCTTGGATTTTGACCATTCCTGCCAGCGCCTTTGTCGCTGGCGTGGCTTACTGGATCAGTCTGCAGATTTTTTAATCACTCCGACAGCTTTCGTGCTTCTTCGATTTGGTACTCGAAGTAGCGCTGAAAGCTAAACACGATGCTCGACATCAGTACCGTGGTGCCAACCAACAAGGCCAAAGCTACCGCACCGATGGTCAACCAGTTGGTCTGACCAGCTGGTGCGTCGTTGTTTTCGGGCGCGTTGAAACGGCTATTCCAAGCCTCAGGCTTCATCAGCCCATAGACGATTGCGTTCAAAGCACATGCTGTAAATGTGAAGCCAGCAATGGGGATGAACCACCAGCTCAGTACATCATCAAGGCCGTATTGCTGCACCCGCTCTACGCCGTAGAGACCCAATGCCGTGGGAATCGGCAGCAGCCAGCCCAAGGTGTCCCACAGGCCAAACAGGTAAAAACGATGCAGCCCAAAAGGGCCACCGAGGAAGGCCAGCCAGGCCGCGATGGTTTTGTTTTTCATAGGGCGCTATAATGACAGGCTTTTCAGCGTGTCGCAGGCCGGGTGGCTTAGCGCGTGTCTCAAACGTTGAAAAAATTTCCACCCGAAGGATTCATCATGGTCGTCATCCGACTTTCACGCGGCGGTTCTAAAGCCCGTCC
>NZ_JAVKLW010000131.1:0-20931 GCF_031538885.1 Limnohabitans sp.
GAAACCGTGACGGATGAGGAATTGACTATGATTGAAAACCGATTGAATCACCGCCCCAGAAAGCGACTAGGATTCAAGACACCTCACGAGGTATTCCATGCCTCGTTAAAGCGTGTTGCACTTCGTCCTTGAATCCGCCGCATACATTGCGCTTGCACATTGAATTTATAGAGCACCCCTCGTGGTGGAGGTTGCAGCGCCATGACAGGCAAGCAACACCATCCAATCAGCAGACGATGAAACTCAACGCCCCACAAATTCATGCACACATGCACCAGCTGACTGGCTGGACGCTTGAAGTCGATGAGCGTGCGCTTGTCAAGGTATGGATCTTGCCCAGCTTTGAAGCTGCGGTGGTGTTGTTCAACCAAATAGCACACCTGGCACAAGCCCAGTACCATCACCCCGAAGTGCTGTCCAGTTACACGCGCTTGCAAGTGCGCTTGTGGACGCACGATGTGGCAGGGCTCACAGACAAAGACTTCAAACTGGCCCACAGCATAGATACCCTCTTTGACTGACACACGCCCGTCTATGTGGCAGAGGCTCACCCCATGAAAACACCTCACCATGACACAGAAAAACACATTCAAAGGTAACAAGCAAAGCCTGTCCAGCAAGCCCTGTAAAACCTGTGGGCGTGACATGACATGGCGCAAGGCTTGGGCTAAAAACTGGACGCAAGTGCTGTACTGCTCAGACGCTTGCCGCAAAAACAAACCATTCACACCCCCATGAGTTACCAGCTGGTTTGGTTCAAGCGCGACCTGCGTTGGCAAGACCACGACGCATTGGCGCAAGCTGCGCAACGCGGGCCGGTGCGCTGTATTTACGTGGTAGAACCCGAGCTGTGGCTGCAACCCGATACCGCCTTGCAGCACTTCGAGTTTGTGCGCGAATCGCTGCAAGCCTTGGATGCCGAATTGCAGCTGCAAGGTGGTCGCGTTGAGATTCACACCGGCGAACTACCCGATGTACTGAACCGCATTTGGAAGCAAGCGCCGTTTCGCCACCTCCATTCACACCAAGAAACGGGCAATGGCTTCACCTATGCACGCGACTTGCAAGTGGGCACTTGGTGTCGATCACACGATGTGGCTTGGCACGAGTACCCGCAGTTTGGCGTGGTGCGTGTTCTGAAAAATCGCAACGTGTGGCAAGCCGCTTGGGAAAAACACATGGCCGAGGCTGTGCATGACGTCAGCACTTTGCAGTTTTGGCAGGCCTGTGCAAACACGCCGCATAACGCAACGCACGAGACACGGCTCGACGCATGGTGCACACCGACTCAGATGCCAGCACCCGCGCACCTGCAACACAACCCGCCCTTGCGCCAACGCGGTGGTCGCCCCTTGGCGCTGGCCACCTTGCACAGTTTTTTGTATGCACGCAGCTTGGGCTATCGCGGGGGCATTTCGTCACCCCTGTCGGCACCCGATGCTTGCTCGCGCTTGTCGGCCTATTTGGCGTGGGGCTGCATCAGCATGCGCGAGGTGGTGCAACACACGCGGGCCTGCATCGCCCAGTTGCCTCCTCATGCTAGCCGACACCGCGCGGGCTTGACGGCGTTCATCAGCCGCTTGTATTGGCACTGTCACTTCATCCAAAAGTTGGAAAGCGAACCCGCCATTGAATGGCAAAACATGCACCGTGGCTACGACGGTTTGCGTGAGCACGATTTCAACGAACAACACTTTGAAGCGCTGAAAAATGCCCGCACAGGCTGGCCCATGGTGGATGCTTGCGTGACCATGCTGCGCGAAACTGGTTGGCTCAACTTTCGCATGCGCGCCATGCTGGTGTCGGTGGCCGCCTACCCACTGTGGCTGCATTGGCGGCCTGTGGGCGAATGGCTGGCGACACAATTTTTAGATTACGAGCCCGGTATCCATTGGAGCCAGTTGCAAATGCAATCGGGCACCACGGGCATCAACACCACACGGGTGTACAACCCCATCAAACAAGCCCAAGACCACGACCCCCACGGTCGCTTTGTCCGACAGTGGCTGCCCGCGCTGCGCAAGGTGCCGGATACCTGGCTGTTTGAACCGTGGCTCATGCCGCACACCTTGCAAGCGCACACGGGCGTGTGGGTGGGTAGTGACATTGCGCCACCCGTGGTGGAACTCACCCATGCCACACGCGAAGCCAAACAGCTGCTGCACAGCCGCCGCCAAAACGACGATGTGAAAGCGGCCAAAAAAGCCGTGGTCGACAAACACGCGTCGCGTAAAAACTGGGGCAAACGGCCAAGCACCAACGCACGCCCTACCACTGCATCTACCCATGCCGCCCAAGCTGCCAAACAACAGATCGGTTTTGATTTTTAAAAGCCCCACATGACCACTCCACCCAAACGCCTTGTCTTGATTTTGGGAGATCAACTCGACGAAGACGCCTCCGCCCTGTGCGACTTTGATCCCGCTCACGACACCATTTGGATGGCCGAAGTACGGGAAGAGTCCACGCACATCCCCTCCTCCAAACAACGCACAACCGTTTTCCTCAGTGCCATGCGGCACTTCGCGGCACAGCTCCAAGCACGCGGCTGGCCGGTGGTGTATAGCCTGTTGGATGATCCGCATAACACGGGCACGCTGGCCGGCGAACTCGACAAAGCGATTGACAAGGGTCAAGTACAACAGTTGGTGATGACCGCACCCGGCGACTGGCGTGTGTTGCAAAGTTTGCGCGCCGTCGCGCAGCAGCACCAGTTGCCGCTAGACGTTCGGGATGACACGCATTTTTTCAGTACCGTGCGCGAGTTTGCGGCACATGCCAAGGGACGCAAACAGTTGCGTCTGGAATATTTCTACCGAGAGATGCGCCACAAAACAGGCATCTTGATGGTCGACAAAAAACCCATCGGAGATCAATGGAACTTTGACGCAGACAACCGAGGCAGCTTTGGCAAACAAGGGCCGGGGCTGTTGCCTGCACCCACACGCTGTGCGCCAGACGCCATCACACAAGAGGTGATGCGTTTGGTGAACGATCAACTGGCCCATCACCCCGGCTCCATCGCACAGTTTGGCTGGCCCGTCACACGCGCACAAGCGCTGGTCGCGCTGGATGAATTCATCACCCACCGACTGCCCAGCTTTGGTCTCTACCAAGACGCGATGTGGGAGGGCGAAGTGTGGCTCTACCACTCGCACTTGTCGTGCGCTTTGAATCTGAAGCTGCTCAACCCACGCGAGGTGTTGGCTGCGGCGCAAGCGGCATTTCACAAAGGTCATGCACCGCTAGAAGCGGTAGAAGGTTTTGTTCGGCAAATCTTGGGCTGGCGTGAGTATGTGCGTGGCATCTACTGGACACACATGCCCGACTACGCCGAACACAACGCCCAACAAGCCCACGAATCACTGCCCGAGTTTTACTGGACAGGTGACACCGAGATGGCCTGCTTGCGTGACGCCATTGGACAAACCTTGCAACACGGCTATGCACACCATATCCAGCGCTTGATGGTGACGGGCTTGTACGCCTTGTTGCTGGGGGTGGAGCCCAAACAGGTACACCAGTGGTACCTGGGTGTTTACGTCGATGCCGTGGAATGGGTAGAACTGCCCAACACCCTAGGCATGAGCCAGTTTGCCGATGGCGGTCTGATGGCGAGCAAGCCCTACATTGCCAGCGGCAAGTACATCGACCGAATGAGCAACCATTGCAAAGGATGCCGCTTCAATCCTGCCGAATCCACGGGCACCACAGCCTGCCCTTTCACCACGTTGTATTGGGATTACCTCCAGCGTCATGCCGATGTGCTGGCCAAAAATCCACGCATGTTGATGCAACTCAAAAATCTCAACCGCCTCACGCCTGACCAGCAAGCAGCCATTGAGGTACAAGCGCAATCACTGCGCACACAAAAAAGCCCCCAAACTGAAAAGCTTGGAGGCTTCGAATAGGTCTGTGACCTGAGGCTTAAGCGGCACTGGCCAAAGCCGCGTTGAGCGTCGCGCTGGGGCGCATGACGGCTTCAAGCTTCTTGGGGTCTGGCAAGTAGTAACCACCAATGTCCACGGGCTTGCCTTGCACGCTGTTGAGTTCGTCCAAGATTTTCTTTTCGTTCTCTGTCAACGCCTTGGCCAAAGGCGCGAACTTGGCGGCCAAGTCTTTGTCCTCTGTTTGCGCGGCCAACTCTTGCGCCCAATACATGGCTAAGTAGAACTGGCTGCCACGGTTGTCGAGTTGACCTGTTTTCGGCGATGGGTTTTTATTGGTGTCCAACAATTTGCCAGTCGCAGCATCCAAGGTCTTAGCCAGCACTTTGGCTGCTGCGTTGTTGGTCTTCAACCCCAAGTCCTCAAAGCTCACGGCCAAGGCCAAGAACTCGCCCAAAGAATCCCAACGCAGGTGGTTTTCTTCCACCAACTGTTGCACGTGTTTCGGTGCAGAACCGCCCGCGCCTGTTTCGTACATGCCGCCACCCGCCATCAAAGGCACGATGGAGAGCATCTTGGCGGAGGTGCCCAATTCCATGATGGGGAACAAGTCGGTCAAGTAGTCACGCAAGATGTTGCCCGTCACCGAGATGGTGTCAAGGCCGCGGCTGACGCGCTCCAAAGTGAAACGCATGGCACGCACTTGAGACATGTGCTCAATGTGCAAGCCTGTGGTGTCATGGTCTTTCAAGTACAAGTCCACCTTCTTGATCAACTCGTTCTCGTGGGGACGGTACGGGTCCAACCAGAAAATGGCAGGCATGCCCGAGTTGCGTGCGCGGGTCACCGCCAACTTCACCCAGTCACGGATGGCTGCGTCTTTGACTTGGCACATGCGCCAGATGTCACCCTCTTCCACGTTTTGGCTCAGCAAGACTTCGCCAGTGGCCAAGTCGGTGATGTTGGCCACGCCGTCTTCTTGAATTTCAAACGTCTTGTCGTGCGAACCGTATTCTTCGGCTTGTTGGGCCATCAAGCCCACGTTAGGTACCGTGCCCATGGTCTTGGGGTCAAAGTTGCCGTGCCACTTACAGAAGTTGATCATCTCTTGGTAGATGCGGGCAAAGGTCGACTCGGGCATCACCGCCTTGGCGTCCTTCAAGCGGCCGTCAGCCCCCCACATCTTGCCGCCGTTTCGGATCATGGCAGGCATGGAGGCGTCCACGATGATGTCGTTGGGCGAGTGGAAGTTGGTGATGCCTTTGGCCGAATCCACCATCGCCAACTCGGGGCGGTGCTCGTGGCATGCGTGTAAATCACGCTTGATCTCGTCTTGCTGGCTTTGTGGCAAGGCGGCGATCTTGCTGTACAAATCGGCCATGCCGTTGTTCACGTTGACACCCAAGTCTTCAAACAATTTGGCATGCTTGGCAAACGCTTCTTTGTAGAAGATTTTCACGCAGTGACCAAAGACGATGGGGTGCGACACCTTCATCATGGTGGCTTTGACGTGCAAGGAGAACATCACGCCGGTCTTGTGTGCGTCTTCGATTTCTTTTTCGTAGAACTCGACGAGCGCCTTCTTGCTCATGAACATGCTGTCGATGATTTCTTTGTCGAGCAAAGAGACTTTGGGCTTCAAGATGATGGTCTTGCCGCTCTTGGTGATGAGTTCCATCTTCACGTCACGGGCTTTGTCCAAGGTCAAAGATTTTTCACCATGGTAGAAGTCACCGTGGTGCATGTGTGACACGTGTGAGCGAGAGGCTTGGCTCCACTCCGCCATGCTGTGTGGGTTCTTGCGTGCGTACTCTTTCACGGCACGGGGGGCGCGGCGGTCTGAATTGCCTTCGCGCAAAACGGGGTTCACCGAGCTGCCAATGCACTTGGCATAGCGGGCTTTGATGGCTTTTTCTTCTTCCGTTTTGGGCGACTCAGGGTAGTCAGGCAAGGCATAGCCTTTGGACTGCAACTCTTTGATAGCGGCGGTCAACTGGCCCACGGAGGCACTGATGTTGGGCAACTTGATGATGTTGGCTTCTGGCTTCAAAGTGAGCTGCCCCAAGGCAGACAGGTTGTGGGGCACGCGTTGAGCTTCTGGCAGCAAGTCGGAGAACTCACCCAAGATACGCGTCGCCACAGAGATGTCGCTCGACACCACCTCAATGCCAGCGGGTGCGGCAAAGGTACGAATGATGGGCAAAAACGATGCGGTCGCCAACAAAGGGGCTTCATCAGTCAGGGTGTAAACAATTTTGGATTTTTCAGCAGCCATTGCTTGGTCTCATTCTTTGTTTGGATAGGGTGAAAGAAATGCGGTCTTCTTGTGTTTGGCAGGGGTTAGCCACCCACAACAACGCCATGCATTATCCACGCCACTTTATTGCACCTGTCCCTGTGCTTTGCTTACGGCCAAAGCCAAACGCCTTATTACTCTCTGGAATATATGTAGAACAAACAAATCGTTTGTTTTGACATAAAGAGCGCCTACAGTCCACGCCATGCAAGATTTTGGATTCGTATTCGCTGGTTTTTTTGTAGGTCTGGTCGTGGGCTTGACGGGCGTCGGTGGCGGCTCCTTGATGACGCCCATTTTGATTTTTTTCTTCGGCGTCAAACCCTACATGGCCGTGGGCACAGATTTGCTGTTTGCAGCCTTCACCAAAGCAGGCGGCACCTTTAGCTTTGCGCGTCAGCGCATCGTGCCTTGGCACGTGGTGATTTCGCTATGCGCTGGCAGCATCCCTGCGGCAGGCGTGACGCTTTGGGTGCTGCACAACCTTGGTCCCTCCGACCCCGCTGTCGAAAGAGTGATGAAAATCACACTGGGCGTTGCTCTCTTACTCACCGCCAGCGCCACGCTGTTTAAGGTGATTCGCGGCAAACAAGCACCCGTGGCATTGGCTGAAGAGCACCTGGTTGAAGCCACCCGGCCCCGCCACTGGGCTTTGCCTGTGTTGTTTGGCGCGGCGATTGGTACCTTGGTGACCCTCACCTCGGTAGGTGCAGGGGCGATTGGCGTGACAGTGCTTATGATCCTGTATCCGCAATTGCCGCTGTCACGCATCGTGGCGGCTGACATTGCGTATGCCGTGCCGCTGACTCTTTTGGCTGGCTTGGGCCACGCCTCATTAGGATCGGTCGATTGGCCCTTGTTGAGTTTGCTGCTCGCGGGCTCATTGCCCGGCATTTGGGTGGGCTCACGTCTGATGCACAAAACGCCTGAGCGTGTGATTCGTTCGATTCTTTCTGTACTGCTGGCTTGGGCTGGTAGCAAATTGGTTTTTGCCTAATTTTTTCGTTTGAGTTCTTAGATGTATCAATACACCGCCTTCGATTCAGAGTTTGTCAAAACCCGCGCTGCACAATACCGCGACCAACTCAGCCGCAACTTGGCTGGCCAATTGGCCGACGACGATTTCCGCCCCTTGCGTTTGCAAAACGGTTGGTACATCCAACGCTACGCACCCATGTTGCGCGTAGCTGTGCCCTACGGCGAACTCAACAGCGCGCAGTTACGTGTGCTCGCGCAAATCGCCCGTGATTACGACACACCCTCGGCTGAACTGATCGAACGCGCACAAAGCACGCAAGACAAGATTGGTGGCACTTCATCAAACTCCATCATTGCGCCGAAGCTCACCACCCACTACGGCCACTTCACCACCCGCCAAAACGTGCAGTTCAACTGGATTCCCTTGGACAAAAGCGCCGACGTGATGGACTTGTTGGCCAGCGTCAACCTGCACGGTATCCAGACCAGCGGCAATTGCATTCGCAACATCACCAGTGACGAGCGCGCGGGCATCGCCGTGGACGAAGACGTCGATCCACGCCCCTACGCCGAAGTGCTGCGTCAGTGGAGCACCTTGCACCCCGAGTTCGCCTACTTGCCCCGCAAATTCAAAATCGCCATCACGGGTGCGGCTGAAGACCGCGCCGCGATTGAGTGGCACGACATTGGCCTGCGCTTGCTGCGCGATGACGAAGGTAACGTGGGCTTCAAAATTTATGTGGGCGGCGGCATGGGCCGCACCCCCATCACGGGCACGGTGATTCGCGAGTTCTTGCCTTGGAACCAAATCATCAATTACCTCGAAGCCGTGGTGCGCGTCTACAACGGCTGGGGCCGTCGCGACAACATTTACAAAGCGCGTATCAAGATTTTGGTGAAGGCCGAAAACCAGCGCTACTTTGACGAAGTCAACGAAGAGTTTGACCGCATCTTGGAAAGCGGTGCACACCACACCATTCCACAGTCCGAGTTGGACCGCGTGAGCGCCTGCTTTGTGATGCCGCCCGTCGATGTGGTGCCCGACGAAGCGCAAGAGAAAGCCGAGCAAGCCTTGCTGGCACAAGTCAAGGCCGACAAAGAATTCACCCGCTGGCTGCAACAAAACGTGACCAGCCATCAAAACCCAGGCTTGCGCGTGGTGACTCTGTCGTTCAAGCGTTTGGGCCAAGCCCCGGGCGACGCCACCGCCGATCAACTGGCCATCGCCGCCGACTTGGCTGAGAAATACAGCTCAAGTGAAGTCCGTGTGAACCACGACCAAAACTTGGTGCTGCCTTGGGTGCGCATCGACCAATTGGCTGAGTTGTACCAAGCCGCCAAAGCCGCTGGCTTTGCCCGCCCCAATGTGCACTTGTTGACCGACATGATTGCTTGCCCCGGAGGCGACTACTGCGCCTTGGCCAATGCCCGCTCCTTGCCCATCGCGGCCGCGATCACCGAGCGTTACCAAGACCTCGACGAGTTGTTTGACTTGGGCGAGATTGACTTGCACATCAGTGGTTGCATCAACTCCTGCGGTCACCACCACAGCGGCCATATTGGCATCTTGGGCGTCGATAAAGACGGCCAAGAGTGGTACCAAGTCACCCTCGGGGGCTCAGACGGCTCTTATCTGAGCGGCCCTGCCAAAGCAGGCAAAGTGGTCGGTCCCTCGTTCGCTGCCACAGAAGTGGTGGATGTGGTGGAAGCGGTGCTCGACACCTACCGCGACAAACGTGAAGCCCACGAAACCTTTGCTCGCACCTTGAACCGCGTGGGCTTTGATGTGTTCAAAGCGGCGGCCAACTCGGCCCGCAACACCACCGCACGCGCCAACTGATCACACGGCCAGACTAAACCAGATACGAGATAAACATGCGCCTGCAAATCATCTCCCAACACACACCCGACGGTGCCAATGCCCGCGCTTTGGCCAATGACGTGGACGTGCAAACCCTCGACCTTGAAGGCTTGGAGCGCATCGACCTGAACTTCCCCAAATTCACCGATGGCCGCGCTTTCAGCCAAGCCTTTGTGCTACGCCGCCGGGGCTTCACGGGCGACATTCGCGCCCACGGCGACGTGCTGATTGACCAACTGCTGCAAATGCAACGCAGCGGTTTTTCTAGCGCTGTATTGCGCGAAGACCAAGACGCGGCCCACGGCGAAAAACTCTTAACGCACTACAAAGCCTTCTACCAAGGTGATGCGGTCACCGCCGAGCCTAAATTTGCACGCGTGGCTTGAGCCTGAGAACAGCCATGAGCACCTCTTCATTTCTGTCAAACAACGGCCAATCCAAAGCCACCACCTTGAACGCACGCGCCAGCGACGACTTCGCAGCCAAGCTGGCTGAAACCCAAGCTTTGCTACAACGCGCAGCGGCTGAGTTTTCCCCCGTCACGCAAGCCTCTAGCTTGGGCGCTGAAGACGTGGTCATCACCCACCTCATCAACCGCTTGGAACTCGACATTCCTGTGTTCGTGCTTGAAACCGGTGCCCTGCACACCGAGACTTTGGCCTTGCTGGAGCGCACCGAGGCGACCTCACGCGCCCCGATCAACGTGTATCGCCCCGTGCATGAATCGGTCATCCAGTTTGTGCGCAGCCAAGGCCAAGACGCGATGTACAAAAGTATCGCGTTGCGAAAAGCCTGCTGCGGCATCCGCAAGATGGAGCCGCTCGCCCGCGCCCTCCAAGGCCAACGCGCGTGGGTGACGGGCTTGCGCCAAGAGCAATCGGCTGCACGTGCCGAAGTGCCTTTGCAGGACGACAGCGAAGTGAGCACCAAAAACCTGAGCAAGTTCAACCCCTTGGTCAAATGGACGTGGGGCGATGTGTGGCACTACATCGCCACCCACAACGTGGACTACAACCCCTTGCACGATCAGTTTTTCCCCAGCGTGGGCTGCGCCCCCTGCACCCGCGCTATCAGCTTGGGCGAAGAGTTTCGCGCAGGCCGCTGGTGGTGGGAAGACGAAGCGGCCAAAGAATGCGGCTTGCATGTGAAGACATAACGATGCCCCAAAGGTCTGGTGCGGGGTGGGATGCGGCGGGTGACGATTTGTGGCGCGCAGCGACTTATGAGGAACCCGCCGCATCCCACCCCGTACCAGACCGTTCTCCCAAATCAAACACAATTCAACCCCATCACTTCCTATGAACGCCACGACACACAACGAGTTGCATCACTTAAGCAACACCCACCTCGACGCGCTGGAAGAAGAAACCATCTTCATCCTGCGCGAAGTCGCCGCTGCTTTTGAGCGCCCCACCCTCTTGTTCTCGGGCGGCAAAGATTCACTCGTCATGCTCAAGTGCGCTGAGAAAGCCTTCGGAGGAAAAACAAGCCCCTCCGGTAGCGGACGCATTCCTTACCCTCTGTTGATGATCGACACTGGCCACAACTTCAAAGAGGTCACAGACTTCCGCGATTCACGCGCCAAAGAACTGGGCGCTGAGTTGATCGTGCGCAGCGTGGAAGACTCGATGAAACGTGGCACGGTGCGCTTGGCCCATCCGGGTGAGAGCCGCAATGTGCACCAATCGGTCACGCTGCTCGAAGCCATCGAAGAATTCCGCTTTGACGCCCTGATTGGCGGCGCACGCCGTGACGAAGAAAAAGCGCGCGCCAAAGAGCGCATCTTCAGCCACCGCGACAGCTTTGGTCAGTGGCAGCCCAAGGCGCAACGTCCTGAACTGTGGACCTTGTTCAACCACAAGTTGCAGCCCGGTGAGCACTTCCGCGTATTCCCCATTTCCAACTGGACCGAGCTAGACGTGTGGCAATACATTGCCCGCGAAAAAATCGCCCTGCCTTCGATCTACTACACCCACAAGCGCGAGGTGGTGGACCGCCGTGGTTTGCTGGTGCCAGTGACCGAACTCACACCACCCAAAGACGGTGAGAAGGTTGAAATTCGCGATGTGCGTTTCCGCACCGTGGGCGACATCACTTGCACCTGCCCCGTCGAGAGCGACGCGGCCACGCCCGAGCAAATCGTCATCGAGACTTTGGCTGCCGACGTGAGCGAGCGCGGCGCCACACGCATGGACGACAAAACTTCTGAGGCTTCGATGGAGAAGCGCAAAAAAGACGGGTACTTTTAATATGCAAACTTCTGAACATCATTCAGCTCTGAAATTCATCACCTGCGGCTCAGTCGACGATGGCAAAAGCACCTTGATTGGCCGCTTGTTGGTGGACACCAAAGCGGTGTTGCAAGACCACTTGGCCGGCGTGCAACGCTCGGGCGAAACCGACCTCGCGTTGTTGACAGATGGCCTCTCGGCGGAGCGCGAGCAAGGCATCACGATTGACGTGGCCTACCGCTACTTCAACACCGAAGCACGCAAGTTCATCATTGGCGATGCGCCCGGTCACGAGCAATACACGCGCAACATGGTGACCGCTGCTTCCAGCGCG
Organism: Limnohabitans sp.; assembly: GCF_031538885.1. Taxonomy (GTDB): domain Bacteria; phylum Pseudomonadota; class Gammaproteobacteria; order Burkholderiales; family Burkholderiaceae_C; genus Limnohabitans. Next base: position 11,588 of record NZ_JAVKLW010000131.1, read on the forward strand.
GATGCTGCTGTGGTGTTGGTCGATGCCATCAAACTCGATTGGAAAAACCCCGCTCTTGAACTGCTGCCCCAAACCCGCCGTCACTCGTTGTTGGTGAACTTACTCCGCGTACCCTCCATCGTGTTTGCCATCAACAAACTTGATGCAGTGGAAGACGCCGCGCTTGCCTACAAAAACATCGAAGCCGCCTTGCGCAAGTTCGCGCAAGAAGCAGGCATCACCATCACCGCGATGGTGCCGGTGTCGGCCCTCAAAGGCTGGAACGTGGTGGACACCACCAACGCCGATCAAGCCGCATGGTGTGGCTATACCGGCCCGAGCCTGTTGAGCATCTTGGAAGCCTTGCCCAACACCCCCGCTGAAACCGAGGTGGCCTTCAGCTTCCCCGTGCAATGGGTGGAAAAATTCCACGACTCTGGCGTCACCACCCAAGGTCGCCGTGTGTTCTGGGGCCGTGTGGCCACAGGCACCATCGAGCCAGGCCAAACCATCCAAGTGTTTCCAAGCGGCCAAACGGCTGTCGTGTCGCAAGTGCTGTCAGCCACGCGCGAGCCACAAAACAAAGCGGCAGGCCACAGCGCGGGCATCGTGCTGGACCGCGAAGTGGATGTGTCGCGCGGCGACTGGCTGCTGGCCGAGCACGGCTCACCCGAAGGCCAACGTCAACTCAACACCACAATTGCCTGGATGGACGATGAGCCCTTGGTCGCAGGCCGCGTGTATTGGGCCTTGCATGGTCACCGCTGGGTCAAGGCCAAAGTGCAACGCGTGGTGCACCGCTTGAACGTGAACACGTTGGCCGAGGAAGAAGCCACCGAGCTGGCCCCCAACGCCATTGGCCATGTCAACCTGGCCCTGCAAGAGCTCTTGGTCACACGGCCATTCACACAATCGCGCATCTTGGGCGCTTTGGTGTTGGTGGACACAGCCACCCATAAAACCTCGGGCGCGGTGTTGGTGGACTGACGCGTCCTTAAGCCCCACCTTAAGCCCCACCTTGGTTCCCGTTTAAAATCAAAGGCTTGGCACAACAGCGTTCGCGGTTGCGCCCACCTTTTTACACATTGATTGAATTGCCATGACGCACGTTGTCACCGAAGCCTGTATCCAATGTAAGTACACCGACTGTGTGGACGTTTGTCCCGTCGACTGCTTCCGCGAAGGCCCTAACTTCCTCACCATCGACCCTGACGAGTGCATCGACTGCGCCGTATGCATCCCTGAGTGCCCTGTCAACGCCATCTACGCCGAAGAAGATGTGCCCGAAGGTCAAGAGCACATGACACAGCTCAACGCCGAGTTGTCCACCATCGGCTGGCCCAGCATCACAAAACGCAAGGCCCCACTGCCTGAAGCCGATGCGTGGAAAGACAGAACCGGCAAACTCGCCGAACTCAAGCGCTAAGTCTTTCGCCCAGCCTGCACCGCCCCATGACGGCCACCGTGATTCAAGCCGATGCCGTCATCGTGGGCGCAGGCCCTGTAGGCTTATTCCAAGCTTTCCAGCTCGGCCTACAAGACATTCGTTGTCACCTCATTGATGCTCTGCCCCATGTTGGCGGCCAGTGCATAGAGCTGTATGCCGACAAACCGATTTACGACATTCCCGCCATCCCCCTGTGTACGGGCCGTGAGTTGGTCGCACAGCTGCAAACCCAAGTCCAACCTTTCGCGCCCACCCTTCACTTGAACCAAGAAGTGACGGAGGTCGAGCGTTTGGAGGATGCATCCATCTCAGTCACCACATCGACGGGCCAACACTTTGTGTGCAAGGTGTTGGTGATTGCTGCAGGCGTGGGAGCGTTTCAAGCCCGCAAGCTGGCCGTAGAAGGTGCGCGCGCCCTTGAAGGTACCCATGTGCATTACCGCTTGGGCGATGCCTCGCGCTTTGCAGGCCAAGACGTGTTGGTGCTGGGGGGCGAAGAATCAGCCGTCGCTGCGGCCTTGAAACTCACGCTTGAAGCGCACGGGCCCCGCAGCGTCACGCTGATGCACCGCCGCGATGTGTTCACAGCCGACCCCGTACTGCTGCAAGCCATGCGAGACGCGGTGGCTAACGGCACATTGCAATTACAAATCGGCCAGCCCACAGGCTTGTTCGCCACCGAGGGGCAGCTTCACGCCCTGCAAATCGCCATACCAGACGGCAACACACTTGAGCGCCCCGCTCAGCAACTGATCGCTTGCTTGGGCCTCTCGCCCAAGCTCGGTCCTATTAGCCAATGGGGTTTGGTGATGGAACGCAAACAATTGGTCGTCAACACCGAAACCTTTGCCACCGATGTGCCAAGCATCTTTGCCGTGGGCGACATCAACACCTACCCTGGCAAAAAGAAGCTCATCTTGTGTGGTTTTCACGAAGCCACCCTCGCCGCGTTTGGCGCAGCGGCCATCGTGCATCCCACACGAAAGACCTTGTTGCAATACACCACCACATCGAGTGAACTACACCGACTGTTAGGGATCGCTTAAAATTCATACCGCGTTAGCAATAACGCATCCGCTAGGGGTGTTGAAGCCGTCACCGACTTCGACTGAGAAAGTCCCTTTGAACCTGTTGAGACTCGCCCGCGGTGGGTCTCAAAGTCCGCAAGGACTTGAGGTAATCCTCGCGCAGGGAAGCTTGGTCTTAAAAGCGATGCTCCACCTCAAGAGCGCTCACTCGCATGAAAGTCAGCCGACCTGTCATAACGTTAAGGAAACGTCATGGCAAAACATTCGCTATTCTCGAAAGCAACGCGCGTTCACGCCGCCGTTGCACTGTGTGTTGCATCTTGTTCGTCCGCTTGGGCGCAACAAACCCCAACCGAAATCACCATCACCGACACGCTGCCCAGCCATGTGTCTGGCTTTGATGATGTCCCAGCACAAGCGCTGCCCTTCTCCACCACGATCATCACCAACGCCACACTACAAGACATTGTTGCGCAGCGCGTCTCCGATGCGCTGCGCTTAGATGCCTCGGTCAGTGACAGCTACAACTCTCCTGCTTATTGGGACATTTTGAGCGTGCGAGGTTTCACACTTGACAACCGTTACAACTACCGCCGTGAAGGTTTGCCTATCAGCGCAGAAACCATAATCCTGATGGACAACAAAGAGCGCATTGAGTTACTCAAAGGCACCAGCGGCATTCAAGCCGGTACCAGTGCGCCAGGAGGTTTGGTGAACTATGTGGTGAAACGTGCACCTACGGATGCAGAGCAAAAAATTCGGAACCTCACTTTCAGCTATGGCCAAGGCAATAACCGTTTGGCTGCGGCTGATTTGGGTGGACGGTTTGGCGCAGTCAGTGAGTTTGGCTATCGATTCAACGTAGCACATGAAGACCTTGATCCGTACATCAAAGACACCAAAGGTCATCGCGACTTGGTGGCGTTGGCCATGGATTGGCGTTTGAAGCCTGGGACTGTGATTGATTTTGAAATTGAACAATCGCATCGTGAACAGATGGGTGTCAACGGCTATAGCTTGCTAGGTGGTGTGTTACCCAGTCCTGTAGACCCTCGTGTTAATTTGACCCGTCAATACTGGACGCAACCTGGTGTGTTTGATGCGATGACGGGTTCTATGCGATTGCGTCAAGAGTTAGATGCAGGCTGGCATTGGACGACACAATACGGGGCCCAACGCTTGAAGACAGATGACCGCTTGACTTATGGGTTTGGGTACAACTGTTACCAAGGTATACAAAAACCCTCCAGCAACTTGAATCTATGCAGTCAGTTCACGCCTGATGGGAAATTTGAAATAGATGATTACCGCAGCAATAACGAGCGTCGAATCATTGATGCGATTCAAAGCGATGTGTCAGGCAGCGTACACATTGGCTCGCTCCAACACAACCTCACATTTGAAGTGATTCGTCAACGACAGCTTGACAGATTTCCGCCTCAACAAGCGTGGAATGCCGCAGGAGAAGGTAGTGTGTATGGTGGCAGCACATCCAGCGCAGCACCTGATCCAACGTACCCCAACACAAACCGAAGTGAATACTCGAACGAGTTCAGCGTGAAAGATCATGTTGAAATTTCATCCAGCACAGCCTTGTGGGGAGGACTACGCCATGTCTCTTTCAACAAAGCCAGTTCGCAAAATGCGCCAACGCCCAACACCAACGCAAAAGTCATGCAAGGTGACATCAATTTGCCTTGGGTCGGTATCTCTAAAAAGCTGGCGCATGTTTTGGTCTATGCATCACACGGACACGGACTTGAACAAAATGCAACCCCTAACTCTGGAATTTTTGCAAATCCTGGCGAAACATTGGGCGTAGGAAGAAGTCGACAATCAGAACTTGGGATCAGAAACATCGCTGCGTCAAATCAAGCGCATTGGAATGCAGCACTCTTCCAAATCGAAAGACCATTGACATACGACGAAGAGTTATCCCCAGGTTATTTCCAACGCCGCATGGATGGAAAACAAACACATCAAGGGATTGATTTAGGCGCAGACATCACTTCTAGTCAATGGAAAATTGGCGTACAAACCCAATGGCTCGAAGCAAAAATTAGCGATGTCGAACAAACCTCTGGCGCCGTCGGCTCCACCCCCCTGAACGTCCCCAAGTTTGTCCTTCGCGGCATGGCCGAATATCGCTACACCAGCATTCCCAGTTTACGCACAGGGATTCGTGTGTCGCACGAGGGTAAACGCAACGTCACAGAGGATGGAAACATCCAACTCCCAGCATGGACCACCTTCGGCGCCAACGCTTATTACGATACGAAAGTTAACAACATCGCCTCAACTTGGAGTCTGATGTTCGACAACTTGGAAGACAAACGTTATTGGCGCGAGTCCCCCAAGCAATTTGGTCACTACTACCTCTACCCTGGTGCCCCAAGAACCTTGAGGGCGACTGTGCAATTCCATCTTTAAATGCCACCGCTACAACAGGCCAGGAGGCGTCAAAAATACGTTATAATCTTTAATATTCCTCGATAGCTCAGTCGGTAGAGCGCCGGACTGTTAATCCGTAGGTCCCTGGTTCGAGCCCAGGTCGAGGAGCCAATAAAGATAAGCCTTTGCAGTCACATGCAAGGGCTTTTTTTTAACTGTGCGTAGGTCATGTACATGTCATCCGCCTGCGAACCGTCCTACTGCAACAGGCAAAATCTAAGTCTACGCAGACCACGCCTCTTTATGAATACCTCCCCCCACACCCCGCCTCTACCCAACTCGCCACGACTCACCAGTTTGTCTCACGGCGGCGGCTGTGGCTGCAAGATTGCGCCTGGGGTGTTGAGCGAAATTCTCAAAAGCACCCATGCCATGCCGATCCCGCCGCAGTTGTTGGTCGGCATTGAAACGGCGGATGATGCAGCGGTCTACCAGCTCAACGACGAGCAGGCCTTGATTGCCACCACTGACTTCTTCATGCCCATCGTCGATGACCCGTTTGACTTTGGCCGCATCGCAGCGACCAACGCCATCAGCGATGTCTATGCGATGGGGGGCACCCCCATCATGGCCTTGGCCTTGGTCGGTATGCCCATCAACGTCTTATCGCAAGAAACGATAGGCAAAATTTTGGATGGCGGCCAAAGCATCTGTCGTGAAGCAGGTATCCCGATTGCCGGTGGCCACACCATTGATTCAGTCGAGCCCATTTATGGCTTGGTCGTGCTGGGTTTGGTCCATCCCCAACGCATCAAGCGCAATGCCCAAGCACGCGTGGGCGACCGTTTGATTTTGGGTAAACCCTTGGGCGTGGGTGTACTCTCTGCTGCACTCAAAAAGAACGCACTCAGCCCAGAGGGCTACGCACACATGATCGCCAACACCACCCAACTCAACACACCGGGCGCTGTCTTGTCTGCCTTGGCTGGCGTACATGCCATGACCGATGTGACGGGCTTTGGCTTGGCAGGACACGCGCTAGAGATGGCGCGTGGCAGCCAACACAGTGTGCGACTGAACATGCCCCACATCCCCTTGTTGCCCGGCGTACGCGGATTAGCAGAGCAAGGCATGGTCACGGGTGCATCAGGCCGAAATTGGTCAGCTTATGGGCATGAGATTGCGCTGAGCTCTGCATGCGACACCATCGACCAAGCCTTGTTGAGTGACCCCCAAACCAGCGGCGGTTTGCTGGTGGCTTGCGCACCCGAGACCGTGGCCGAAGTCATGGCCATCTTCCACCAGCAGGGTTTTGCCAATGCCACGGACGTGGGCGAGATCACTGCGGCCTCGACCGACGGCATCCAACTGCACGTGCGCTGAACGCAGACATTGATCCAGCCTCTCTTTGAAAGAAAAAACAAAATGTCTACCATTCCCGCCTGTCCACAATGCGCGCAAGAAAACACCTATCAAGATGGTGACAACTACGTGTGCGCCGATTGCGCGCATGAGTGGCCCATGGTGGCGGCAGTGGCTGCTGACGACGAAGACGATGCCGTGGTACTCATCAAAGACCTGAAAGTCAAAGGCTCATCCACCACCTTGAAAATGGGCACCAAAGTCAAAAGCATTCGCTTGGTCGGTGGTGACCACGAAGTGGACTGCAAGATGGAGGTCGGCAACTACATGCTCAAGGCGTGCTATTTGCGCAAAGCTTAAATCCACATGACGCTTACAACACCCGACCTCGGTTTGATTTGATCGCCGAGGTCTTTTTTTTGCTGTCTAAGCGGCGCAGCTTGGAGGCATACGTCGGTTGGGTCGGTTTGCGCTTCTTGGGTGGTTTGTCCACGCTTTGCACCAGTTCTAGCAAACGTGCAAAGGCTTCGATGCGGTTCATGTCTTGGCTGCGATGCTCTTGCGATTTGATGACCACCACGCCCTCGTTGGTGATGCGCTGGTCTGGCAATGCCAACAAGCGCTCTTTGACATCCTCGGGCAAGGACGAGGCCCTGACATCAAAGCGCAAATGAATGGCGCTGGACACCTTGTTGACGTTTTGCCCTCCCGCGCCTTGGGCACGTATCGCCGTCACTTCAACTTCAGATTCTTTGATGTGCATGGCGTGGCCTACACATGCCAGCCCGGTAACTCGCCCATCGCCCACAAAATCAAACTGATCGTGAAGAACGACGCCACCGTGGTGACCAACAACGCAGCAGCGCAAAACCCTTCTTGCCCATGACGTTGCGCCAACAAGGGATAAATACCCAGCATGGGCATGCTCGCCAACAACACGCCCGTGATTTTGAGGCTTGAGGTCATCGGACCCACGCCATAAGCCACCAAGTAGTGCGGGTTCATCACCTCTGCAAAGTCACGCTGGGACAGTGTGTTGAACAGCATGGCAGGCAAGGCGAAGTTCAGCAAAAAGCGTCCTAACACTTGACCATCGACTTTGCTAAACATCCCCCGCCGCGTGGCTACAAAGCCCAGCGCAATCGACAAATAAATCGGCCCAGTGATTGAGAGAATGTTCATCATGTGGTGGCTGTGCTGGGTTACTGCTTTTGGATACCCGCACGTTGGATCACATCGCCCCAACGTTTGATTTCGATTTGCAACCAATCATGGGCTTGTGCCACGGTGCTGGAATGTGGCTCCACATTCAAGTCGAGCAGCTTTTGGCGCACCGCAGGGTTTTGCAACGCCGCGTTCACTTCTTTGTTCAAACGGTCAACCACGGCTTGCGGTGTTTTGGCGGGGACGCCCAAACCGTTCCAAGAGGTGGAGACCAAACTTGACACACCCGCCTCTTTCGCCGTGGGCACTTGTGGCAAGGCCATGTTGCGTTTTTGACCTGTCACGGCCAACGCTCGCAAAGCGCCGCCTTTGATTTGTGGCAGCACAGGGCTGAGCACTTCCACCGCCACATCGATTTGACCACCACGCAATGCCGTCATCACCGCAGGTGTGCCGTTGAAAGGCACCACTTGCGCATCCAAACCCGCCGTTGATTTGAACAACTCGGCGGTCAAATGCTGCGTGCTGCCGATGTTGATGCTGCCAATGTTGAGCTTGCCTGGATTGGCCTTGGCCCACGCCAACAACTCGGGTAAGGACTGGAAACGTGACTCGGCACTGATGATGAGCCCCAAATCAAAGATCCCCATCAGCGACACTGGGGTGAAGTCTTTGAGCGGGTCAAACGGCAAGGACTTGAACAAACCCGCACTCACCGCATTGGCGTTGGACATGAGCAGCAGGGTATAGCCATCGGGCTCGGACTTGACGACCATCTCTGCCGCCACAATGCCGCCTGCGTCTGGACGGTTATCAATGACGACCGACTGCCCCAAGCCTTCTGACATTTTTTGCGCCACGGTGCGTGCCGTGAGGTCTGCCACACCGCCCGCCCCAAATGGCACCACGATGCGCAAAGGTTTGTTGGGGTACGCCTGTGCATGGACCACACCCGAAGCCACCACAGCACAAAAAGCAGTCACCGCTAGAACGGCAAAACGCGACACAACCCAACGACAACTTTGCATGACACATCTCCAAAAACGGGGAAGAATGTATCGATTGTCCTAGATCGTCAGAGCCCACCTGCATTGCTCAAGCAATACGTGAGACAAAGCGATGGTCGGGGCGCCGTGGACGCAAGGTCATTCCTCTTGAAACAAGACCGAGATATCTGCCAAAAAAATCCGGCACCACACTGGCGGGCCATGTCTCGGATCTCTTGCGTCAAGGCCTCATGGTTTTGTTGACGGGCCCAAAACACAGGGCCGCCATCCCAGCGCGGGAAACCATAGCCATGCACCAGCAGCACATCGATGTCACTGGCGCGGTTGGTCACGCCCTCAGCCATCAAACATGCGGCCTCGTTGACGATGGCCAACAGCGCACGGCGTTGGATCGTGGCAGAGCTCAAAGCTTGGCGCTGGATGCGGCGACGTTGCGAGGCGTCTTCGATGATGTGGCGCACCACTGCGTCGGTCGCTGGCTGCTGTTTGCTCTCCACATAGGTGTAATAGCCGGCGCCTGTTTTACGCCCTAAGCGATCCGCCTCACACAAGCAGTCCAAGATGTCCACATAGCGTACGTCTGGCGAACGCGTGGCAGCTTGCGCAAGCGTTTGCCCAAGGCCATGCCCGTAGCCATGACTTCAGGACGCGTGTCTCGGCCACGCACCACTTCGAGCAATTTCATCACGTGGGCAGGGCTGAAAAAGTGCAAGCCCCGCACACCGTATGGGCACGTGGTGGCTTGTGCAATCGCATCTACATCCAAGAAAGAAGTGTTGACGGCCAGCACCGCCCCTTTGTGTGCGAAGCGATCCATTTTTTAAACACGGCGGATTCAAGGACGAAGTGCAACAAAGATGAACTGGTTATAGGTGGCTGAGGATGCGAGAGCATCATGGCCGCTTTAACCGCCAAGTCGAAGTTGCCCAATGTACAAGCACCTCAGCCGAGAAGAACGATACCAAA
>NZ_JAVKLW010000007.1:0-15596 GCF_031538885.1 Limnohabitans sp.
ATGAAAAAAAGCTTCAACCTCAGCCGCTTCGACTTTGTCACCCTTCGCCTCTTTTGCGCGGTGGCGCAAAGCGGCAGCATCACCAAGGGGGCAGAGGCCTGCCATTTGGCGCTGTCGGCGGCGAACAGACGCTTGTCTGACTTTGAGTCCGCTACGGGCTCGCAACTGCTGGAGCGCAGCCAAAAAGGCGTGCAACTCACCCCAGCGGGGCGACCAAGGGTTTTCGATAGCTTCACATCCTGCACACTGGTATAGAATACATACCAGTAGACCAATTTGTACTGTTGTGACAACAAAAATAAAACTTTTAGACAGGATGCCAGGCGGCGAACAAGGTATTCGTAAACGCACCGTACGCGATCAGTTAGCAGACAAGCTCAGCTACATGATTCATAGTGGCCTCTTGCAATCGGGTGATGATTTGCCATCCGAACGCGAATTAAGCAACACACTGAAGGTCTCCCGCGAATCGGTGCGCAGCGCCATTGCTGTTTTGGCTGATCGAGGGATGGTCGAGGTCTCACAAGGCTCACGCACACGCATCGTCGGTACCGCAGGCTTGACCTTGGTGGATTCGGTGCGCTCCATGTCAGCCCTCAAAACACAACATCCCAATGTGGTCAACGAAGCACGCGAGCAGATTGAGGCGCAAGTAATCCGCTTAGCCACCGCACGCATCAGCGAGGCCGACTTGAAACACATGCACAACTTGGTGGATGCGCAAAAGCAAATGCTCAACGACCCTGTGGCGTTTCAAATCTCAGATCGAGAGTTCCACAGCACGCTGTACGCCGCTTGCGGCAATCCTTTGCTCACCAACTTCGTCTCAGACCTGTATGACTACGCGCTGGACTTTCGTCGCCAAGCCTTGCAGCGGCCAAACACAATCACCCAGAGCGTGCAAGACCATGAGCGCATCGTCAAAGCATTGGGCACACGCAACGCTCAAAAAGCCGAACAGGCCTTGGTCTCGCACTTGGAGCACATCCATCAAAGCACCGAGGCGGTCATGAATCCAGCATCCAAAGCCAAGCGGAAAGGTTCACGGTCATGAGCGCACGCATGGACATCTTCGACCCACGCGTTGCGCCTGTGGTGCGCGGGATGACGTTTGAAAAGCTCTGCACGGGCGCGGTCTGGGGCGAAGGGCCTGTGTGGCTCGACAACACACAGTCACTGCTGTGGAGCGACATACCCAACAATCGCATGCTGAGCTGGAATGAAACAGAAGGCCTGAGCGTGTGGGCGGATCAGGTCGAGTTCACCAATGGGCATTGCCTAGACAACGATGGCAGCTTGCTGCACTGCTCACATGGGCAACGCGCTGTGGTGCGCACACCGCTGGTGAACGGCCAGCTCAAACGTGACACACCCATGCAAGTTGTGGTTGACCGTTATCAGGACAAGCGCCTCAACTCACCCAATGACGTTGTGGTCAAACGCAACGGCAGCATCTGGTTCACCGATCCGCCTTACGGCATCTTGTCGGACCGCGAGGGCCATCAAGCCACACCCGAGCAAGCTGCCAATCACGTCTTCAGGTTTGACCCAAAAACACAAAGCCTCCAAGCGGCGACGGACTGGCTGGATGAACCCAATGGGCTGGCATTTTCCCCCGACGAAAAGCGGCTGTACGTGTCTGATACTTCAGCCGCGCTGCGTCCAGCAGGGCAAGGCCATCACCACATCGTGGTGTTCGAGGTGGACGAACAAGACCAGCTCAATCACCCGCGTGTGTTTGCAGACATCAATCCTGGCTTGGCCGATGGGTTTCGCATCGATGCGCAAGGCTGGCTCTACACCTCCAGCGAGGACTCGGTGCAGATTTACCACCCCGACGGCAGTCACATGGCCAAGCTGTACGTACCAGAAAAAGTGGGCAACCTGACCTTTGGCGGCCGCTTGCGCAACCAACTCTATGTGGTGGCCAGCAGCTCGCTGTACCGCATCACCCTCAACACCCAAGGAAACCCAAGCGTATGAGCCGCGAAATCTTGCTATTGGTTGAAAAATGCAGCCACGCCTTCAGTTTTTACAACCTCCAAACAGGTCAGCGCGAGACGAGTGTGGCGCTGCCAGAGTACCCACACGAATTCGTCGTCGACCAAGCGCAACGCTATGCCTACGTGGGCCACTACGGCATTGAGCACTCGGGCATCAATGGCGCTGGGGGCCACCATGTGTTTCAGATTGACTTGCACGAACGCCGCTTGGTACGCAGCATTGATTTAGGGCATTACAACCGCCTGCACGGCATGCAAATGGACGCGCAGGACCGGCTGTATGTGTTGAGCGAAGAAAAATCGGCTTTGCTGGTCTTGCCTGAGCCGCAAACCGACAACGCGCCCAGCCGTGCCATCAGCAGTGGTGGGTTCAAAAGCCATTTGTTCGCGCTCAGTCGCGATGGACAAACCGCCTACTGCATGAACCTGCTCAGCCACACAGTGGCCAAAGTACGGCCTTGGGAGCCCATCCACACTCCCGTGCTCTGTAGCCCTGGCCTCAAACCTGAAGGCTATGCCTTGAGCGAGGATGAACAAACCCTGTTTGTCACCAACCGCATTAGCCAGACCTTGGCGGCCATTGACACCGCCACCATGCAGGTGCGCTTGTCGGTGCCTTCAAGACAAGACCCTACGCGCCTGTATCTACACCCTGATGGACAACGACTCTTGGTCACCAACTATGGCGAGCGCAGCATCTCCGTGGTAGACCCCCTCATCCTCCAAGAGCGCGCACACGTGCCCACGGGGGGGCGTGCCATCGCCCTGTCCTACCACCCCACACAGCCCTTGGCTTATGTCTCGCTGGACGATGACCGAGTGGGCATCTTCAACCTGGACATCTGCGCTTTTGTGGACTATCTGAAAACACAACGCGAACCCGATGTCTCCAAAGTCGTCACGCTGTAACGCCTACGTCTACTTACAAGCTCTTCACCATGAACACAACCACTCACACCGATCACCATCGCCCAGTCGTGGCGCTGACCCTGGGCGACCCAGCAGGCATTGGCCCTGAGCTGATCGCCAAACTGTTGGCGCAAAGCGATGTGCGCCAACGTGCCAATGTCGTGTTGGTGGGTGACCCTTGGCTTTGGGAGCAAGGCCAACAAGTCGCGGGGCTGCGCGTGTCAGTAGAACCCGTGGATGACTTGGCCAAGGTGCGTGCGCGCGCCCACATGGAAATGCCTGCTTTCTTGGCCATGGACACCGTCCAACCCCAGCAGGTACAACGTGGCGTGGCGGGTGCTGCGGGCGGACAATCGGTCTTGAAAGTGCTGGATCTGTGCATGGACGCCACCTTGGCCAACCACATTGATGCCATTTGCTTTGCCCCGCTCAACAAACAGGCCATGAAGATGGGCGGCATGCCGCATGAAGACGAGTTGCATCACTTTGCCGCGCACTTGAAGGTAAAAGGCTATTTTTGCGAATTCAACACCTTGGGCAAGATTTGGACATCGCGCATCTCGTCACACATCCCCCTCAAAGACGTGTCGCAGTGGGTGCAAAAGTCTCGCATCCAAGATGCCACACGCCTGATCTACCGCTCCTTGCAAGCCAATGGTGTGGCGTCCCCTCGGGTTGCCGTGGCGGGCTTTAACCCACACAACGGTGACGGTGGCCTATGCGGACGCGAAGAAGTCGACACCATCATCCCTGCCGTGCAAGCGTTGCAGGCAGAAGGACTGTGCGTGAGCGGCCCTTACCCCGCTGACACGATTTTTTTGAAGGCACGCGATGGCGATCTCGACGCCATCGTCACCATGTACCACGACCAAGGCCAAATCGCCATCAAGCTCATGGGCTTTTCACAGGGGGTGACGGTGCAAGGCGGCTTGCCCATCCCGATCACCACCCCCGCGCACGGCACGGCCTACGACATCGCAGGCCTTGGCAGTGCCAACGTCAGCGCGACCGCCAACGCATTTGCCATTGCTTGCCGCATGGGCACCGCGTTGCGTATGCCCGTGTAACCCTAGTCATCACGCCCCTACATTTTTTTCACTCACACTGTTAAGGACTCCTTATGAAAATCACCGCCATACGCGCCCGTGTTTTTGAATGGAAAGGCAAAACCGTTCCACCTCAAGGCAATTTTTGCTCTAACGCCATGGACTTGGTCTACACCAATGCAGCCAGCCAACATGCGTCTGGCAAAGACACCATGAACACCTTTCGTTTTCATGGCTGGACGGTCGTAGAAGTCGAAACAGACAGTGGCATCGTCGGCTTGGGCAACGTGGCCCTCGCCCCCAAAATTGCCAAAGCCATCATCGACGAATACCTCACCCCGTTGGTGATGGGCCAGGACCCGTGGGACTACGAGTACCTCAACCAGCGCATGTACCGCGCCACCCATGCGTGGGGCCGCAAGGGTGTGGCGATGGCGGCGATTTCCGCGATTGACATTGCGCTCTGGGACATCTTGGGTAAAAGCGTGAACAAGCCCGTCTTCAAACTCTTGGGGGGCCGCACCAAAGAAAAAATTCCTTGCTACTACAGCAAGCTCTACCGCACAGACCTCAAAGACATGCAGGCCGAAGCCAAGCAGTTTCTCGATCAAGGCTTTCGCGCTTTCAAAATGCGCTTTGGGTATGGCCCACAGCATGGTCAACAAGGGGTGGTCGAAAACCTCAAGTCGGTCGAGGCGGTGCGTGAAGTCATTGGCTATGACAACGACCTGATGCTGGAGTGCTATATGGGCTGGAACCTAGAGTACGCCAAACGCATCTTGCCCAAGCTCGAAAAATACCAACCCCGTTGGCTGGAAGAGCCCGTGATTGCCGACGACATCGACGGCTATGCCGAACTCAACCAACTCACCAGCATCCCCATCTCTGGCGGTGAGCACGAGTTCAGTCTGTACGGCTTCAAGCAACTACTAGACCGCAAAGCGGTCAGCGTGGTGCAGTACGACACCAACCGCGTCGGCGGCATCACCATGGCGCACAAGATCAACGCCTTGTGCGAAGCCTACAGCGTGCCCGTCATCCCCCATGCGGGCCAGATGCACAACTACCACCTCACCATGAGCAGCCTCAACTGCCCCATGAGCGAGTACTTTCCCATGTTCGATGTGGAAGTGGGCAACGAGCTGTTCTATTACATCTTCGATGGCGAGCCCGTGGCCGAAAAAGGTTTCTTGCAACTCGACGATAACAAACCTGGTCTAGGCTTGAGCCTCAAGACGGAATTCCTTGACCAATTCACCATCACTGAATGAGGCCTGACATGCCCTTGCAAAAACAGCATCAACGTCCTTACCGCGGCGTGTTTCCAGTCGTCCCCACCACCTTCACCGACAGCGGCGAATTGGACTTGGACAGCCAACGGCGCTGCATCGACTTCATGATTGATGCGGGTTCGACGGGACTGTGCATTTTGGCCAATTTCTCGGAGCAATTTGTACTCAGTGACGCAGACCGCCAAGTCCTCACGCGCTGCATTTTGACGCACGTGGCGGGTCGCGTGCCAGTGATCGTGACCACCACCCACTTTGGCACCCGCATCTGCGCCGAGCGCAGCCGCGAAGCGCAAGACCTGGGCGCGGCCATGGTGATGGTGATGCCGCCCTACCACGGCGCAACGATTCGCTGTAGCAACGAAAAAATCTACGAGTTCTACGCACGCTTGTCGGACGCCATCGACATCCCCATCATGATTCAAGACGCGCCCGTCAGCGGCACCACCTTGTCCGTCAGCTTGCTGGCCCAAATGGCCAAAGAGATTGAGCATGTCAGCTACTTCAAGATCGAAACTGCGGGTGCTGCCAGTAAATTGCGCGAGCTCATTGCCGCAGGTGGCAGTGCCATTGAAGGCCCTTGGGATGGTGAAGAAGCCATCACCTTGCTGGCCGACTTGGATGCAGGCGCCACAGGCGCCATGACAGGTGGTGCGTATCCCGACGGCATCCGCACCATCATTGACCCGTACCTCGCAGGCGAACGCGAAGCCGCCGTTGTCGCCTACGGCAAATGGTTGCCTCTGATCAACTATGAAAATCGTCAGGGCGGCATCCTCACCGCCAAAGCATTGATGAAAGCAGGCGGCGTGATCGCTTGTGAATCGCCACGCCACCCCTTCCCCGACATGCAGCCCGCTGTGCGCACGGGCCTGCTTGACGCGGCGCGACGCTTAGACCCACTGGTCTTGCGTTGGGCATCTTGAACTTCTATCGAACCTCTACGCAACAGCCCCCTCTGATATGAACACCGCACACCTCAATTTCATCGACGGCGCTTGGGTCACAGGCCCCAGCGTTGCCAGCAACATCAACCCCAGCCACTTGGACGATGTGATCGGTCACTACACACAAGCAGAGGCCAGCCATGTCCACCTCGCCGTGGATGCGGCGCAACGCGCGTTTGCGGGATGGTCCACCAGCGGCATTCAGCAGCGCAGCGATGCGCTGGACAAAATCGGGACGGAAATCCTCGCTCGCCGTGAAGAACTGGGGCGCTTGCTCTCGCGTGAAGAGGGCAAGACCTTGCCAGAAGGCATTGGCGAAGTCACCCGTGCAGGCCATATCTTCAAGTTCTTTGCGGGCGAATGCTTGCGTCTCGCAGGCGAAACACTGCCCTCGGTACGTCCTGGCATTGGCGTGGAAATCACCCGCGAAGCATTGGGTGTGATTGGTTTGATCACGCCATTCAACTTCCCCATCGCCATTCCAGCCTGGAAGATCGCCCCCGCGCTGGCCTATGGCAATTGCGTGGTGTTCAAGCCTGCCGATTTGGTCCCTGGTAGTGGCTGGGCCTTGGCCGACATCATCAGCCGCAGCGGCATTCCCCCCGGTGTGTTCAACCTCGTCATGGGCGATGGCCCGCTCATCGGGCAAGCCTTGGTGCAGCACCCTGACATTGCGGGCATCAGCTTCACAGGGTCTGTCGGTGTGGGACGTCGTATCGCGCAAGACTGCGCACAACTCGGTAAAAAAGTGCAGCTCGAAATGGGCGGCAAAAATCCGCAAGTCGTGCTCGATGATGCCGACCTACCCAAAGCCGTTGAACTGTGTGTCCAGTCGGCCTATTTTTCAACAGGCCAGCGCTGCACGGCATCGAGCCGACTGATCGTGACCGAAGGCATTCACGACCGCTTTGTGCAAGCCATGGAGGCGCGCATCGCCACCCTCAAAGTGGGCGATGCCCTGGCGTCAGGCACCGACATTGGGCCCGTAGTGTCGCAACGCCAACTGGCACAAGACCTGTCTTATGTCGCCATCGCGCAGACCGAAGGCGGCGTCTTGGCCACGGGTGGATTGCCCACCGAGTGCCACACGGGCAGCAAGCACTCAGGCTATTTCATGCGTCCTGCGTTGATCACTCAAACCACGCCCGAGATGCGCATCAACCGCGAAGAGGTCTTCGGCCCCGTGGCCAGCGTCATTGCCGTGCGCGACTACGAACACGCTTTGAGCGTGGCCAACGACACCGAGTTTGGTTTGTCGGCAGGCATTGCCACCGCCAGTTTGAAACACGCCACCCACTTCAAGCGACATGCACAAGCAGGCATGGTGATGGTGAACCTCCCCACAGCTGGGGTGGACTACCACGTGCCCTTTGGCGGGCGCAAAGGCAGCAGTGCGGGGCCGCGCGAGCAAGGCCGTTATGCCGCCGAGTTCTACACCACCGTCAAAACGGCCTACACGCTGGCCTGACCCATCATGGACACCCTGACCCACGCATGGCAATGGCTGAGCAGTCCGATCTCGGGCAACAACCAGCACCTCATCGCGCCTGCCGTTTATTGGCATGCCCGCGTCATGGTGCTGGCCTGGGGTGTTTGCTTGCCTGTGGGTGCGTTGATGGCGCGTTACTTCAAAGTCACACCCAAGCAAGACTGGCCACGTGTGCTTGACAACCAAATGTGGTGGCACGGCCATCGCGGTTTGCAATACACAGGCGTGTTGCTGATGAGCTTAGGACTGTTTCTGGTGTGGAGCAGCAGCGATGCGGGCGCATCGCCTATGTCGAATGTTTCGAATGTTTCAAATGTGGCGCGGCTGCACCACGTTCTAGGCTGGTGCGTGCTGATCTTGGGCTGGGCCCAGATGCTGGGCGGCATCTTGCGCGGCAGCAAAGGCGGCCCCACAGACCCACACATGGCAGGCGACCACTACGACATGACCCGCTGGCGCGTGGTGTTCGAGCGTCTGCATAAAAGCCTGGGTTGGCTGGCCATCGTGCTGGCAGTGCCTGTCATCTTGCTGGGCTTGCTGAACGCAGACGCGCCCCGTTGGATGTTGGGCCTGCTCATGGTCTGGTGGTCGGTTTTACTGGCCGTCGCCGCCCACTGGCAACGACGCGGTTACTGCATGGACACCTACCAAGCCATATGGGGCACAGACCCCCACATGCCAGGCATGCAAGGCGCACCCATTGGATGGGGGGTTCGTCGCACACAACAGCATCCTTGGCGTTCTGTAGCACCCCCTACGCCCCCCACGTCGTCTCGTTTTTAACCCTTACGGAGCCCATCATGGCAGGACTTGAAATCAAAAATGTGGTCAAACGCTTTGGCGATGTGACCGTGGTCAAACAAATGAACCTGTCGGTTCAAGAAGGCGAATTTGTCGTGCTCTTGGGCGAGTCGGGTTGCGGCAAAAGCACCACTTTGCGCATGATCGCGGGCTTGGAAGACGTGACCGAGGGCCAGATACTGATCGGCGAGCGCGACGTGACGCATCTGCCCCCCATGGCACGCGACATTGCGATGGTGTTTCAAAGCTACGCGCTCTACCCTCACATGAACGTGAAGGAAAACATGTCGTTTGCGCTGCGTTTGACGGGGCGGCCCACCCACGAGATTGACGAAAAGGTCAACGCAGCCGCCAAAATTTTGAACATTGAACACCTGCTGCACCGCAAACCCAAAGACCTCTCGGGCGGGCAGCGCCAGCGTGTGGCCATTGGCCGCGCCATCGTGCGTGAACCCCAGGTCTTTTTGTTTGATGAACCCTTGTCCAACCTCGACGCCAAGCTACGCGGCCATATGCGCGCCGAGCTGGCTGTCTTGCACGAGCGCTTGGGTAAGACAACCATCTACGTCACGCATGACCAGGTAGAAGCCATGACCTTGGCCTCGCGCATCGTGATTTTTGACAAAGGTCAAATTCAGCAAGTGGGCACACCCACCGAAGTCTTTACCCGCCCTGCCAGCGTTTTTGTGGCGGGCTTCATCGGCATGCCGACGATGAACTTTTTCAAAGCCCGCTCTGTTTTCAAAGAGGGCCAACACCTGCTGCAAGGCGAAGGTTTTGCGTTTACCGCACCCGAGTGGTTGACCCAACAGCCCCCAAGCCCAGAGCAAGCCTTGATGGTGGGCTTGCGCCCACAACACTTGAAGGCTTGCGCCCCAGACAGCGGCCAACTGAGTTTGCGGGTGGATGTGGTGGAGTACTTGGGCACAGAAAGCCAAGTCGTGGGGCACTTGCAAACCCCCAGTGGGCAGCGCGTCTCCGCCATGTTGCCAGGCAATGTGCAAGCACTGCTGCATCAGCCTTTAAGTCTGACATTTGCAAGCGACGACTTGCATGTGTTCGACACCGAGACAGGCCAAAGCCTGCGTTGATTTCATTGACAGCTTCCCTTAACCACTCTCAGGAGACAACCATGCAAAGACGCGACTTCATTCAAACCAGCGCCGCCACCGTTTTCGGTGCGGGCTTTTCCTTAAGCGGTGCCCATGCGCAAAACCGATATGCCAAGTACGCAGGGCAAACGGTGACTATGAGCATTCCATCACACCCGCACTACGACGCTATGCTCAAAATTTTGCCCGAGTTCACCAAAGAAACAGGCATTAAGGTGGAAACCGACCGCTTGGCGATCGGACGCATGAAAGACAAACAACTCCTCGAAATGTCCAAGCCCAAAGGCGATTACGACTTGTGCTGCTATGTGGTGATGTGGAAGACCGAGTACGTCTCCAAAAACCTGGTGCATGAGCTTGAGCCCTTCTTCAAAAATGCAGCCATCGCCGACCCTGCTTACGACCTGAAAGACATCATCCCGATTTACCTTGAAAACTTAGGCCTCGTGGGTGGCCCCAAAGGCTATCTGGCAGGCCCAGGCGCCAAGCTGTACGGACTGCCCTATGGTGCGGAGACATCAGTACTGGCTTACCGCAACGACATCTTTGCCAAACACAACCTCAAAGTGCCAGAGAACTACACGCAATTCCGTGAACTCCTGCACACCCTCAAAGACAAAGAAGGCATTGGTGCGCTCGCCTCGCGCGGCCAAGCAGGTCACCAAGCCGTCCATGCGTGGTTGCTGCACCTCAACCCGCTGGGTGGCAGTGTGTTTGATGCCCAATGGCGTCCCCGCTTCAACGACAAGGCAGGCATTGACGCCCTCAAGTTTTTGCAAGAGGTGGTTGCCACAGGCCCCGCTGGCATTGCTGGCTACGGCCAGGGCGAGAGCAACACCGCCTTCTTGCAAGGCCAAGCCGCGATGTACTTGGACAGCACCTCACTGGCAGGCTTGGTCAACGACCCCAGCAAATCCAAAGTGGCAGGCAAAGTCAGTTGGGCGCTGCACCCCATGGGTGCGCGCCGCGCCTCGCAGTCGGGCGGTCTGGGTTTGACCATTCCCAAAAACGCCAAGAACGCCGATGCTGCCTTCTTACTCATGCAATGGCTCACCTCCAAGCAACAAGACAAAGCCGTCACACGCGTGGGCGGTGCCCCCGTGCGCAACTCCACCATGAGCGATGTCGATTTGGTGCGTCAGTACCCCGAGTTCATCACCTTCAAAGAAGCGCTCAAGTACTCCAACCCTGACTGGCGTCCCATCATCGCGGTGTGGGACAAGATCAACGTGCAAGCTTTGGGTGTGGGCATTTCGGAAGCGCTGACGGGCAAGAAAACAGCCGAAGCCGCACTCAACGACTTGGTGGCCCCCGTCACCCAAATCATGCGAGAAGCGGGTTACAAGGTTTAAGCCCCACGTCAGATCGCTGCATAACGCGGCATAACGCGGCAGCGGTCTGACATCCATCGCAGATTGCCAACACCCTCCCCTACCCAGAGAACCCATCATGCGTACTCCCTCCTGGATTCCCGTTTTTTACGTCGGGCCTGCTGCCCTCATCATGGTGGCAGCCTGCTTGTACCCCGTCATCTCAGCGTTTCACTTGGGGCTGTTTGACTGGAGTATGGGCACGCCGTGGAGCGAAGCCAAATGGGTGGGCATCGACAACTTCATCTCGGCTTTTCAGCAAGCGCGTGTTTGGTCCTCGCTTTGGACCACCCTGATTTTTGCGGCGGTGTGCGTGAGTGCCGAAATGGTGCTGGGCATTGCACTGGCCTTGGCGCTGGAAAAGCCCGTGCGCGGCACCGCCTTCTTTCGCACCCTGTTCATCTTGCCGATGATGATTGCCCCAATCGCTGTGGGCCTAGCTTGGCGCTACATGTTCGACGCGCAGTTTGGTCTCATCAACGCGGTGTTGGTGGTGTTGAATATTTCACCGCAAATTTGGCTGGCCGACCCGACACTTGCTTTTGCGGCCATCGTCATTGCCGACATTTGGCAGTGGACGCCCTTTGTCTTCATCATGATGGTGGCGGCACTCGCCAGTGTGGACGGCTCGGTGATTGAAGCCTCACGCATTGACGGGGCCAACTGGTTCCAGATGACGTTTCGCATCAAGCTGCCCATGATCATGAACGTGATCGCCATCACCTTGATGATGCGTTTGATCGATGCCTTTCGCGTGCTCGAAGTCATCTACGTGCTCACCTTCGGGGGCCCAGGCGACTCCACCGAAATCTTGGCCTTGCACATTTACAAAACAGCATTCATCGGGCAACAACTGGGCGTGGCCGCCGCGATTTCGGTGCTGCTGCTGATCGTCGTGGCCTTGCTGTCGTGGTGTGCGCTACGGCTGTCCAACCCACTCAAGAACGACCGCTGAACCCCTCGCACCTCTCACACTTTGAACGACTTGCAGAAAGCCTCCACATGACAAAACGCTCGCCGCTGCACAGCAGTCTGCACTACACGATGCTGATCGCATTGGCCATTTTGTGCGTGGCCCCTATCGTGGTGATTTTTGTCACCAGCTTGCGCCAACAAGTGGACATTTTTGCCGACCCACTGAACTTCTTGTTCACGCCGACCTTGGAGAACTACCGCGCCGTGCTTGAAGAAGACAAATTCGACCGCTACTTGATGAACAGCTTGTTCGTCGGCCTTGTGTCCACCGTCATCACACTGGTGTTGGGCTGCATGGCCGCTTATGGGCTCGCACGCTTTCGCTTTCAGGGGCGCAACACCGTGGCCTACACCACCTTGCTGCTACGCACTGTGCCGCTCGCCGTGTTGGCCATTCCCGTGTTCATGATCTGGAACGAGTGGCATTTGGTCAACAGCCTGTGGGGACTGGTGCTGCTCTATGTCGCCGTCAACCTGCCCTTCACGATCTGGTTGCTATACGGCTTTGTGTTGCAAGTGCCGATTGAGTTGGAAGAAGCTGCGGCCATTGATGGTTGCGGCCCCGTGCGCGTGTTCACCCAAGTGCTGCTCCCCCTCATGGCCCCTGGGCTCGCGGCAGCTTCTATCTTTACTTTTCGAATCGCATGGAACGAATTCATCTTGGCGCTTGTGTTGACAGACCGAGGCACGCGCACCCTGCCTGTCGCGGCCTCGCTGTACATCACCGACATGGGGGTGGACTGGGGCCGTGTCATGGCCATGGGAAGCTTGATTGCGATTCCGCCGCTGATATTCACCTTCGTCGCAGCGCGGCAGATCATCACGGGACTGACCGCAGGCGCAGTCAAAGGTTGAACGCTCTGTTGTCGGCGCTGACGCCCGCTTAAAACTCAGCGTGAAAACGCAAGGCATACACATTCAAGGGGCCACGGTCTGCGTTGTAGGCCGGGTTTTGAATGCGTTGGTAATCGGTGGTCAGCCAAGTGCCCCGCATCATTTGAAAGCTGTAGAAAGCCTCCAAAATTTGCTCGGGCTTGTAATTCAGGGTTTGCGTGGCACTGGCGGCATCGCCAATGAAATACGACATACCGCCTGCTGCCAAAAAGTCCCTGCGCTCAGGCGACAAGGTGTTGTGCATGAAGGCCACGCCCACCGAATCCTCGGTGCGCCCCCACAAGCCACCTTTGAACACGAGACCAGTTGACAAGGAGCCATCCGCTTCGGTGAACGCATAAGTCTCGGTGCGGCCGTCGGCCTTCATTGCACGCAAGAAAAAGCCCACGCTCGGTTGAATCGCTTGCTCGATGTTCACGCCCAAACCGTATTTGATTTTTTCGCCACCACGCACAGCAATCAGCGCATCGGGCGTGGTTTGCACACCTTGTTGCGATTGCAACCATTGCGTGGCGTCGTTGAAGCTCGCCACCTGCGCACGGTTGCGCCAGGCCAGCACGCGCACCTTGCCCAGCTGGTCGGCCAGCATGTGACCACGCTCTAGTTCTACTTGGTCGCCGTAGTGTTTGCCCAGAGCAAAGTCCACGGGTAAGCCGTTGGGCTCTTTGGGGCCCGTCATGCGGCCAAAGCGCAGCACCCAGTTGTCTTGGTACCACTCGCCCGCAAAGCCCCAACCAAAACCACGCGCATCGGCAGCGTAGTCGTAAGAGGCATACGTCCAATTGCCCCAGTTCATGAACTGGGTGCGTGGGTCTTTGGCATAGGCGTTGTCGTCAAACACATCGAGCGTGGAGAAGTTGCCTGCGGTCAACACAAAACGGTTCTTGCTGACCCAACCTGCCATTTGGTTGAAATCGGGCTCGACCTGTTCTTGCTCGCCACCACGGTTCCATGTTTGTCGCACAAACAAGCGCTGGCGGTACAGTTTGGGGCTGCTGCCACCCGCACGCGTGATCTCGCCATTGGTAAAGCCACCTAGCCCCACCAAGTTGCCAGAAAACGGAATGCCTGAAGCCACCTCGGGATTGAAATACAACTCACCGTCTTGCCAAGGGCGAAAGCCCCAGTGCGCCGTGGTGCTGAAGGTGTACATGCGCTCGCTGTGCGGCGACAGGCTGTTGGTACCCGAATAATTGGCCCTGAACGCATCGTGGTGTTGCCAGTTGTAAGTGAGTTGGTAGCGAGCCGTGGTGTCCTCAGTCTCATCCACTTCTGCGGGACTGGCCCACGTGCCCACCGCAGCCAAGCTGCACACCACGCAAGCCGTGTGTCGTTGAAGCGAAAAGAGGGACATAGAAAAAAAGTAAACGTAAGACCGAAGAAACACAGCAGCGAGTGACCGATGCTTCATTGTAGGAAGGCTTTATTTCATTTCCGTGAATCTGCGCCACCGATCCCGCATAAAATCGCAGGCTTCCATTTAAGGAAGACTCATGGGACGCACGCTTTACAACAAGATTTGGGACGAACACGTCGTCCACACCGAAGAAGACGGCACATCCATCCTCTACATCGACCGCCATTTGGTGCACGAAGTCACCAGCCCGCAAGCGTTTGAGGGCATTCGCCAAGCGGACCGCACGGTCTGGCGCGTCAGCTCCATCGTTGCCACCGCCGACCACAACACCCCGACTACAGGCTGGGAGTTGGGCTATGACGGCATCACCGACCCCATCAGCAAAGAACAAATCACCACGCTGGACAGCAACATGGCCGAGTTCGGCTCTGCCGCGTTCTTCCCCTTCATGTCTAAGCGCCAAGGCATCATCCATGTGATTGGCCCTGAAAACGGTGCCATCCTGCCCGGCATGACCGTGGTGTGCGGCGACAGCCACACCTCCACCCACGGCGCGTTTGGTGCATTGGCCCACGGCATTGGCACCTCAGAGGTAGAGCACGTCATGGCCACGCAAACGCTGTTGGCCAAAAAAGCCAAGAACATGCTCATCAAAGTCGAAGGCACGCTGGCCAAAGGTGTGACGGGCAAAGACGTGGTGCTGGCCATCATCGGCAAGATCGGCACCGCCGGTGGCACGGGCTACACCATTGAGTTTGCGGGCTCTGCCATTCGCTCACTCAGCATGGAAGGCCGCATGACAATCTGCAACATGGCCATCGAGGGCGGCGCGCGCGCGGGTCTTGTGGCGGTGGACGACAAAACCCTTGAGTACATCAAAGGCCGTCCCCTCTCGCCTGGCTTCGATGCGAAAACTGGCCAGTTTTCGGGTGGCGCGGAATGGGACCAAGCCGTGGCGTACTGGAAAACCTTGCACTCAGACGCAGACGCGTACTTTGACGCTGTGGTGGAGTTGAAAGCCGAAGACATCTTGCCGCAAGTCACCTGGGGCACCTCACCCGAAATGGTGCTCGACATCAACGGCATCGTGCCCGACCCCGACAAAGAAAAAGACGCCAACAAACGCGGTGCGATTGAACGCGCCTTGACCTACATGGACTTGCAACCGGGCAAAGCCCTCAACGACTTGTTCGTGGACAAGGTGTTCATTGGCTCTTGTACCAACAGCCGCATCGAAGACATTCGTGAGGCTGCTGCCTTGGTCAAAAAACTCGGCCAGAAAGTGGCCAAAAACATCAAGCTGGCGATGGTCGTGCCCGGTTCCGGCTTGGTCAAAGCACAAGCCGAAGCCGAAGGCCTGCACGAGATTTTCAAAGCCGCTGGCTTTGAGTGGCGCGAGCCCGG
>NZ_JAVKLW010000132.1:0-13745 GCF_031538885.1 Limnohabitans sp.
CCGTGACGGATGAGGAATTGACTATGATTGAAAACCGATTGAATCACCGCCCCAGAAAGCGACTAGGATTCAAGACACCTCACGAGGTATTCCATGCCTCGTTAAAGCGTGTTGCACTTCGTCCTTGAATCCGCCATTCAAATAAACACAATCGACAGCATGGCTGCGTCATCGATCAAGTTGATGATGACATAAGCACTTAAGCGATACAACATGCAGAGCGCCAGTTCGCGCAGCTCGTCGCTCAAGAGTGCTTGCATGGGTTAGTAGTGGGGTGGTAACTCGTCACGTAGGCTGCGAAACCCACCCGATCCCCCATCGGGCGTCTGTTGGCGCAGTTGACTGACCTCGTATATCAACGCGTCAATTTGCTGTTGCTGCTGGAAAATGGCTTGGTTGAGTTGCTCGACCAAGTCCTCAGTAAAGCTGGCTTTGATTTCCAAGTCCATCAAGCGTTGATCCGTGTCTTTGTGTGGCATGTGTAGCTTGTGTCTTATTCGCTGGGTTTATTGAGTTCGGTCAGCTAGGTGTGCCGCCATGATTTTCCGTGTGTGCTTGATTTCCAACCCCATTTGTTGGATACGCGCCAACAATTCGCTGATCTTTGGGTCAAATAGTGTCATGTGCCACCATGCCAACTACCTAGGCACCCTCGCCCGTATCCCCAACCCCTCCCACCCCGCATGCCCCAACTTATTCAACACCTCAATGTTGCGCTCAAAGATGAGCGAGGCATCGGGATAAGCCTCCACCGCTTTGTCAATGCTGGCTTCGCGCAGCAAGTGCAGCGTGGGGTATGGCGTGCGGTTGGTGAAGTTCTCGATGTCGTCTTCTGCCGTGCCACCAAATTGGTAGCGCGGGTGAAAGTCGGCCACCTGCAGCACACCGTCAAGCGCTAGGTCCATCAGCACGTTGTCGCAGTCTTCAAGAAAGTCGTTGAAGTCCAAAAAATCGGGCAAGGCATTGGGCGCGATGAGTAGCGTGGTGTCTAGCTGATCAGGATCGGCCTCGGCCAAGTACTGCAACTCTTCTCGGAGCATGGCCAACAGATCGGCGGGATCAGCGGATGCGCACACGCGGTAACGCACCATGTCTTTGACCACCACGGCTTTGGCGAAGGGGCAGAGGTTGAGGCCCACCACGGCTTCTAACAGCCATTTTTGCGTGTCTTCGATAACGGTGAGCTCTTGGTCTGGGGTGAAGGTCATATCTGCCTTAGTCATGTTTTTTGTGCAAAGCACGGCCAATGAGATGCGCCAACACAGCGCCCGCCAAACTGAGTGTGGCGGTCACCGCCCACGTCCACTGCCAACCGCCCGCGCTGGCTGCCACCCACGCCACCAAAGGGGGGCCGGCGAATTGGCCCAGCGCCGAGAGCTGCTGCATGTAACCCACAGTGGTGGACACCGTGCCTTCGCTAGGGGCCAAACGCAAGGCGCATGAAAACAAAGTGCCGGGTATCAATCCACCTACCGCCGAGAACATCACCACACACGCAAAGCGCAGCGCGGTAGGCAAGCCCACGTCCTGCCATTCGGCATAAGCGCCCGTCGCCCCTAGAGCCATCGACGCAAAGCCAATCAGTAGCAATCGCTGCGCGGGCCAGCCACGTTGCAGCAAACGGCCTGATAGGATGTTGCCGCTCACGTTGGCCAAGGCCACACACGCAGACAACACACCCGCGATGCCCGCCGTTAAACCCAGCTGGGCATAGACCGTCGGCAAGAAACCCACCACCGCCAACCACTGCGATGAATACACCGCAAACGTCAGCGCCACCAGCCAAGGGCCAGGGCTTTTCAAAGTAAGTGCTAAACGCTGTGGCCAAGACTGCGCGACAGCACGCGCTGGCGTGGGCGTGTTGCCATGAACAGGCGCAGGCGCCTGGACATCGGGCACACACAGCCACACGGCCGCAAAAGCAAACGCGGTCACACCCGCCAAGAACCACCACCAAACCGACCAACTCAACCCCGCAATCACCCAAGGCCCCAGCAGCAGCGCCAGCGCACTGCCCGTGGGCATATAGGTGCCCCACCAGCCCATGCGGCCACTCAGTTGCGAGGCGTCTACGGTGCGGCGAATCAGCGCAGGCGCAGGCATGACGACCAGCAAAAAACCCAAGCCCTCGAGCGCCCGCAAAAACAGCAAGCTTTGCGCATCGGTCACACAACCACCGCTGATGCTGGCGAACGACAACAGCGCCAAGCCCATCAATATGCTGCGGCGCAGGCCCAAACTGTCGGCACTCAAACCCACCGCAAGGCCCAGTGTCATGCTGGCCACTTGCACAGCAGACAACAAGAAACCCGCTTGCACCAAGCTGATGTTCAAAACCTCTTGCAGCACAGGCAAGGCAGGCGGCAGTTTGCCCACATGCAGCGCCGCACACACGCCTGCCAACACGATGACCCACGAGGGATGGATGCCGAAGCGGTGCTTGCTCATATGACGTGGATGCAGCTGGATTTATGCCGTGAGTCGCGCATGTTCGCGCGTGGCAAAACGGTCGGTCATGCCCGACAAGTAGTCGGCCACGGCTCGCGGCACGTCGCTGCGCTGGGCATAGGCTGTGGGCATTTCTTGGGGCTCGGCCAAGTAAACGGTGAACAGCTCTTGCACCATGGCGCGCGCGCCATCGGTGGTTTGCATGACCTGCGGGTGACGGTACAAATTGCGAAATAAGAACGACTTGAGCGCCTTGGATTCGTTAAACATCGCCGCACTGAACTGCACCAGCGCTGGGCACTGACGCGCTGCGTCGGCGCTGACGGGTGTGTGCTGTTGCAGTGCTGCACGTGTGGCGTTGATCACGTCGTAGACCTGATCGCTCAACATGCGACGGATGGTTTCATACAACACGCGGCGGCCTTGAAGCTGCGGGTACTCGGCCAAGGTTTGTGCGTGATAACGAGCAAACAGCGACACATCTTGCAGTTGCTCGATGGTGAGCAAGCCAGAGCGCACACCGTCGTCAATGTCGTGCGCGTTGTAGGCAATGGCATCGGCCAAGTTGCACAACTGGGCTTCGAGGCTGGGCTGGGTGCCGTTTAAAAAACGGGCAGCCACGCCCTCGGGCTCTTGCGTGTTGATGTTCTCTGCATTGCGACGTGCGCAGTGTTTCAAGATGCCCTCGCGGGTTTCGAAGCTCAGGTTGAGGCCATTGAAAGCGGGGTAGCGCTCTTCCAGCTCATCCACCACACGCAGGCTTTGCAGGTTGTGTTCGAAGCCGCCGTAGGGGGCCATGCATTCATTCAACGCGTCTTGGCCCGCGTGGCCAAAGGGCGTGTGGCCTAGGTCATGGGCCAAGGCAATGGCTTCCACCAAATCTTCGTTGAGCCCCAATGCTCGGGCAATGGAGCGGCCCAGTTGCGCCACCTCCAACGAGTGCGTCATGCGCGTACGAAACAAATCGCCTTCGTGGTTCAAAAAGACTTGGGTTTTGTAGACCAAGCGTCTGAAGGCGGTGGAGTGAACGATGCGGTCACGGTCGCGTTGATGCGGGTTGCGAAAGCTGGGGGCGTGTGCGGGCGCTTCGGGCTCTTGGTGTCTGCGGCCACGGGATTGGTGGGGCTGGCAGGCGTAGGGGGCGAGTTGTTGGGGCATGGTGTGTGCGCTTTTATTGGCTGTACTCGCTGTCGGCATGGGGTCTGTGCCGCTTCTTCATACTAGAAATCATCAGCGGCACAGACCCCATACCAACAGACTGCGTCGGGGCTTGGTTGCACTCGCCCCGTTGATTGCGCATCTGATCACACATCTTGGCGCATTTATTTTTCACAACAATCGTCGATGACTTGGGCCACCAAGGCATCGGATGCGCCGCGCACGAGGGCAGTGCCGGGCTTGTCGATGAGCACGAATTTGATGTCGCCAGCTTCGGATTTTTTGTCCACGCGCATGTGGTGCAGGTAAACATCTGCGCCGAGTTTGGGGCCTACGATGGGCAAGCCTGCGCGTTCGATGAGTGCCGTGAAGCGCGAGACAAATGATTCATCCACCAGCCCCAAACGCTGCGACAGGTGCGAGGCCATGACCATGCCGCAGCCCACAGCTTCGCCATGCAGCCATTCGCCAAAGCCCAAGCCCGCTTCGATGGCGTGGCCAAAGGTATGGCCGAAGTTGAGGATGGCGCGGATGCCGCCTTCGCGCTCGTCTTGGCTCACCACCCACGCTTTGATTTCGCAACTGCGTTTCACTGCATGTGCCAAAGCCTTGGGGTCACGCGCCAAGAGCGCGTCGAGGTTGAGGTCAATCCAATCCAAAAACTGCATGTCGGCAATAGGGCCGTATTTGATGACTTCGGCCAAGCCCGCGCTCATCTCACGCTGGGGCAAGGTTTGCAGGGTGTCGAGGTCGCACACCACGCGCTGCGGTTGGTAGAACGCGCCGATCATGTTTTTGCCGATGGGGTGGTTGATGGCCGTCTTGCCACCCACCGATGAATCGACCTGCGCCAACAAAGTGGTGGGCACTTGCACAAACGGCACACCGCGCATGTAGCACGCAGCGGCAAAGCCCGTCATGTCGCCCACCACGCCGCCGCCCAAGGCGAAGAGCACGGTTTTGCGGTCAGCGCCTTGGCCCAGCAGGGTGTCAAAAATCAGGTTCAGAGTTTGCCAATCCTTGTGGCTCTCGCCATCGGGCAAGGCCACGGTGTGCACGTGTTTGTAAAGCGGCGCGAGGGCCGCTTGCAAACATGCGGCATAAATGGGGCCCACGGTGTCGTTGGTGACGATGAGGGCCGCCGTGGCTTTGGGCAAATCAGCCCACGTGCTGGCGGCGTTGAGCAACTGCTCGCCAATCAAAATTGGGTAGCTGCGTTCGCCCAAGTCAATGGCAATGCGTTCGAGGTGTGGGGTGTTCGACATGGCTCAGATTCTGTGTGGGGGTGACACGCGCGGGCGGTCAGCAGGCGCAGGGGGCGCAGCGGGTTGGATGTGGCCTGCGAGTTCGAGCTGCGCCACGATCATGTTGATCAAGCCCGCCACGTTGGGTCGGCCTGTTTCAATAACGTAGTGCGCGGTCTCGCGGTAAAGCGGGTCACGCTTGTCCATCAGCTCGCGCAAACGCGCTTGCGGGTCGGCCACTTGCAACAAGGGGCGGTTTTGGTCGTGGCGCAAACGGCGGAACACTTCTTCGGGGCTGGAACGCAAATAAAACACATGGCCGTGTTGATGCAAACGCTCGCGGTTGATGGGGCGCAGCACAGAGCCACCGCCCGTGGACAACACGCCTTGGTGGTGTTGGCACAGGTCGGCCAGCACATCAGATTCGAGATCGCGAAAGCGGTCTTCTCCTTCGCGTTCGAAATACTCGCGCACCGAGCAACCTAGGCGGTTTTCAATCGCGTGATCCGAATCTACAAAGGGGAGGTGAAGCCGCCTGGCGAGTTGACGCCCAACGGTTGTTTTGCCGGAACCCGGCAGACCTACCAAAACCAACAACATATGCTTTCTTAACGTGCAACGGCACTGTGATCTAGCATTTTAGGGGTTATGAACACCAGCAACTCTTGCTTGGCTTGTGCTTGGCGACGGTTTTTGAACAAATAGCCCAGCACGGGGATGTCGCCCAAGAGCGGCACTTTGTATTCGTCCTCTTGCTCACTGGTTTCGTAAATGCCGCCAATCATCACCGTGCCGCCGTTTTCCACCAGCACTTGCGTCTTGATGTGCTTGGTGTCGATGGCAAATCCCGCAGGTGTGGTTTGGCCCACGCTGTCCTTGGAGATATCCAAATCCAGCACGATGGCGCCCTCGGGTGTGATTTGCGGTGTGACCTCCAGCTTGAGGTTGGCTTTGCGAAAGGCCAAGCTCGTCGCCCCACTGGCCGCGGCCACTTGGTAAGGCAGTTCAGTGCCTTGCTCAATCACGGCCTTGCCTTGGTCTGCCGTCACCACGCGAGGGCTAGACACCACTTTGCCTTTGCCATCGGCCTCTAAGGCCGACAGCTCCAAGTTGAGAAACTGGTTCTTGGCGGAGTTGAAGATGGACACCGCAAAGCTGGCCGAGGCAAACCCGTTCAGACTGGCGGCGGGCAGATTGACGAAGCTGCCCGAGGTGTCGAGCGCTTTGTTGGCCGTGTTGAAGCTGGTGGCTTGCTGCGCGATGGGGTTGGCATTCGCGATGGCGTTCGCATTGGTCGTCCCCCAAACGGTTTGCGCACCGCCCTGTCCCAGACCACCTAAGCGCACGCCCAGCGTTTGACCAAAGGTGTCACTGGCTTGCACGATGCGCGCCTCGATCATCACTTGGCGCAAGGGGATGTCGATCTTGGCAATCATCTGCGTCACTTGGTTCAGTCGTTCGGCAATGTCGGTGACAAAAATCTGGTTGGTGCGCGGCTCCGCCATAGCACTCCCACGTGAGCTGAGGACGCGCGCACCGCTCGCAGGCAAGCCCATGCCCCCCAACCCGCCGCCGTAGCCGCCCAAACCAGACATGGGCGGCATGGCCGGCAGCACCGCGCCACCTTGAATTTGTGTGACCACGTCTTGGGCTTTGGCGTAATTGAGCACAAAGCTGCGTGTTTGCATGGGTTCTAAATTTTGTGCCGCCAACTTGCTTTCGTATTCCAGTTTTTCACGCGCTGCGACTTCGGCACGTGTGGCCACCCACACGACGTTGCCTTGCTTGCGAACACTCAAGCCCTTGGCTTGCGCCATGATGTCCAGCATTTGATCCCACGGCACTTTGTGCAGCTTGAGGGTGAGCGCGCCCGTCACGCTGTCTGAGGCGATGATGTTCAAGCCCGTATAGTCCGCGATGATTTGCAAGGCGGTACGCACCTCAATGTGTTGGAAGTTCAAGGACATGGGGGCTCCGGTGTACCCAGGCTTGGCCTCTTGGCTGTGTAGCGGCAGCGCACACGCGCAGTAGCAAACCACCAGCCAAGCACACCCAGTGGTGCAACGCTTGAAAGACGAGCAAAGGTTCATGGCAATGTCTCCTGCAAAGGCAAACGCACCTCACGGGGTTGCCACTCTCCTGTGGGCATCAGCACCAGCTCTTGCACCTGTAGGTGGTCAGGCGCAATGGCGAGTAGTCGGCCAAAGTCGTGTCCTAAATGACCGTTCACGCGCAGGCGATAGACGCTCATCATCGACGCATCTTTTTTCGCGCCTGCCGCGGGCAACACCTTGACCAAAGCCTCTCTCTGAGCGCCCGTCTCTATGTGGCCCACGTATTGCAAACGCTCACGGGCAAAGGCCTCTAGGGGATCGCGTGGCCGCGCTAGCTCTGGCGCCACCCAGCGGGCATAGCTGGGGTGTTGCGCGGCATGGGTGCGTTGGGT
The DNA here is from genome assembly GCF_031538885.1 of Limnohabitans sp. Lineage (GTDB taxonomy): Bacteria > Pseudomonadota > Gammaproteobacteria > Burkholderiales > Burkholderiaceae_C > Limnohabitans. The sequence goes on from NZ_JAVKLW010000132.1 coordinate 7,297, forward strand.
GCTGGGCCAGCGCTGCGTGCTGAAGGGGTCGGCTTGGGCGGTGGCCTCTGCACCGGTCAGCGACAAGGCATGCAGCGGCTCGCTCGTCGTGGCTTGTGGTGCGGTGACCACCAAGTCCGCTACCACGCCACCGCGTGGGTCGGCTTTGAGCGTCAGGGATGACAGCGTCACGCCGGGTGCCGATGCGGGCCATTGCGCCAACCAATGACGCCACGCATCCCAAGCGCCCTGTGCTTTCACATGTACCGACAACTGCTGCACTTGCAAGGCTTTCCATGAGGGGTTGGGCACCGGCTCTACCTCCACGTGCGACAACTGCAAACCTTGCTGGTGGGCCAATGTGGTGAGCGCCGCAGTGTCGGCAAACACGGGGAGCGCTTCGTGCGGCTGCTTCATCCAATGCGCGGTTTGCAGGCGCAACGCTTGCGTGGCTTGTTGCCGTGCAAGTTGCTTGTCGTGTGTGGTGTTGGCGGCGTCCCACGCTTGCCAGCTGGTGAGCCACCAAGGGCTGAACAACAACGCGCCCACAAGGGCCGCACTCGCATGGAGGGCGTGTTGGTAGGCGCGAGGCCATGTCCAAGGTTGACGCCAATTCATCAGGGGGCCTGCGTCAAATCAGCGTCCATGCGAAATTGCCAAACTGGCAAACCTGCGCTGGACACGGTAGGCAGGCGTTGGAGTTGTGGCAGCTCGGGGGGCTTGGCCCAAATGTGGAGAGCCTTGAGTTGTTGCACCAGTTGCTGCACATGCGCAGGCGACAAAGCCTCGCCCTGCACCGACCAATGCGCGCCCTGCTGCGTCACATGTGCCACCCACACGCCGTGCGCGGCATGGCTGAGAACGCCACTCCATTGCAGGGTTTGCGCTTGCACCGCTTGGCGTGATTGGAGCCATTGCGCTTGCGCGGTGTGGCGCTGCTGAATGGCTTGCGCTTGGGTATGTTCTTTTTGCGCTTGCGCAGAGGCATGTGTGAGTGCCGCCATGTCACCCAACTGCTGGGTTTGAATTGCGGCCAACCACGACATGACCAGCGCCAAACATACCGCACCCACGCCACCGCCCAGCGCAAATCGTGCGCTCCTAAAAATGCACGCACGGCGCAGCAAGTGCTGCACCTCGTCGCTGTCAGGCAGGAAGTTCACGCCTTCGCGGTGCCACGCGCGCAGGGCCAAGCCCAAAGCCACGTCGCACGCCCCTGTGTGGGCCGCGTCCTCTGGTGACCAACTCAGCACACTGTGCCGCAACTGCGCACGGTCGGCTGCACCTTCACGCGGCTCGACCGCAGCTGCACGCCACCCTGCGGCACGGGCCAGGCGTTGCAAGGCCTCCACGCGCACACGGGGCACTGCCTGCACCACATAGCCTTGTTCACCGGTGGGGGCGGGCTCGGCATCCAAGCGGTGATGGATGCAGACCTCCACCTCTTGCGGCTGTATGGCCGCGACCTCGGCCTGCAATTGAAACGCCACATCGTCTGGCAACAAGCCCGCAGCGAGGGTGATGTGGTGCGTCACGACACAGGCGTTGTCTAACCCCATGTACACAGCCGTAGCGGCATAGCCTGCCGCTTGCACATGCGTGCGCAGCCATGGACCCAAGACCTCTGGCTGCAACACCTCGCCTTGCACGACAACGCCTTCGGGCAGAGGCAAGCTCTCGGCGCAGTACACCCCGTCTGCGTGGGTGAGTGGGCCCGACACCACCACCAAACTACAGACTTGTGGGCCGATGTCCAAACCCACCACGCAAAGGCGATGCGGCTGCGCACGCGGCAATCTCAGTCTCCAACGCATGGGGCACATCCTTTCGATAGCAGGAATGCTTGTGATTTCAACGCGTTGACACGTCGCTGCGGAAGTGTTTGACTCGCGACTTTTGTGATGACGACGCAGTTTTTATAATCTTCACACTTATGCCAACCACCCCCACCCCCGAAGGTTCGAAAGAACACGCTGCTGCCTCGACAGCCCCACGCTCCATGGCGGGACAGCTTTTGTTGTGGGCCTTTGGGCTTGCGGCAACTGGCATGCTCATCTTGGGCCTCTTGGTGGCGGTGGCACTGGCCATGGCTTACCCCCAGTTGCCCGACATCTCCGACCTTGCCGATTACCACCCCAAGCTCTCGATGCGGGTGTACTCGGCAGAAGGCACACAGATTGGCGAGTTCGGCGAAGAGCGTCGCAACCTTATGCCCTTTAAAGACATCCCCAAGGTGATGAAGGACGCGGTGCTGGCCATTGAAGACGCACGTTTTTACCAACACGGTGGCGTGGACTACATCGGTTTGTTACGCGCCAGCTTGGCCAACTTAGGCCGCGCCAAGAGCCAAGGCGCGTCCACCATCACCATGCAGGTGGCACGCAATGTGTACTTGTCGTCCGAGAAAACCTTCACCCGCAAGATTTACGAAATCCTGCTGACCAGCAAGCTTGAGCACATGCTCAGCAAAGATCAGATTTTTGAAATCTATTTGAATCAAATTTATTTGGGCAACCGCGCTTACGGTTTTGCGGCGGCGTCTGAGGCCTACTTTGGCAAACCGCTCAAGAACATCAGCATCGCCGAAGCCGCCATGTTGGCTGGCTTGCCCAAGGCTCCTTCAGCCTACAACCCGATTGCCAACCCAAAGCGTGCCCGCGCACGCCAGCTCTACATCATTGAGCGCATGGAAGAAAACGGCTTCATCACCAAAGCACAAACCACCGCCGCCAAGCAAGAAGAGTTGAAGATTCGCACGGCAACCAGCAGCCTCAACACGCATGCCGACTATGTGGCCGAGATGGCCCGCCAACTGATGTTTGCGCAATACGGCCCCGAGATTTACACGCGGGGCTTGAACGTCTACACCACCGTGCGCGCCAGCGACCAACAAGCGGCGTACTTTGCGCTGCGTCGCGGCATCATGGACTTTGAGCGTCGCCAACACTACCGCGGCCCCGAGCGCTTCATCAACTTGCCCACCAAGCCTGCCGAACTTGAAGATGCAATTGACGACGCCTTGATTGAGCAAGGCGACAAAGGCGATTTGCTGGCCGCGGTGGTGCTCGACGCCACACCCAAAAAAGTGCGTGTGATGCGTCAAAACAGCGAGGTGCTGGAAATCACAGGCGATGGTCTGCAACCCGTGCAATCGGGCTTGTCTGAAAAAGCCGCGCCCAACATCAAACTGCGCCCAGGTGCTTTGGTGCGTATCATGCAGACCGCCAAAGATGGCTGGGAAATCACCCAGCTGCCCGAAGTTGAAGGCGCGTTTGTGTCGATCGACCCACGCGATGGTGCGATTCACGCCTTGGTGGGGGGCTTTGACTTCAACAAAAACAAGTTCAACCATGTGACCCAAGCGTGGCGTCAGCCTGGCTCTAGCTTCAAGCCGTTCATCTATTCAGCTGCACTGGAAAAAGGCTTCACGCCCATGACGGTGGTCAACGATGCACCGTTGTTCTTTGACGCCAGCGTCACCGGGGGGCAGCCTTGGGAGCCCAAAAACTACGACGGCACGTTTGAAGGTCCCATGACCTTGCGCAAAGGTTTGGCCAAATCGAAAAACATGATTTCGATTCGCGTGCTGCAAGCCGTGGGTGCGCAAAACGCACAAGACTGGATTGCTCAGTTTGGTTTTGATGCCGAGAAGCATCCGCCTTACCTGACCATGGCCTTGGGCGCTGGCTCAGTCACGCCCATGCAAATGGCGGCAGGCTATTCGGTCTTTGCCAACGGGGGCTACCGTGTGAACCCCTTCCTCATCACCAAGGTGACGGACCAAATGGGCAAAACCTTGTCCGAGTTCACGCCCCCCGTGTTGGATGAATCGGCCCGCGCCATTGATGCCCGCAACGCGTTTGTGATGACCAGCTTGCTACAAGAAGTCACCCGCTCAGGCACCGCGGCACGCGCGCAAGCCACCTTGAAGCGCCCCGACATCTACGGCAAGACAGGCACCACCAACGACGCGATGGACGCTTGGTTTGCGGGCTATCACCCCACACTCACCGCTGTAACTTGGATTGGTTATGACACGCCGCGCAAATTGGGGGATCGTGAAACCGGTGGTGGTTTGAGCTTGCCCGTGTGGATCAGCTACATGCAGCACGCCTTGCAAAACGTCCCCATTGCCGAACCCTCGCCACCCACAGGCCTGAGCCACGAAGGCGGTGACTGGGCCTATGCCGAGTTCAGCAGAGGCGGCGGGGTGAGCAGCTTAGGCATGGAAAGTCGCTCGAACAACAGCAGCGAACCGCTGCCTGCCAACGAGGAGAAGAAAAAAATTCTCGATTTGTTCAAGCAGTGAAGTGGAGCGCCAGCCCCGTTTGGGTGCTGGCGTCTTGGCTCAAGCGGTCAAAGAACTCGCCTTGACCCTTGGTGTCCGACCATTGCTGCCCATCAAACTTGAAATGATAGCCGCCTGAACGCGCGGCCAACCACACCTCATGCAGGGGCTTTTGCAAGTTGATGATGATTTGACTGCGGTTCTCAAACGTCAGCGTGATCATGCCGCCCACGCGCTGGTTGTCGATGTCGGCCTCCCCCTCGTCGTTGCTGCGGTCACAGGCCAACTCAACGGCTTTGAGCAGAAGTTCTGCGCGGTCTAAGAATTCGAGATCGGTCATTACAATTTGCGCCATGGGTATTGAACAAACGATTCTAGTCAGGGGCAAAAGCCTACGTGCTGCTGTGGCCTCTGCGTTGTGCGCAGTCTCTGTACTTACGGCTTGCGGTCAAAAAGGCAATTTATACATGCCCGACGATCCTGAGTTTCAACAACGCGCCAAGCTGCCCGATATCGTGCGTCGTCAAATTCCGGGGGCATCTGCAATACCTGCCTCCGCTGCCACCGCAGCTTCTGCCGCCACTGGTCGCTAATTTTTCAAGAGCCGTCTAATGACACATACCCTGCTTGCCGGTGCGCCTTTTGTGGCCGCACATAACCACGATTTGTATTTGGAAGGCGCCTCACTCGCCGACCTCGCCAAAGAACACGGCACACCCCTGTTTGTGTACTCCAAAGCTGCCATGTTGAGTGCGCTGGCCGCCTACCAACGCGGCTTCGCGGGCCGCAATGCACGCATCTGCTACGCCATGAAAGCCAACTCCTCCTTGGGCGTGTTACAAGTGTTTGCGCAAGCAGGCTGTGGCTTTGACATCGTGTCGGGCGGCGAACTCGACCGCGTGATCGCGGCAGGCGGCGACCCCGCCAAAGTCATCTTCTCGGGCGTGGGCAAAACACGCGCCGAAATGCGCAAAGCCTTGACAGCAGGCATTGCCTGCTTCAACGTCGAGAGCGAAGCCGAGTTGGAAGTGCTGAGTGAAGTCGCGCAAAGCATGGGCCAACGTGCGCGCATCAGCATTCGCGTCAACCCCAACGTGGACGCCAAAACCCACCCCTACATCTCGACGGGCCTCAAAGGCAACAAATTCGGCGTGGCCCATGAACGCGCCCTCGCCACCTACCAACACGCCGCCAGCTTGCCCGGCTTGCACGTCACGGGGATCGACTGCCACATTGGTTCGCAAATCACCGAGTCCACGCCCTACCTCGATGCGATGGACCGTGTGCTCGATCTGGTGCAAGCGATTGAGGCGGCAGGGATTGCGATTCACCACATCGACTTTGGTGGTGGCCTTGGCATCAACTACAACGGCGACACGCCTCCTGCTGCGGATGCACTGTGGGCGCAACTCTTGGCCAAGCTCGACGCACGTGGCTACGGCCAGCGTCAACTGATGATCGAACCGGGTCGCTCGCTGGTGGGCAACGCCGGCGTGTGTCTGACCGAAGTGCTTTACCTCAAACCCGGCGAACAAAAAAACTTCTGCATCGTCGATGCCGCGATGAACGACTTGCCGCGCCCTGCGATGTACGAAGCCTTCCACCAAATCGTGCCCGTGTCAGCACGCGCAACGGAGGCGGTCACGTATGACGTGGCCGGCCCCGTGTGCGAAAGCGGGGACTGGTTGGGGCGCGACCGCCAACTGGCGGTGCAATCGGGTGACTTACTGGCCGTGCTCTCCACAGGCGCGTACTGCATGGCCATGGCCAGCAACTACAACACACGCGGACGGGCAGCAGAGGTGTTGGTGGACGGCGACAAGGCGCATCTCATTCGTCGACGTGAGACGGTGGCGGATCAGATAGCCTGCGAGCGCTTGCTTTAAAAGTAAAGCGCACCCTGCGCATACGCCCCTCACAAACAACGCCAGCCCCAAAAACTCATCGCCAGCCAACGCAGGCGGCCAAATCGACACTTAATTCATCGACTTTGGCGGGGAGTTTTGCAAGAGGCTCTATTTACTTTTTATTCAAAAAGTAGGCATGGCGGATTCAAGGACGAAGTGCAACAAAGATGAACTGGTTATAGGTGGCTGAGGATGCGAGAGCATCATGGCCGCTTTAACCGCCAAGTCGAAGTTGCCCAATGTACAAGCACCTCAGCCGAGAAGAACGATACCAA
>NZ_JAVKLW010000133.1:0-8204 GCF_031538885.1 Limnohabitans sp.
ACACGGGCGCAGTGATGTGCTGCCATTTGCCACGGGTATCGGTGAAACGGAAGTCAACGAATTTAACTTCGTTCTCTTTCACCATTTTCATTACGTCTGCGACGGTCTTGGCCATCAAGTTCTCCTGCTAGGGTAGGTTGGGTTAAAAAGTGCTCGAGGTTGGAGGATGCAGTTTCTGTGCCAGCATAAGCTCTCACAGAGCGCCTCATCAACTTCAGCATCAAGGCGCACATTTTGCCTTGAGATTGAAGCAAATTGGCTGCAAAAGTAGATTTCGAGCACCAAATAGAGAAAAACTGAGCGACCTATTTTGGTGCAATTTTGCACCAAAATGAATCTCACTCACTATCGCACCAATTCAGGGCCAAATTTCAAAGCGAAAGGCTGTAGGCCCGCCAACATGGCGGGATAAGCCAAAGCCACCTTGTCGGGTTCACCTTTGACGCCCAGTTCGATGTGACGACCGTGCCCAGGGTGATCCACGCTGGGCAAGCTAAAAACCTTCACGCCCGAGAAGTCTCGCTCCAAGGCTTCCATCAGTGGCGTGAGAGTGGCCTCCATCGAACCGTAAATGACGATGGACTTTTCAATCCACGCCGCATGTTCAAAGAGATGCGGGTAATAGGTGTCGAGTACCCATTCCATCATGGGCCATGCCATCACTGGAAAGCCGGGCACAAAGTGCACCACGCCACCACCAGCACCTTGGCAGGTGAAGCCTGGAATCTTGTTATACGGGTTGGGAATGATGCGCGCACCCAAGGGGAACACACCCATGTTGAGTCGGTGCACATTGTCATCACGATCGGGCTCGTAAGGTACGCCCTGCTCTTTGGCGGTGTCTTGCATGCGCTCACGAATCAAGGCTTCTGCCTCGCGGTGCAAAACAATGTCTAGCTCCAAGGCCCTGCCTGCGCATTGACGGGTATGGTCATCAGGCGTTGCACCAATACCGCCGCACGAAAAGACAATGCTGTTGCCGTCAAAAGCGCGGGCCAAGGTGCGTGTGATGCGCTCGGGCGAATCACCCACATAGTCGGCCCAGTCTAGCGACAGGCCGCGTGCATGGAGCAACTCAATCGCTTTGGGCATGTGCTTGTCCGCACGTTTGCCCGAGAGGATTTCGTCACCCACGATGATGAGGCCAAACTGTGGCCGAGTTTCAGAGGCTGGGGGGCTGTGGGGTGTGTGAGTCATCTACCAATGCTACTGGGGGAGCATCAACCACGGTGGGTAGGGGCACAGAGGCCCCCATCACCACAGTATCCGACTCTGCTCGCAGGACTTCAAGTGCAGCCAAGCTGTAATGTGTGAACCACAGTGAGGTAAAGGCAAACACCAAGGCATAGATCCAAATCACCAAGGGGATCAGCACCAGGAATGCGGCGACAAACAAAGCACCAGAGGCCCATACCAGGCTTGGCAAAGCACCCATATACCCCGTCAACACCCCGATCAGCAACAACCAAACGCGGTGCTTGCGGCCAATCTTCAAGCGCTCTTCACGGCTGGCATGCTGTACCAAGGCGTCATACACCATTACACGGTAACTGAGCCACCCCCAAATGAGTGGTGGCACGATGAACATCAACGGGGGAACTGCCCAGAGAGGCAATGAAATGACCATGGCCAGCATCGCGGCCAGTGTGGAACTGACTGTCCAGATCAAACTGGTCACAGTGCTCCCCCCGTGTTTGAGTGCCAAGTGTGCGAAGCGGCGATGGGCCACCAAATCCACCAAGGCTGGCGTCATCATCAAAGATACGGCCAACAACGAGATCACCACCAACACCGGCGTGATGGCAAAAATCATCACCAGTTGCACCATGACCGCTTGCAAGTGAGCCGCACCTTGGGCTTGTAGCCAAGCCATCATGCTCGGTAAAACTTGCCAAGAGGTGAGGATGTCGCGCAACCAGTCCTGAGTAGGCGTCCAATAGAAATACCCCCAGCTCACCGACAGCAAAAGCAACATGGCCAAAGGCAGCAGGGAGAGGACGATGACGCGAGGCATCAGGCAATAAGCTAGTGCTCGCCAAAAGGAATCTAGAAACAAACGCATACCAAAAGCATACCGCACACGTCAACGAGAGGAAGAAGCCCCAAAAGCTTGCAAAAGACGTTGAATACCCAGTCGCTGTTGAGCCCAAAACCCGTCTCCGTAATCCACGCCCTCTTCCACTTGGTCACGGATCCCCGTGGGCTCAAACCGCAGGTCAAAGTTAGCCGTGCCAAACAGCACATCCCACCAAGGTAAGAGCACACCAAAGTTATGCCCACCCAATGCGCCCCCTGTGCGCGTCACGTCACGTGCAAGGCCAGCCCTTGGCACAGGCCTTGACTCATGCCCCAAACCAATCGCGTGGTGTAAACGGTGAAAGCGTGGGCTGACCCACAGACGCTCACCCCACGAACCAAAACTCACGCGCAGATTTGCATGTTGGAAATTTTCAAACAGCTGCGTGAGCGCCACCACCGCCACAAACTGTGTAGGCGCGATGCCAATGAGTTGCGCGATAAACACCCAAACGACCGCACCGATCAGATCGTCTAACAAATGGTTTCGGTTGTCTGTCCACTGCGTCATCTGACGCTGCGAATGGTGCACCGCATGCAAAGCCCACCACCAACGCCATTCGTGTTGGGCACGATGCAACCAGTAACTGACAAAATCAAACACCACGAGGTACATCACAAAGCTGGTGAACGGCCCATCGGTGACGCCGAGCCACAGGTCTTCCAAATGGAACGTCCCCACGCCGTGCACACGCAACTCGCCCATCAAGTTGTCAAGCACGGGCTCAACCAATAGGAACAAGGCCACACGGAACAGCCCCAAACGATGAATCAAGGTGTAAATCACATCCGTGCGAATCGCGCGCGAGTTGGTCACCGGCTCCACGCAACGCCAGCGCTGTAGCGGCCCAATCACCACCAGCATGACGACAATTTGCATCAACCCCACCAGCAACCAGCCCGTAGCATTGAACACATCCTCCAAACGGTTGCCCAAGCCCACGGCAAACGCGATGGGCTGCATCACGCCTTCATACAAAGCCGCTTGCGTGTTGGCAAAAAGGTCTATCAGCGTATCCATGCTTTGAATTGTGGATGCTCTTTGAGTGTGGCAAAACAAAACCCTTTGGCTTTGAGGCCTTCAATCAAAGGCTCTAGCACCGTCGGTGCCCACGGATCTTGGCGCGACCAGATGCCTAAGTGCGCCATCAAAATGTCTCCCGCGTGGAGGTGGTTCAATGCACGCTCTAGCAGCAAGGCATTGGGGTATTTGTCGCTCGGCAGCTCATCCCCTAAAAAACCTGCCTCAGCCCAACCGACATGCATAAAACCGCATTGCTTGGCAGCATGCAGCAACGAAGGCGATGTTTTGCCGCCTGGCGCACGAAACAAGGGCAAGGGCTTGACCCCCGTGATTTGCTCTAGGCGCGTGTTAGCAAGTTGCAGTTGGTCGCAATAACGTTGGCTGGTCCACGCCTCTGTTTGGCCTTTTCTCGTACCGGTGGTCGGACGCATGCGCCAGCTGTCGCGCGGCAGGTCTGAGCGCCAATACACATGGTCAAACGTGTGTGAGGCGAAGGCGTGCCCCTCTGCGCCACGGGCCTTCCACCAAGGCGCCCAATATTCGCCCAATGAGCCATCGCCTTCTTTGGTCGGCTCATTGGCGGCAAAGAAAGTGACCTTCACCTGCTGACGGTTCAATACCTCTGCAATCAAGGATGCAACGCCCATATGACCTGTATCAAAGGTGAGATACAGCGGCTTGCTGCATGGCGCATTCGCATGTGCCGCCAACGCACACAGAGCCCAACCGCCCACAACCCACGCACGCCAAGAAACGCGCGGAGTTTTCAGTGGAGGCTGGCGTTGTGCTGGGTACATGTTCAATAACGCTTGGCGTGATCCAAGGTCCAAATGCCGTGCGGTGATTTACCGACTTTGACTTGACGCACCAGTTGACCTGTCGCCAGATCAATCACGCTGACTTTTTTAATCCAACGCGATGACACCAGCAGCAACTTGCCATCTGCCGTCACTTCCATGCAGTCAGGGCCGCCTGGGGCGTTGAACTGCGCCACAGACTCCAGCTTGGTGTAGTCAATTTTGTTGATTGTGTTCGCCACACGATTACCCACGAATACATGGCGACCATCACCCACGGCGCGGAAGGCATGCGCACCCTCGCCTGTTGGAATGTTTTTCACCAACTTGGCTTGCGGGCCCGTGACGTCATACACCTCCACATGATCGCCCCCCGTCAGCCCGACCAACAGGTGCTTGTCATCAGGTGTGCCAAACACATCCGCAGGCATAGCTCCTGTTTTGACGCGCCACTTCAATGTTTGCGTCGCCAAGTCCACCGCCACCAACTCGTCGCTATCTTGCATCGAGGCATAAACGGTGGTGCTTTTGCTGTCAATCCAAATGTGGCTAGGCGTTTTGCTCGATGGAATGCGCTTGACCAAAGTCAGTTCCTTGCCGTCCCAACGGTAAATATCGATGTGGTTCAAACGGTTGGCGACCGTGACAAACCATCTCATATCTGGCGAAAAACGCAACTGGTAGGGGTCGATGGTGCCGCGTACCACGCGCTGCACCTCGGCCGTGCGGGGGTCAATGAACGTGAGTGAATCACCACCTGCGTTGGCCACAATGACCGATCTCTCATCGGGCGTGAGGTAAATGTGGTGCGGCTCTTTGCCCGTGGGGATGCGACGGACTTCTTTCCATGTGACTGGATCAATCACACTGACGTTCGCGTCTAAAGAGTTCAGCACAAAGATGGGGTTGGCCGCTTGCACAGCGGGAGCTGCCAGCAGCAGCGCGCTAGCAAAAGCCAGCGTCAAACGTTGAATCAAAAACACTAAAAACACCTTGGAAAAATTTGCCCCCAGTGTAACGAGCGAGGCCTAGCAGGCTGCTGAAATACCCCATGCGCGAGCGCAATTCAACCCAAAAATCGTGCTATCGACGCACACAATTGCACATCGTGAAGTCCGTAGCAAATCACGCTGCAAACTCATGCGTTGTGCTTCCCTAACTGCAATAGTTTTGTAGTTAGAGTTTATCCGTAGCTTCTTGACATACAAAACTGTATACAGTTTGTAACACAAACCTTTCTAGGAGTTTTTATGCCCGATACGATTCACCCCGTCGACGAACGCTTGCCCACAGGCAAGCTCGCCGCTCTTGGCTTGCAACACGTGCTTGTCATGTACGCAGGCGCTGTGGCTGTGCCACTCATCGTGGGGCGTGCTTTGAAGCTTAGTCCCGAGCAAGTAGCCATGCTGATTTCGGCCGATTTGTTTGTGTGCGGTTTGGTCACCCTCATTCAGTCTTGGGGGGCCACGCAGTGGCTTGGCATTCGCCTGCCAGTGATGATGGGCGTGACGTTTGCAGCAGTGGCACCGATGGTGGCCATGGCCAGTGCCAACCCCGGCGACGCAGGGGCGCAGCTTATTTTTGGCGCCATCATGGGAGCGGGTGCCATTGCTATCTTCATCGCGCCGCTGGTGAGTCGCATGTTGCGGTTTTTCCCGCCTGTGGTGACCGGCACCATCATTGCCGTGATTGGCATCAGTTTGATGCGCATTGGTATCAACTGGATTTTTGGCAATCCCTTCGGCCCCACGGCCCCTTCCATCGTGAACCCAGAACACGCCAAGTGGCTGGCAGACGCAGCGTCCGCCGCATCGGCCCCCGGATCGACCTTGGCGGCAGTGCCTAAAGATCTGGCGCTGTTGGCCAAGATGCCCAACCCCAAGTACGCCGACCTCACTGGCGTGGGCATTGCGGCATTGGTGTTGGTGTCTATTTTGTCGATTGCCAAATACGCCAAGGGCTTTATTGCCAACATTTCGGTACTGTTAGGCATCGTCATCGGCGCCGCGGTAGCCACAGGCATGGGCCTGATGAACTTTGACAAGGTGGGCAAGGCGGAATGGTTTGGCATTGTCACGCCGTTCCAGTTTGGCATGCCTGTGTTTGACCCCGTGCTCATCCTCACCATGACCTTGGTCATGATCGTGGTGATGATCGAGTCCACCGGCATGTTCTTGGCCTTGGGCGAAATGACGGACCGCGATGTAGACCGCGCCGCGCTCACCCGTGGTTTGCGCACCGATGGTTTGGGCACGCTGATTGGCGGCATCTTCAATACCTTTCCCTACACCAGCTTCTCGCAAAACGTGGGCCTTGTGGCCGTCACGGGCGTGAAGAGCCGTTTTGTGTGTGTGGCAGGCGGCCTCATCCTCATTGTCCTGGGCGTCATTCCCAAAATGGCAGCCTTGGTCGAGTCACTGCCTACGGTGGTGTTGGGCGGCGCGGGCTTGGTGATGTTTGGCATGGTGGCAGCCACGGGCATTCGCATCTTGGGCGGCGTGGACTTTAAGAACAACCGCTTCAACAGCTTGGTGGTGGCTATCTCTATTGGCATCGGCATGATTCCGCTGATCGCGCCTAACTTCAAGCAATGGATGCCTCACAACCTGCACCCACTGATTGAATCAGGCATTTTGTTGGCTTCTATCTCTGCTGTGTTGTTGAACCTGTTCTTCAACGGCGCAGCGGAAGATGACTCAGCTGCTGTGGCTGCTGCACGCCAGACCGATAGCCACTAAATTGGCCCACGCCTTACGCGAATAGCCCGCTGAATCAGCGGGCTATTTTTTGGCCAACAGCCGTTGCTCTGTGCGCGGTGTGCCACATAAGCACTATTACTAACAGGCCCAGCAGTACCGCGCCGTTACACTTACCGTTGCGAAAATTAGCCTTGTGGCAAGGCGCTCACAAAAAACATTCCTATCGTCTGGAACAAACAAATCATGGAACTAATTCAAAGCACTGACTTCTGGCTAGGCTTGCTGTTGATCATTTGGATCAACATCATCTTGTCTGGGGACAACGCCGTGGTGATCGCTTTGGCCGCCCGCAGTTTGCCACCAGCGCAACAGAAGAAAGCCATCATATTTGGCTCAGGTGCGGCGGTCGTGCTGCGTATTGGTCTGACCGTGGTCGCCGCCAAGCTGATGACCTTGGAATACCTGCAAATCATCGGTGGTTTGTTGCTGTTGTGGATTGGTGCACAGCTGCTGGAAGCAGAAGAAGAAAATAACGAAGAAGCCAGCGAGCACAGCAACTTGTTCGCTGCGATTCGCACCATCTTGATTGCCGACTTGGTGATGAGTTTGGACAACGTGATTGCTGTAGCCGCCGCCGCAAAAGGCGACGAGATGCTGCTCATCATTGGACTAGCCATCAGCATCCCAATGGTTATTTTTGGCAGCACCTTGATGATCAAACTCATGGAGCGCTTCCCCATCATCATCACCTTCGGTGCCTGCTTGATTGGTTGGGTCGGTGGCGAAACCATCGCCAACGACGTGGTACTCAAAGCCTTCGGTGAAGCCAACTCATGGTTCCACTTGACTTGCGCGGCTGCTGGTGCGGTGGTTGTGTTGGGATGGGGCAAGCTCAAGTCAGCACAACACCACAAAACGGTGGAAGCCGAATAAACCGTCAATTTAGCTCCGTTGCACGCCAAGATCGGGCAGCAAGCACTGGCGCTAGATTTTTTAAACAGCGCGCTCACCAAGGCGGGATTGCTGAGCGCAGGCAAATGATCGACCGAGACCATTCTTTGAGCAACACCCAAGCGGGCCTATTGGGCATGAGCCGCTCCTCGGTGTATTACCCTGCCGCGCCCCACCAGCGAGGCACCCAAGCTATGTGCAAGCATTTGCAAGCATCCACTAGCGGCTACTACGAGCGGTGCTCACGCCCACCCAGTCAACGAAGCATCAATGGAGCGGATTCGTCAAATCCATGCCATGAGCGACTACACCTACGGACGCCCTCGTGCGCCAACTCAGCTCTAATGTCAAGCAACAGATAGCCCGCCCCTACAGCCAAGCGAGCAGCTAAGTTGTGCGCATGGACAGCACGGTTGATGCGGTCTGCAATTGACCCTGACATGACGATGCCAATTTCAGCAGCCGCTTGTGTATCTTCTTGTGTCAAAACCAAATCGGCGGACGTTCGCCGATTTGAAAGGGCGGATTCAAGGACGAAGTGCAACAAAGATGAACTGGTTATAGGTGGCTGAGGATGCGAGAGCATCATGGCCGCTTTAACCGCCAAGTCGAAGTTGCCCAATGTACAAGCACCTCAGCCGAGAAGAACGATACCAA
>NZ_JAVKLW010000134.1:0-37462 GCF_031538885.1 Limnohabitans sp.
AAATGGCGGGTCTACCGCGACACGGTGCTCAAAGACATCTTCCAGCAGCGCCATCAAATTCCGTCATGGTTGCCCATGACAGGCTGTCCGTTCTGCCAGCATTACTGTGGGCAGGTGCGCTGCGATAACGCCGCGCCATAAAGTAGCGCGACGTTTGGCCTGATCCAGCCGAACGTTTGATTTGATCCACTATTTTCACCCGTCTTGAACGCATATTTGATTCGGCATTTAACGCCCTTCAAACACACTTCACAGCAGACAGCCGCTTCGCCATGTAGGCAGGCTCCCAAGTAGCCATGCGCGGGTCTTGAGGTAGCCGAGGCAATTCTCCCGAGTCCAAACGGGCCATCACGTCGCCCAACAGCCTTAGCCCCATTGGGGCAAGTTCATCCCGCCACAGGCTCTCAGCTGTAGCGTCGGGCTTAACCCAGCACCAGTCCTGCGCGGCAATGTCACCGGTATCAGCCCCGTCATCCAGCCAGTAGGCCGTCCCGCCCGTTACAACCTCCCGCATGTGAAGCGCCCACACGATGGCGTCACGGCCACGGTGGCGAGGCAACAGGCTTGGGTGGTAGCCAAGCGCCCCAAGCCTTGCCTTAGTCCGAGCCCCAGCGGTGACGAACACATGGGCATGGGCGCACAGAATCAGGTCAAGCCCGTCAGGCACCAAAGTGGCCTCGAGGCGCTTGTCCACCTGACATAACGGGACACCCGCGTCGACCGCCAGCGCGGCGAGCCGGTCATCCACACGCGGGGCACTGACAGCGGCCACGTCGTCACCGCGTGCCAGGCACAGCTTCAGAACCTCGGCCCCGAACCACTTTTGGCCCACGATCATCACGCGCATGGCGGCACCTCCACGGGGCCAGTTTGCTCACTTTCGCAAACTGGAGAACCAAGGTAGCGAAAGCCCTGCACGGCCCTAAAGTGCCCGCCGTAGCCAGCGCCTACGCCCTTCACGCCGAGCCGAGCTGCTGTCTTTGCCATGCTTGTCATGCTGCGCAGCTTGCTTTCGCCCACCAGGCGGGCTGAAACCTGCGTCCACTTATCCGACCGGCGCAAGGCGCTGGCCAGCCCCGGGTGGCTGGTGTGAAACAACGTCAGCATAGGCTTGTCATAGCGGTTTTGCCCAAGTCGCCAGCGCTCGCACACCGCGTCTAAAAACCGCAGACCAACCCCAGCGCCTTGCCACTCAGGCATAACCACCAAACGGCATGCGCGGGCCTCTTTCATACCAGCACGGGTGCTAACCGCCACATGGGCCACCAGCTGGCCGTTCACCGTCGCCACATAGTTGGTGGCGGCGATCATGTGCGGCAGCTTCAAATAGTGATGCGGCTCAAAGGCAGGCCAATGCTGCCACTTGGCTTGCCACAACTCCACGTCGATGCGTGGTCGGCGTCGAAGTGACCCCCGTATGAACTGGCCCGTACCGGTATCAAACACCCAGTCGGGCTGAACCCAGTCCAGAATGTCATAGTGACAGCTCAGAAGCACCGCTTGGCCGCCAGTTCGACGCCACGCCTTGGCAAAAGCGCCCGCTCCAATTTGTGCAATCTGGCGGTCGACCACGCTGCTGAACTCATCGAGCACGGCCTGCGCCGGTGCCTCCGCAATCAGTCGGGCCAAGTTAGCGCGAAACTGTTCACCATTGGATAGCACACCAAAGGGCCGCAGCCACGTCGGAACACTGCCAAGACCAACGCTTGAAAGAGCCGCAGTCACATCGTCAAAAGAGCCACCGGGCGTGATCGCGTCAATCACCGGCGCATCGCTTGGCCAACTCGGCGCGTACAGCGCCTGCGGCCCCCACAAAGTGCGGCCCATGCTCGTTTTGCCTGAGCCACTCGGCCCCACAATCACCCCGATTTGCCACGAGGCGCTCTCCAAATCCAGCTCGGCGTCGAGGCTGAAATTAGCCCCACTTTCAACATTGAACAGCGACTTCACGCGGGCAGCACGGTAGCTGTTGAAGTCATCACAGCGGTGGTTAATGCTCAATTTCATACGCACACCACCTTCGGGCGCAGGCCCTGCTTGGTCAGTTTGGCGAATAAGCGCTGCTGGTCAGCCTCATCCTTGCAAACCACCACAAGGCCGTACTTTTGAACGTATTTGAAGCCGTTTTCACCGGCTCTCTGAATTGGCTTTGAAGCCACTTTGTCGGGCGTTTTCCCCATATTGCGTTACCCCTTTATTGGGCTTTGACGCTCGGGGGCGCTCTGGTTGGGGGCTCGTAGCGCCTTCGGCACCGGCCCTCACGTCATTCAAAGTGCGGCACCTACCGCATTTGATCTGAACTCGCTCAAACACTCCACGTGCCAGCAACTTGCTGCACGCGCCACATCTCAACTCTTGCATGTCGGCATCTTTGATAATGGCCCTACCTGTACAGGTGGCGGGGCCTTCGGTCGATGCCGTGCTACATCACGGCGGAGGTGGGTGGTCAGGGTGTTAGCGCACCCCGTCCACTCGCCCTGTCTTTTTTACTTGGCCGCGCCCATCAACTGGGCGAAAGCCGCCTCGGCTTGCGACTTCATAGCGGCTAGAACGGCTTCCACTTCTTCAGGCGTATTGGCGGCATTCACCGCGCCCTGCGTGCGGCGTTTGAGCCCGTCAATCAAACCAACAGCCTGCGCGTAGAACGACGCGTTGACCAGTACTTTGTCGGCGAACGCGTCAACGGTTTCGCCCTTGCCACGCGCATTGATCTCGGCCTGAAAAGCCGCCTTGTCGCCCGCCGAGGCGGTGCCCGCCTTGATCGCCTTGGCAATCACTAGCTTGTTGTTCCACGCCGCAATTTCGATTTCATCGGGTGTGCCAGCAATCTTGACGCGTTGGGCTTTTCCGTAGGCATCGATGCGGGCTAGGCCGTTTGCTTTTGCCGAGGCAAGTACAACAGCAGGGTCAGGCGTGGGGGCCGACACTATTACCAGCTTTCCACCTTGAACATCCAATGTTGCGCCAAAG
This sequence comes from Limnohabitans sp., assembly GCF_031538885.1. Taxonomy (GTDB): domain Bacteria; phylum Pseudomonadota; class Gammaproteobacteria; order Burkholderiales; family Burkholderiaceae_C; genus Limnohabitans. The sequence goes on from NZ_JAVKLW010000134.1 coordinate 2,971, forward strand.
GGCCGCGACATAGCGAGGCTGTAGTCAGAATCTGATACCACGATCAAGTCGCTAGGTGGTTTTAGGTATTGGATATCGTCAGGGTAGAAGCACCCAGTAGATTTGCTGAATTTCATCTTGCTCTCCATTAATAGCCGATAGCGAAATACGATGGGGTACCGCCACTAAGTTGAATCACTGCCTGAGACGTTGAAAAACCCACAACTCCAGACGAAGCGGCAGAGCCGCCTTCATAGAAGGGAATCACATGGAGGCAGGCATTTGGAAATTGGATTGGAAAAGAGATAGTGACATTAGGACTTCCAGCGGCGCCGGCAGAACCCCACTGAAAAATAAGACCTCCGGCAATCTTTTGGTAACCGTTTGCAGTTTTGCTTGATAAAAACAGCGGGCTATTTGTCCGAAGTGTTTCTGAACCAAAATTTCCACGCCAAACCGTCCCGTCATTAATAAACATAATGTCGGAGCCGGGCCCCATCGTGTAAGACGTAAACGCACCGCCATTATTTATGGCGATGGTGTCGCCGCCTCCTTGTCGATTGATGGTCGCCGTAGTGACTGCCGGTGACGTAGTAAAAACGAAGGTAGTTCCTACTGGAACACTTGAGCATAAAGGTAAGGTGACAGATGCGGCTGAACCAAGTTCAAAGCAGGTTCCTGAATCATTACGAGACAGAGTAACGGCCGAAGAAATTGACCGCGAACGATTATTTGAAAAATTACCCATAGCTGATGGCAACGGATCAAGCAAAACAAAATCCGTCCCGTCATACTCAACGTCGACCAATTGCCCCGCAGCAATCACCCCGGCCACCTTGGCACCCGTCGAGTCGTATTGCTTCAGACTCTTAGCCCCAAGACCAGCAATGTTCAGCGTATCGCTACCGGCCCCAGCCGCATGAAACTTCAGCCGCAATCGAAGGTTCGTGCCCAACGCCGCAAGCGCCACAGCACTGGCTGGCAATGTCACAGTGAACGCGGGCGCAGTACCGGCAGTCGTATAAGCCGTGTTAGTTTGCTGGCGTTGCAGCGCAGCAATCGCTGCCGCCACTTGTTGATAGGTGACAGGCGTATTGGCGTCAAACCCAGCGGGCGTAATCCCGGCCTGTTTGACCAGCGACACCAGCTCCCATACGGGCCCATTAAGGTCAGCGTCGCTCACCGCCGTTGGCGTCGCCTGTGAGGCGTTGTGCATCCGGTTGCCCGTCCCCGCGTGGGTAGCAAACGCATTACTTTGTGTGTAGTCCATAACCGTCCTTCATCAAAAAACTTAAGCCGCCAGCCCAACGTCGACCGCGAAACGTGCGGGTGCCAAACGCTTCAAATAACAATCCAACGGCCCTAGTGGAAGCGCCGAATCCCACAGCCGCTGCCCGGCTACGCCGGTGCCAACGCGCAACAACGTGCTGGCCGTTGCCACCCGCACATACAACTTGCCGTCCAGTGCGCCCAAGCGCTGGCCTACTTGCCCCACGCCCACACGAAGCGGGGTGTTGTAAGCCACGGTCACGTTGTCGTAGCCAATGCGCTTTGCAATGGCAATCAATGCGCCGGGGCTTGCAGGGCTACTGTCCGTGTAGGCCAAATCAGGGCCACACAGCCGCGCTGTCAATTGGTCGCTTCGTTGTTGCAGCGTTTGAGCCGCGCCAAAACAGTCACAAGGTAAGCCCGTCGCGGCCTCCCATTCGGCCAACCGCGTCGTGGTTTTGTGCGGCAGCCACTCACCGGCCACAAACAGCGTGTAGGCGTGCAACTCTGCAAAGGATGCCGACAGCCCGCGCACCACCCGCATCAAAGTAGAAGACGGGTCACGCGGCCACGCAAACCCCGTGGGTAGCAGCTGCGCGAGGGACTGAAAAAACTTATCCATGCCGCGCCTTAGAAGAACGTCACCGTGCCAAGCACCAGCATCTGGTTATAGGCACCAGCCACAAAAGATGCGCCGCTGGTAATCACCGGCGAGCTGATCGTGTGATTCGTTTCACCCGTCACGCCGCTGATCACCTCCACCATGTGGTCATGGGGAATAGAGCCGCCGGGAACGGCCTCTCTAAAAAACAAATCCTGCAATGCGCTCACTACACCCGCACGAATGGCTGCCGTATCCGGCACCACATTGATCGTCACATTCACCACCACGGGCGTAGGCACGATCACAAACAGCTCATCGGGTGGGCCACGGCGTGGATCGCGTATGTAGTCGCGCACCGCATAGGCTTGTGCCGTTGTTGGCAAGCCGGGAGCCGCATTGCCGTCAGCCATGATGATCACGCCAGCGGTCGTAGCCCCTGACGGGTTACGCAGGCCCCAAGCCCGTGTGATGCCTGGCACCTGCAAGGCCCATCGCGCATAATCGGCGGGGCTGCCGCCCATTGGCTCATTCGACAAGCGCTGTTGAAGCCGGTAGATCGCCTGCGCGTCTGTCTCCGCATCAGCGCCGTCGACCGCACCCGCGTCAGAGACGACAAACGACGTATCAATGCCGCTCATCGTTGAAACCATATTCAGCCCAGTCCCAGTGCTTACATTCCCCGCCGAGCCAGCCACCAAAGCCGTCACAGACGCGCTCAACGTGCCTCCCACTGACACCGCCACGTCGGCGCTCACCGAGTACTGCCGACCGTCTTGCGCCTGAAGTAGCGTGCCAGCGGTCAGCAGCGTGCCCGCTGTACCCGTGCCCGTCACTGTCCGAACCGCAGCCGTAGCAGGCTTGCGCGTCATCTTGTACGTTGCCAGCCAGCCCTCTAAAAACTTGCCGCTCGACTGCGTTGGAACGGCCTGACGCGCAATGAAATCGCGCAAATAGCGGTAGGCACCATGCAGGCCCATCGCTTGCACAAAAGACAAGGCCTTCACATTGCTGCGGGCCAGCTCTAGGTCAGCCGTGGTCAGCGTTGCCGGATCAGCCGATTGCTGCGCTGTTGCCAACGACTGTTGCAGCAGGCGTGCGGCGTTTTGTTGCAGGTCGCTGATTGACGGCACCGCCACGTTCAAAACGGTCATTGCGCGTACCTCTTGATGGATGTGCCCCAAAGCACGTCATAAACAGGGCTTGTATTGCCCGGCTTGTAAATCGTTGGCCGCACGGCCAAACGGTCAAGCTGGCCCGAACCGGACGCGGCCCACAGCGCCACCACATCCACGCGGCTGGCAATACCGTCGCGCACCATCCAGCTCAAGGACTCCTGCGCGGCAAAGCGGGCCTTCTCCAGCACGTCGCCCGTCACCTTGCCCGAGTAACAAAGCCACAAGCGTGACCCCCATGAATCACCCTGAGCCGAAACAAACTCATCGCCAACCCAGCCGCGCCGCTCGGCCACGCCACTTGGCAGGGCATCGTCATCGCGTGCACGTCGGTCGGTGAACAGGCTCAAAATCACGGCGGTTTGCAGCGTGTCCTCAAGGGCTAGGGCGTACACAGCCAGCGGGTCTACATACGAAACAACACCAGCTGCTTGTGCATAGTCTTTCCAAGGGAAGTTAGCCACCGGCCCCGGCGCGCACAAACGCCAGTCAAAAGGCACAGCCGCGCCTTGCGTGCCTGCATTGGGCGACTGGGGAAGCGTGGCTACATCAAACATGCTGCCAGTTTGTCCGCTTGCGCTCAAGCGGTCACGGTGAAACGGTTCACCGAAGCCGTGTACGAAGGCTAGAAGTTGCTCGTGCTGCCGACGCCGTTTTGCACATTGCCGTGGTTGTGACCCGCCACTTCTTTATTTGCCACTTTCAAGCTGCTCGTAGCGCTCACAGCTTGGCCCTTCACAGAGCTAACCGCCACAATGTCCTGGCTCGCATTCACCACGGGCGTATTGAAGCTGGCTGACGTGCTTGCGTTGACCGAGTATTCCTTGGTGTTCACCACATACTTGTCGCAGGTCACCTCAACCACGCGACCGGCCTTCAACTTCACCATATGGCCTTCTTTGTGCCACACCGCGACTTCATACGATTGCAGCTCAGGCCGTTCGCCCAGCCTGTCCATGCGCAGCACGATTGTGTGGCCCATGACATTCAGCACCAGGCCTTGCCCGTCTACGGGATGCGCCGCGAAGCCGTAGTCTTGCCAACGCTCGGCGTTGTCCTTGGCGTCCGCGTCATGCGTCTCTACACGGGCGCGTTGCACGGGCCCTTCCACCAGCCCGCGCAAGCGGGATCTGCGCAGCAAATTGTCTATCCAGCTCATCGGCGGCCCCCGCCGGTCTTGGCACCATCATGCGGCCCCTCAGAGCCAAATTTCTTAGGCTTGGGTCGGCTGTTCAGTGGCACCACGTCATAAGCGTCCACGGGTCGAACCAGCAACTCAGTCACATCACCTTCACGCAAATCGCAGGTTTGCTTCGCTGAGCAAATCAGCCATTCGTCGCCCGACAAACCGGCCACATCATCAAAAATCTGCACACGCTGATTGATCGGCCAAGGCTCGCCCTCAAACGTCCAGCCCTCCACCGTATAGCGTATGCCTAGCGCATGGCCTCGGCGCACCTTCACCGTATGTTCAACCAGCGTTTTCAGCTCGGCGCGTGTTGTGTTTCCATCGGCCTGAATCACCAGTGGCGAATAGCGCTTAATCTCAGCGTCCTTGCCCGATTCCCGCATGTCGTGTGCATTCTGAAAGCGCAGCGTCACCTCATCCATCGTGGTCGCGCCGTTCAGGTCGACATTGCCTTGACCAAACACAACATACTCACTGTGGCGGTGTTCATCGGTGCCCACGCCTTGCATCTCAATCACGTTCACGCCACGGGCAATCACGCCTTTGAACCGCTCTTTACCCGCCTTAGTCAGCAGTACACGGCCATCGTTGTCACGGGTTACCAGCACGCCGCGCAAGCGTGCTGCACGGGCTATTGCGTCCAGCACGGTCTCACCGTGGTACAGCTTGAAGTCCACCAGCGGTGCGCCCACGTCTGCGTCCACCACCACCTCTAGGTCAAACGGCGTTACAAGGTCTTTCACAATGCGCGTCAACGAGGCATGTAGCCATTGGCCGCCCTTGTACAGCGCCGAGCAGCGCACCAAGTCGCCCGTGCGGTCGCGGCCCACCACGCGCACACCACAATCGCCGCGCTTGTAAAACGGCTCTGCACTCAGCACAAAGCCAGTCAGCACTGTGGTGTCACCAATTTGCACTGTCACCTCATCTTGTCGCTTGATGGCTGGCGGGTTACCCGGATCAAGCGACACGGGAATACTGAACGTCCCCGCGATCGTCTCAATAGATCGCTCAACCTCACTTTGCAGCCACCCTTGGTAGGCCACACCGCCCACGGTCACCGTAATCTGTGCGTCATCCCGCGTGTACACACGCCCAGTCCCGGCCCAATCAGTCATGGCGTGCCACCCTTAAAGCTCTGCCCGGCGGCACCAGCATAGGGTGCTCAATATGTGGGTTAAGCGCCATGATTTCATCGGCCCAATCGGTCGTCCCGTACAGCTGATAGCTCACCACCCACACTGGCGTCCACGCCTGTGGTGTGTAGCTCATCATGCGGGCAAGGCCAGAGCTGCGGCGTTGCAAATCGGCAAGGGTAGAAGTCAATACGGCCAGCATCGCGTCGTGCCACGACTGCGCGGGCATGCTGGTCCCCGCGCTCATCGCCATTGGTGCCGTAGCACTGGCACGCTGCAACAAACGCGTGATTTGGTCTGTCGCTGCACTACGCAACGCCATCGCTTCGTCGTAGCTGCTCAGCTCGCTTGCGGCGCTGGCCTGCGCCCAGCTGCAAGTGGCAAGGCCCTCAAACAGCTGGTCGCTGGCGGTCGACAGCGCGGCCAATTGCTGACGCGCAGCCGTATCACTTGCCAGCGTTGAAACGCCTTGGCCAAACATCACCGGCCCCGCGCCAACGGCGGGCATTGAAGACGTTTCAAAGTCAGTTTTAGCCACCCGTGAACCCATATCAAACAGGCTTTGATATGCCGCCCGCAAGTCCCGCGCTTTGGCCGCGTCAAGGTCTCTTGGCAATTCATACAAGGTCGCCACCGCATCGGCCAACAGGCGCGGCTGGCGAATCAAATCATTCATCCCGTCACGCAGCACTTGGTAGTTGCGCGTGATCGTGTTTGTAAAGTCGCCCATCCCGGCAGTGGCCGCGCCCATCACGCCCCAAACAGCAGCTACCGAATCACGCACACGTGCCATCAAGCGGTCAGCCGCCCAGCCCGGCGCATTTGCCACGTCAAACGCATGAGCCAACTCATCCGCAGTTGCCTGTGTGCCAGCCCATGCCGCACGGGCTGCGTCAACCGCCGAATTACCTACCGTGGTTGGGTAGCGACGCTCATCAGCGCGTACAAAAGTCAGCTCAAAACGCGCCACACCGCCTTCGGTTGTTGGGGCTTCTTTGATTGGGTATTGGCCCAAAACATAGACAAGAATCGTCCCCGAGGTAGGGTGTACCAACTCGCCCACACCGGGCGCGTCTAACGCCTCCTCAAGCGCGTCACGCCATTGCGTGTAGTCCTCACCAATCACATAAGCGCTGAACTTGATTTCCTCAGCCGCACGCCCCATGCGAAACACGGTCGGCAAGTCTTGGAACGGGTAGTCCCGCAACACCGTGTGAAACCCCGGCTTGCGCTCAGTGGTCTCCACATGAAACGGCACGCCCCGAAAGCTCGCCTGTTGAAGCTCATCAATCCAGCTCATTTGCTATACCCCGCCGGGTTAGTTGATCCGGGATTGATACGAATCAATGAGGGCTGCTGCGCCACGGTGGGCGACAGCGTCACGCGGTCATCGGTCACCCGCACATTGATATCAAGCTGGCCCTGACCAATTTGCACTTGCGCAGATTGGCCGCCCAGTTGCCCGCCGAACGGCTGAGTGCCCATGCCCGGCGCACTCAGCGACAAAAAATCCATCGCAGGCGGCATACCCATGCCCGAAACTGCAAAGGGCGGTCTTGCGCCTGGCACTGCATTCAAAGGGGAAGGCTGTGCGGGCGTCGCCCACCGGTTGGACAGCCAGTCGCCACCAGCACCTAAAGCCGCAGTACCACCAGCCGCGCCCAACGCGGCCAGCACCCAAGGGGCGGCCAAGCCGCCCGTGAATATCGTGGCACCCGCACCAAGCACACCAGCAGCAATCATCGTCTTGGGATGGTTGGACGCCCACGAGGCCGCATTAGCGGCCCCCGAGGTCAGGGCCTCGCCAGTCGTGCCCACCATCGCGTTCTGCGTATTCACTCCCACATCAAGCATTTTTCCGTAACCCGACTGCTTCACGTCTTCGAGGTTTTTAGCCAGCTGGCCGCTTTTTTGCGCGAGCTGGCCACGCTCCATCATCTTGACCAAGTTGGGGTCTTTGTCCGTGTCAGGCGCATCAATCGAGTTCATCATTTCGCGCCAAAAAAGCTGTGTGTAATGTTCTCGAATACCGGCCATGCCCATCATGAAAGGGTTGTCCAAGTGCTTGCTCTTCATCTCACGGGCCAGCCCCACAATGCCGTCCACGCCGCCTTCGCCCTTGAAGTTGCCGTCTTTGTCAAAGTAGTCCGTCACCTTGATGCCAAACTTCATCAAGCCTGTCGCGCCCTGTGAATGCTTCTTACCGGCTAGGCCCGTCATGTGCGGGGTTGTGATGTGAGCCAAGCCCTCTTTGATGATGGTCGACACCTCACTTGGGTTGCGCACGGTGGCATTGCGCATCATGCGTTGCGTCAAAGCGCCCATAAAGTTCAACCCGCGCTCACCCGTAATGCCCACCGTCTTGGCCGAGTTCAAGAAGTCAGGCGCTTGACGCGCCATGTCCATCGTTTCAAAGCGGCCACTTGTTGCATGGCTGTAAAGCATGTCCAGCATGGCTGGCACACGCTCTTCTTTGATGCCCGATTTGGTCACCATGTCAAACACCAAGTCGGCGATCTCATCGGGCGCGGCGTCAAACACTTGGGCCGAGTTCACCACCGCAGGCGTGAGCTTACGGATGGAGTCCATCTTCAAGCCCGCGTTTGCCAACCGAAACTGCGCCTTGCTCACGTCGAGCGGTTTGTTCAAACTGGACTTTGATAAATCAATGGCGTCTTGGCGAAGTGCGGCCACATCCTCATTGCTGAGCTGGGCATTGAACTTCATCTTGAGCTGCAACTTCTCAAACTCCATGTTGTCGTCAAAGGCGGTGCGTGCAAGGCGCGTAGCGCCAACAATGCCCGCCAGCCGCTGCGCGTCACCCATCAATGAGTTTGGAGCGCCTTTACCGTCTTTGCCGTCAGCGCCAACGCCGCCCAGCGGCTTGCTTAAAGCATCACGCAGCTTCATAGCACTATTGCGTGCGCGGTCAATTTGGTTGCCTAACTGCTGGATGTAGCCCACTTGGCGCGTGCTTCCGGTGTTGCCGCCCATCTGAGTGATTGCGCGGTCGAGCGCCACAAACTTGCTGGTAGTGCCGGTGATTTCACCCTGCATCTGGCCTACATCTTTGCCTGCTTTACCGGCCCACTTGCCCAGCTCGTTGAAACGCGCGGAGGTGCCAGCGACGGCTTTGTTCATCTGCTCATGCGCCTTTTCCAGCGTCTTTGCCTCAGCGGTTGAGCGCTGACCAATCGTGCTGACCAGATCAATAAAGTACTTGAGCTTGAGTTCGCGCATAGGGTCTTACGTGTTGCGTTGCATCAGCTCACGCTGCATCGCTTTGAGCCGCGCCAGGGGCACCAGCTCCAGCGTAAGTGGCGAGCAATGTAGGGCCAGACTCAGGCTCAGCAGCATTCGCTCCCATTCCTGTAGTCGGGCCCACGGGCTGTGGGGCTTGGGTGGGTTTGACCTCCTGCCCACACATCACCGCATCAAATTGCTCTTGCGTCATATTTCCGTAGCGCACCTCCGCGGCAAGCGTCAACAGGAAAACGCGCTTCTCAATCAGCCCCAAGTCATGACTGCTCAACTTGCCCAGCACGTCGTCACCCAGCACCGCGCTGTGCAGCTTGTTGCCGTCGCACTCCATCCAGTCCACATGGCGCAGGGTCAAGGCGTAACGAAAGTCAGCGTCGCTCACCATCAAACGAGGCTGGCCACCAACCGTTACTACACGCTCTGCCACCTTTTGGGCTTCACGCTCATCAAAGATATTTGTTTCTCGCAGGCGCACAGTGCGATAGCGAATTTCCCGCCCGTCAGACTGAACGGGCAACCCGTCCGCAAGGGTCAAGTCGTAAAGGCTGGCAATGGTTGGGGTGCTTTTTGTGTCCATGCCTTGCAGTGTCGGCATTCGTCAACACACCGTCACGGTGAAACACTTCACCAAAAACAAAAGGCCCCGAAGGGCCTTTTGTGGTCAGTATGCAATCAGCTTTTTAGAGCCACTGCAACGGCGAGAGCAGGTTGAACGTCACGTCCACCGTGCCCGCTCCAATCTTCCCCATCTTGGCAAAGCCGCAATTAGGTGCCACCGCCTTGCGGCCCGTTGCAGAGTCGCGCATAGCAATCTGCACACCGCGCATCTTCACAAAATCATCAGGGTTGGTTGCCGGGCCAAAGTTCAGTTTGGCGTTCAATGTGCGGGCCACGCGTTTGCGCTTTTCGCTGTCGTCACCGCTTGCAGCGGGCACCACCTCATACTCATAGCCAGCGCCGCCATCAACCTCGCCGCTGCTGTCTTCAAAGTCCAACGCAATGCCGCCCACGATGATGGTGTCGATTTGAAAAAGTTTTGCCATGTCAGTGTCCTCGAATTTTTGATTGGTTTAAAGGGTCAAACCTGACCGGCCACCACGTTACTGGTCACCTCGGTTTGATAGTGCTGGGTCACGATCACGGGCTCATCCACGATCTTGAGCTTGCCGTTAGGCGCGTCAATTTCCACGCGCAAGGTCGAGGCGTAATAGCCGGGGTTTTGACACAGGCCAGCATCACAAAAGTTCTTGTAAATGCCCACCATGATTTCCTCGCCCAATTCCGCATTCATCAACTTTTGGCCGGGTATGGGTTGCGTCACATACTGGGCCAGCTTGTAGCCTTGGTTGTTGTACTGGTTTTGGAATGTGGTCACCACAAACCAGCGGTAGTAGCTCATGGTCTTAAGCCAGCACATCTCAGCCATGCTGCGATCAGGCGCACCGCTGTTGCTGGTCTTGTAGTTGGTCACCATGCGCAGCAAGCTGCCGCTGTAGTCAGGCGCAATGTTCAGCGGGCTACCGCCTTTGACCAATAAGTTGTTCATGCTGTCGATCAAAAAACCGTCGCCTTGGCGCGGCCCCTTGTAGCCCACCAGTTGCGACACTGGGCCTTGAGCTGGGTCTGTACCGGCACTCGTTTCAATCGCGGCCCCGGCCATTGCGGCGGTCTCCCAAGGGCTGGTCAAGTCCTTGGTGGTCGTGATGGTGTGTACATGCGGGCTATTGCGCGTGTTCAACCAGGTAGTCAACGTAGCCTCTGTGCCGCGCACCGCCGTACACATCATGCCGTCTCTGGCGTCATTGCGGCCCCAGCGTGTCGCCAATTCATTTTCAAAAATCACCATGTTGGCGCTGTCCGTGAACGGGTTCACGATTTCAGTCGCACGATACAGACTCATGGCGGCAATGACTGGCGACACGTCGGGCACCACAGCGCCACCGCTCATCGCTGGAATGGTCAGGCTCAAGCTGCTAGGAATGCTGTCGTCGGGGTAGTACACGCCGCACACATCAATGTCGTTGCCTGTGGTGCCGCCCCACTTAGCAGTCAACACCAGCTGACTAGGCGTGGCATTAGTCGCCGTCACAGGCAATGTGCCCAAGGCGTTGATTGCGTTAAACAGCTTGGTCGCCACCGTGGCCGATGTGTCAGCAGTCGTCACGCCCACGCTCACGCGCTGGCCGCCGATGTACAGCATCACTTCGCCACTGGCCGTCACGTTAGCGCCTGCATTGGCCACACTGATCGTGGCCGACGCTGCAACGGCACCGCTGCCCACTGCAATAGCCATCACATCAATCGGCAGGCCCATGCCTGTGTTCGCCTTGGCTGCACGCCACATGGCCAACAGCTGCGAGCCTTCACCCAGCAGCGCCACAGCATCGGCGGGATTGCTCAGGGTGGTGAGCGTGTTCAAAGCCAACGTGCCTGCCGTCAACTTATGGCCCACCAGCAGCAATCGGCGCGGCATACCCGTCAGACCACGAATGGCGCGGGAAAAGTTCACCTTGCCAGCGACAAAGGGCACCAAGAAGTTCAAGCTCATCAAGTTTTGAATTGCCATTTTTTTACCTGCTTTCTACAGAGTGTTTAAAGGTTGCTCAATGCACGCTTAAACGCGCACCAAATCGCCGTCAGCCAAGCGGCGCAGCGTGGTGATCGTCACCACCTGAGTGGTGGGCACACCAGCTGCAAACTCGCTGCCTGTTTCGTTGTTGATCAGCGCGTGCCCCTCAGCCACCACTACGGTGATGGTCTCGCCCAAGCGGGGCGGCACGTCATACACGGTGGGCGTTGCCACAGCGTCAATAGAGCCTTCATTGGTGTCTACAGCGCCCTGATCTTGGGCCGCCACGTCTTGAGCCGAATCTGCTTTTGTCTTTGCCATATGGTTCTTTCTAAAAATTAGGTTGTTGAAAAATTCACGCCTTGGGTCACGCCCAAAAAATCCACCTCGGCAGGCGGCGCAGCTGGGGGCACCGCATCGCGTGCTGTTGTCGCAATCTCTACGGCCAGCCAATCGAGCAGCTGGGGCGCTTCAATTGGCTCAACGTCTTGTGTCCAGTCCACCAGCCACACCGCTTGGCCCATTGCGTCACGCGCATGGTTAAAAAGGTTCTCGCAAGTAGCGCCTTCGTCCAGGGGGCTAATTTCGCAATTCAGCCCCGTGCTATCTGGCCGCCACTTGCGCAGCACCAGCGCAATCTTTTCGCCCAATGCCATTGCGCTGCGCATGCGTTTCTTACGGTCGGCCTGTTTCACGACCGCAAAAGCGGCCATGCGTGTACGGCGCACATTCACGCCACTTGATCGCTTGCTGCCCTTGGCTGGCGCACTACCCAGCTCTGTCACAAAAATGGCTGGCGTGGCATAGGTCACTTTCGCCATGTCGCTCGCGTCAAACTGGCCGCCGTACTCTTCCAGCGTGACCACTTCGGCCTTGGTGAACTGTGTGCGCAGATAGGCCAGCGTTGCGTCTAAAGAAGCGACAGTCATGCAATCGCTCCCGGCCCAGCACCGCGCAGAGCGGCAATCAGGTAATCGCCAACAGCACGCTCATGCCGCTCCGTCATTCCCATCACAGGTCGCGCATCAAGCTTGGTTTTATGCCCGCGCCCCGTTCCACCCCCAAAGTGATGAATGGCCGCGTACACCAAGTCGCTGCCAATCTCAACCCCTCCGGCGGCCAGTTGATAGGCGTAGCTGTCGTACAGGTGGTGATGCTCAATCAGTGTTTTTCCACGGCGCTTGATCGCCGCATCACTTTGTTTCATGGGCGTGCCATCAGCCAGCTTTTGACGATCAAAGCAGTCTTGAATCTCACCCAAAAAATACTCACCAATTTCACGGCGCGTATTGTTGAAATGCGCGCTATCCAAAATAGCCAGCTGGGCCAAGTGCCGCGTGATAGCGGCATCATCAAACCCAAAGCGAATAGACACGCCACTCATAGCGGATACCCATCCCAGCGATACCCGCTATTTGCACGGCCCGTTTTAATGCTTGTCGTGGGCGCAATCGCCTCGCCATTGCTACCTACCAGTTGCACACGTCCAGCGGCCACATCACGCAGCCAAGCGCGTTGGTCATCTGCTTGTTTGTCGGTGCGCTCAGTCGCACCAGTACCGTCGCTGGACAAAGCGCTGCGCGTCAAGCGCAAGCAGCAGTTTTCCAAAGTGCCAGCATTTGCATCCGTTGCGGCCAAAGGCAAAGAACACGCGCTACGCAAATAGCCGTCCATGTAGTTGCTGGTAATCGCCAGCTCATGCGTCAAACGCGTCAACGACGCATTAGCCACGGCTTGTTCGTCGGCAGTCACGCCAACAGGCCACGTTCCTGCAATCGCGGCAAGCAACAGCTCAGGCGTCAGCACGCCCATACCGTCAGCCAACACTTGCGCCGACTCATCAGCGCCGTAGCGCTGAACAAAGGCAAGAGGTGTGGCATATGGCATGGGCGGCTTTCAGAGGTCGGCGTATTAGCGCTTTTTAGATGTGGTCTTGGCGGCTTTGCCACCATTGCCAGCATTGCCGCCGTTACCCGCGCCGTCACCCGCACCGCTATCACCAGCGCTGCCGTCGCCTGTACCGCCGTCTCCACTGGCGGGGTCGCCGCTAGGGCCACCGGCCTCTGGCTCATCAGCTGGTTCTTGCAAACGTGCTGCACCAACGTCAATCAGCGGCTGAGCCTGTTTTTCGTCCAGTTCAAACACTTCGCCGGGCGCAACAGTTTCACCGTCATGCTCAATCGCAACCAACGCAATCAGCGCCAACATCACTAAATTTTTCGCCATGTCGTTCTCCTATTCAGTTAGGTCAGTGCGCTTAGGCCACGGCGTTTTGGAACAAGTAGCCCAGCGCCGGTGCGCTAGTCACTTCTTTAACGCTCTCAGCCACACGTACGCGCTGTGAGCCACGGATGCCCATCTTTGGCTCGGCAATTTCGCCAGCCACCTTGGTGCCCCATTGCGCAGTCCAGCCCCAGCAAGGCTGCTGCGACATAGCGGCTTCTTTGTCGATGTAGAGGAAGGCGGCATGCTTGCCCCACACGCGTTGCGTGTTGACGGCCTGACCCTTTTTCGCGGTGTTCACAAAACCTGCGCCCACCAACACCTTTTGAACTTCCAGCACTTGGGCCAGTTGATCGCGTGTCACCACACCACCGGTTTGCGCGGTGCCAAACACGGCCTGCACAATCTTCGGATGCTGACGCAGCTTCGTGAATGTGGCTTGGCCGAACACCGCAACGTTGGGGCGGTACACGGGCACATCCAAAGCCGCCAGCATGGTGTCCAGTGGGTTGCTGTTGTTGAAGTCGCTCCATTGGCTGGTGCCGCTCAATGTTGCTTGGTTGCCACCGGCATAGTTGGCGGTGTTGAACACGCGGCCAGCCACACGCACTTCGCGGTCTAACTGAACGAGCTTGGTCACCAGCATGGTGCTCACGTCCAGCGGGTTAGGTGGGCCGCCACGCTCTGGCTTGATCATGCTGTCCCACGCGGCCATCTCATCGTTAGGGACGATGTCATCCAAGCCGTAGTCCAGCACTTCATCGTTCACCAAGGTGCCGCTGAAGTCGACTTCAGTTGGCACACTTTTGCGGCCCACCAAAGTTTGAGGCACGGTGTAGCCTTGAGCCACGTCAAAGTTGCTCCAAACGAATTTCTTGGCGGTTGGCACGCGGGGTAACACCTCATCAGCAATCAATGCCACGGCTGGGTTGCTGTACACCATCGCAATGGCGGTGAGGGTCGGATTGACTGGAAAGCTGGTTGTAGACATAGCGTCTTTCTCCTAAAAATTGAATCGGGTTTGGTGGTGGCACCCGCCTATGCGGCGAATGGTTGCGCGGGGCTACCTGAAAAAATGGGGCCCCGCGTGGGCGTTAACCTTGAATCAGGCCGGGCTCAATGACAAAGCGAATCACATCACCGGCGGCTGTAGCGGCTTCATCAGCAAAGCCAATGATTCGGTTGTTCACGCCTGCGGCGGGTGCGGCCACCACAGCGCGGCCAACACCGTCAGCAGTGATGGGTGAGCCGCGAGGGATAGCGGCACCGGCCTCTACCCAAGCGATACCCACGCGCACCACATCGGCGCGTTCACCGGCGTTGATTGGGGTCTCATTCACCACGCCAATGATGAAATCAGTCGCTGCCGTTGCCGGTGTGACGTTTCGGTCGCCAGAGCCATGCTTGACCAAGCGGTTGATTGCAATGGCCGCATCGGCCACAAAGTTGACTGCGAGCAGTGGATTTGCCATGAGGTGTTCTCCAGTTAAAGGGGTTGTGAATAAAAGGTGGTTTAGGCAGCGCGGGCGCTGACGTGGGCAACAGCCTCAGGCAACGACACGGTCAAGCCTTTGTCCAGCTGAGCTTTCATATAGCTCTGTGCGGCCTCAGCTACAGCGGCTGCGTTGTTGGGGTCAACCGCGTCAGCGTCAGCACCGCCGCCGCCGATTGAATTGCCCAGCTTCACCACCGGGGTGCGGCTTGCCATGAACTCAGCAAAGAACTGAGCAGGGGTTTTCTTGGCCGCGCTCTTGTCGCTGGCCGTGAACGAGAACTCGGCTGTGCCGCCGCCTTCGATGGCCGCCATGAACTCGGCAAGGCCGGGCTCTTCGGCAGGGGTCACCAAACCTTTGGCCTTCCAGCCATTGATTTGGGCCGAAATTGCCGCCCCTTGCTGCGCCGCCTTGAGCTGATTCAGCTCTGCTTCTTTTGCTGCAAATTGAGCGGTCGCTGTCGCCTCAGCCTCTGCTTTTGCGTCGGCTTTGGCCTTGTCGATATCGGCTTGGGTAAAACTCATCGCACCCTCCTGTGGTGTGTGTTGTGAAAAACTGGGGTTGTTCAATGCGGGCTCATCGCCGGGCTCGGCCAGCGCCGATTGACGCAATCGGGCTGCGGTGTCGGTAACCGACTGAATGCGCCAACTAGGGATAGCCGCGTCAGCCGCCTCAATCCCTTTGTCAGCAATGATTTGTTCACGCAGTCCGCGCAGCAGGTCGGCCATGTCACCGATAGCCCACGCCACGTCCAAGTCGTCTTGATCGGCAAATTCGTAGGCATCCACGTTGGCGCTGTAGTCCAACGGTTGCAGGCCAGTAATTGCGGGGGCGGCTGCGCCGAGCCAGCCGACGTGCTGGAGCTTCCAGCCAGCCTCGGCATCCTTCACCACAGAGACCGAGCGGTTGCGGTAAGCGCCGCTGTCCACGCCCTTCTCAAAGTCGGGGTTCACGTCACTGAACTTCACGAACAGCGACGCACCGTCACCTTCACCGACACGTTTTGCGCCCTCAGCCTTTACCCATCCGTAGGCGGGGTCATTGTGTTTAGGGTGGCCCAGCACGGCAGGCGCTGCGCCCAATGCCAAGTTGCTGACCATCTGATCGAGATCGCCCTCAGTAAAGGTGCACGTGCGGCCCTTGCTGTCGGTATGCGTGCCCGCCTTGAAGACCTCTATCCAGTCTTGCAGGCCCTTGAATTGGTGTGTAGTGGGTTTGGCTTTGTTCATGCCCCGCACTTTGCCTAAGCGCGGTCAATCAGGGTAGGTGAAACACTTCACCGCATGCGTGCGATCAGTGTGTTTTGCGTGTTTTGAATTTCAGGGGCCACACGCCGTTTACGCCCCCTTAAGCCCCACTGATACCCGCCGTACACCTTGAGGCGGTTTTAAAGGGGTTTGTGGCCTTTTTGAACGGGGTTCAAAGACAGGTCAACGACCGCTACTCAGTCCAAAGGGGTCATTTGCTGCACCAGCATAGCTGCGAGGCGCGGGTGCCACATCGTCAAACATATCACGCGTGAAGGTATCGCGGCCATCACCGCCCATGATATTCATCACATGGCGGCGCGTGTAACCGGTGGCCTCAGCAGTCTCATCTATTGTCATGCCTTGGGCGCGGCACTGGCGCACTTGCTCATGGCGCAACTCACGCATGTAGCTGTCGGCCTTTGGCAGGTCAATTGCCTCACCGCCGTACTCGGCCACCAGCTTATCGAATGCGGACTTACCAAGCGCAACACACAGGGGGTGCACATCGGTTGCTTTGTCCTTGGTGGGCACGCTCAGGCGTGCGCCACCATGAGCGCCTACTAAGCGCAACGCGTCAGCCTCACCCAGCACGCGCACCAGCTCACGCAAGCTCTCGGGCAAGGCGGCTTGATCCATTGAGTACACGGCGGCGGTAGGTGTGGGCATCGTTGGCATGGTTACTTCACCGCTTGCAGCAGCTCCCACATTTGCCAGTAGTAATCAAACAATGCCGCGCCGCCCTTGCCGTCATGGCTGAGGTGAGACATAGACGCCCAGACAAAGTTGATTTCGCGCAGCTTGCTTGGGGCCAATGTTTTTATGTCTAGCGTTGACATGCGTTGAGCCACGTACTGCGGGAGGTGTCGCATTGCCCAAGCCTTCAAACTTTCAATCAACACATGCGGGTTACGGCTCCATTGCAATGCGTCTACCCCTGACATGCGTTTGACATAGGCGGCCAATGCCGCCTCACTCGGGTCACGCACTTGGCCCAACGCATGCAGCATGAGCCAAAGCGCACGCACCTTGCGTGACTCGGGTGATTGGGCCAAGGTGCGGCCATCCGGCTTATCTTTGCGCACACGCGGCCAGCCACGGCGCTCGTAGTCGTCCAGCACGGACAGCAACTGCTTTGTGTTCAAAGTACTGGCGCTGATACGACCCGCCATCTCGGTGGCACCGTGACGGGCTAGTAAATCGCGGTGCGCCTGGTCATCCCATCCGGGCAATGACTTGGAAGCCCATGTCTTGGCAATACCGACCAGCTGCAGCTTTGGCTTAGTGAACTTAGTCACAGCAGTTTCTCCAAATAGGCAATCAGGCTTGTAGCAAAGCACCAGCTGATCAAGTCGTCGGCGAACTGCTCATTGATAAGCCGGTGGTGCTCAAATTCGGCCTGTAGTCTTTCTATGCTCATGCCAATAGCCCCTGTTCAGCGGCCCCACCAACACCGCGATTCAACTGAGCGTTTTTTCCTGACTGGTGGCCCGTCATGAAGTCGTTCAACTCTTTGTCGTTGAGCTTTCGCTTTTGATTTCGATTGCTTGTGGCAAGGTCTGAAAGAGCCGGGTAGGTCTTTGCCAAAAAAGCGCCTATTGCCTTTTCTTGATGTTCATTGCACGAGAACGCTTCAATGGTGGCCGATACAGAGCGCACCCATCCTTCGCTAAACAAATCAGCACGGCGTGTCTTTGTTGACGCCTTGCATCGGCCTAGGTGAGTTCGTATGTGCAACTCGCGGGCACGTTTTGACTGGCGGGCCAAAACCGTGAATGCGTACTGGGCAACTTCAGAGCTTGCGCCGCAGCCGATGAATACCCATTGCCCCTCACGCCAGCTGCTTAAAAACAAAACCTTGCAGTTGAATGTGGCCGCAACATTGCTGGCTAAATTCGCCTCCCAGCTTGCAGGCTTTATTCGTGCCCCTGCCTTGGCCCGACGTTCTTGCGCTTCAGCGGCGTCAATGTCTAAGTCGGTAACGCCGTATGCCTCCATCATTTTTTTTGCCTGTCGGAGCGCGGCGGCGGCTTCATGTTCATTGCTACTGGTGGATAGCGCCAAACACTTTCTAATTTTTGCGATGATTTTTTCGTTTTCCATTTTTTGCTCTTTAAAACCTTTTCAAAGCCTGCTTACTCCGCCTTTGAAAAAGCCCCTAACCCGAGAGCTAGGGGGTAAATAGATCAAGGCAACTTGATCTAGGAGACAACCGGTTTAGTGAATGGCCGCGAACTCAGCCCAAAGTTGTTTTGCTGCGGCAATCCAGCATTCGCGCTCACTTGGTGGCAAGTCAGCCCAAGACCTAGCATTGACGCCAATGCGGCGATGCAGTTCCTTCGCATGCGCCTCGTAAGCGCTCTGTGCAAGCTGATCGAAGCTCTTCATAACGACGCCACATCCAAGCTGATAGGCATGTAATCGCCCGAGCGTTCATCACGCTCATAGAACCGGACATAAGGCTTGGTGCTAGCAACGTTCATGCTGTCGCTGATAGCGGCCATTGCGCGTGTCCACGTTTCATCATTGATTTCAAGACGGCGCAGGCCAAGCACGCGGCCTGTGGAAATCTTGCCCTCGCGGTCAACCTGAAACGCGTCATTCACCAGCACCTTGATGTTGGCGTTGCTGCCCTTGGCCCATACATGGATGCACTCATCAATGAGGGCTTTAGCGGCCTGCAAGCGCTCATCGAAAACAATGGTCTCGGCCATTTGGCGCACAACCTTGTAACGGCCATCAAAACTCACCAAGGTGACATTGCCTTTTTTACCGCCGTGCTTGACGTCGTATGCGGACAAGCTGCGCTCCACAAACTCTTGCACGACCTGCATGCTGGTGAGTTTGAATGCCGTCAAATCAGCGCTGGCTTGTTTAGCCGCCTCGCACATGGTGGTCACAACATGGTGGCGGTCTTTGTCAATCGCCTTGACTTTTGCGTCGGGAATCAACGCCCCGCTTGCACTTTTCCAATAGCCCTTGGGCACGGTTTGCTCTTCGTCTGACATGGTCTGTCCTTTCAGTTAAAAATTAGTGTTTGGTTTTTTGCTGACGGTTTTTGTTGGCAATCACGTTGTCCAACATGGCCTTCACTTGCTCGGCGTTACCTTCTTCGTGGTGGGCTGCAACCAAGGTGCACCACTCCAGCGCCGCGTGGTGTGTAGTCAACATGCCGTGGATGCGCTCATAAGCCTCAAGCAACTTACCGTTGGCGCGGTGCAGCTCTGTGCGCAGTTCGGGCACGGTGTGAAACGCCTCTGGGTTGCAGAGGGTTGGGCATGCGGTAATGAGGCTGCTCATGCGTGCTCTACCTCGCTTGGGTCAATCACCAAGGCCACGTCAATACCGGCTTTGGTTAAACCAAAGATTGGCAGGCCACTGGCAGACTTAGGGTCAAGCGTGTATGGCGCGCGCTGCACAAAGCCCTTTTTGAGCAGCTCACGCATCGCCGTATACACATTGGCGGTACCGCAGCCAATCAACTCAGCCAGCTGTGGGCGTGTGGCCGTTCCCTCATCCAGCAACGAAGCAAGGATGGATTTTTGGATGTAGGCTTTACCGCTCATCACAGCGCCCCAGCACGCCACAACACAAAAGCGGTGGCAGCCAACAAAACGACAACACGAACAGCCCAACGGCGTGCAAGGTGGCGGCGGTGCGTACCGGCTGGCGAACAGTCAATCACGCCGGGGGCAAACATATAGTGCGGGGCGCAGCTTGGGCCCCGTGTAGGTGCATGGCAGGTTCGGTTCATCATTTACCCCCTTGGTTGGTTGCTGCGCGAGGCCGCGCCATGAACAGCACGCGCTCGGCAATTTGTTGAATAAGCGCCGCAGTCAGCGTGGTGCCCTTGGCAATGCCGTAGTCCTTGATCGCTGGAATCAAGTTCTCAGTCAACACACGGGCGCTGCCGTCGCAGTAGGCCCACAAGGCATCCAGCACTTCATCGGGCACGTCGACCAGCACACCGTCCGTCGCCAGCCCAAGGGCGGCACGCGCCATGTCGTCGGCGTCATCACGGGTTACGCGCTCAACAGTGCGAGGCCACATGCCTACACGGCTTCGCACTTGGTCAAACTGGCCGTGCTGTGGCTTGATAAGCGTGGTCAGCTTCTCAGTGCCCACCAGCACCACACCCACTTGGGCACGGTCACGAATGCGGCGCAAGTACTCCATCGCGTTGCAGCTCACACGCTCGGCCTCATCCACGATCAACAGGTAGTTGGTGCCGCCAAGGCAGCGCACCACCTCGCGAAACTTGTTGTCTAGGCCGCGTGGAATAGCCACGTCCAGCATCTCCAGCAGCTCTGTCAGCAACACGCCCGGCGTCATGTTGGGGCTGGCCTCCACCAAGATCGTCATGGGGTGAGTCGCCCGATACTCTTTGCAAAAGCGGGTTTTACCCACGCCCACATAGCCCGTGACCACACCAAAGTTTTGATGCTGGCGGGTGCGGTTACACACCACATCCATGAGCTTGTGGACGCTGCCCTTCACATAGCCGGGCGAGCCGTCACGTAGGCGGTCAGATTCAACAGCCAGCACGCTTTCCAACTGGATGAGCTGGCGGGTCGGGCTGCTCACATATTTACCACTCAAGATTTGGCTTAGCGTGCCACCCGGAATGCTGGACTTCTTGCTTAGCCATGCGCGGCTTTTTTCATTGGCGGTCAGCCACTTGATAACGCGGTCAACTTTTGCCACGTCTTCTTGCGTATACACGCTGTTATTAGTCGTTTCATTTGCACTCATGCTTGTGGTCTCCAGTCGGTGATATCAATGTCAATGCCGTTGTCATCGGCGGGGGGCGTTTGCTCAATGGCAGGGGCTGCCATTTGTTCGATAGCCAGCACTTGAGCGTCAGCTGTGATGGGGTCGTTGTGGCGGCGGGCCAAGGCTTCTTGCGCCTTGCGCTCCAGCCGTTTGACCTGACCAGCCAAGCGGCGGTCTCGGCCTTCTTCCAAGCGGCTGGTGGGCAGCACGCCGATGGTGTTGTTGAGCTTCGCTTCCACGACAAAGCGGCCTTTCTTGTCGAAAATCCATACATGGCTGTCGTGATGTAGGTCGTACTCCACATCCATGCGTTGGGCGTCGTACAAGGCAAGCGCCTCGGCGTAATAGAAGCGGTTGTGCAGTCGCACGGTTTGGCGTTGCACCACACACTCTTGGCGTGGGCGTGCAATAGCATCCATATCTGTCTCAACATGCACGGGGCGAAGTTCAGCCCATACTTGGGCTGGGGTACGTCCCTCCAGCTTGTCTTGCGGGCTGTCGTGGTAATGCTCCAACCAAGCGGTGAAGCTGTCCACGTACTGGCGCAGGCTAGGCAGCTTGCGGCGGCCCATTGCAAGATCAGCGCTCAAGCGGCGGTTGACTTCGGGGGCCATGTCGTCGCCGCAATACACGTCACCACCAGCAAAGAACTTGTCGTGCTTGTCACGCACAGTGCGGAAGAACCGTTCAATCCAGCCCTTGCCGTGTGGGTTGCCCGGTAGCGCACCAATCACGTCAATGTCAAACCGTGTGTAGAAGCCGGTTGATTCATCGCTCAACAACTTGGCTCGGTAGCCGGGCCCACGGTCAACGTACACCCATGCGGGCACATGGTTAAACATGCGCATAGCATGGCTCAGTGCAAACATGGTGCTGACCGTGCTTTCACTTTCAGACATCCACCAGCCCGCGATGTAGCTGCTCTTGATATCAATGAACACCGTCAGCTCAGGGCGGTAGGGCTTGCCCGTGTTGGGATGGCCTACGTAGCAGTCTGCGGTGTGGCCGTCGCCCGCGTATATCTCACCCACCAGCACTTCGTCCAGCGTGCGGCGTTGAAACTTTTTACGGGTCAGGCGGTGCAAGTGTTTGCCAATACGTGCGGGGCTGTGCTTACCCAAAGTGGCAGGCAGCGCCTTGAGGTAACGTGCCACACGGCTTTCAGTCACATCTTCAAAGCCTTCTTGAATGAGCCTTGAAGCCACGTCTGCATAACCGGGCTTGCCCGGTATGTTGTAAAGCGCCACAGCGCGTGCTTCCCAGCCATAGTCTTGGCGAACACGCCCTGTATGTCGCGGCAGCAGCGCGTTTTTACCGCGCTTGATGTACCCGCTGAGCCAACGCTTGAGTGTTGGTGCTGAGACGCTATCCGCGCCCAGCAGCCCCACCAGTTGGCGCACACGCGTATCGGCTGTGCCTCCGTTAACCTGCGCGACTAGCAGACCAACAGCGCGGTTGATGCTTGCCCCGCCCTTGACCAACTCGGCCAAGGGCGACAACAACGCCTCACGAAGACCGGCCACACGACGTGCGTCATCGCTGGCAGATTGCCATTCGTCATTCAACAGCGCTGGTACGTCAGACATGCTGGTGTCGTGATTGATGAGCTTAAGCAGTGCGGCCATGTCAGCCTCACTTCACCTCAGGGGCCACGGGCGCACTTTGCGGGCGGCCCTTGCCACGGGGTTTCTTTTGGTCACGCTCATAGGAACGCAGCGCTTCTTCATGCTTGTGCAGCGCGGTGAGCTGGGCCCACTCGCTGGCTACCTGTGCAATCTCACTCTGATCTAAAAACGCCAGTGGGTCAGGCATGTCCGTGAGCGCCTTCACGTCCACATGAAACGCTTCCATGTAGCGCTCAATCAGGCCGTCCAGCTGAAGGCGCAGCGCCACCATACCGCTCACAACCATGCGCCCTGTCGGGTTCACCCACTCCAGTGCATCGCCATTACCTGCAAGGTTTGCAAGCTCTACGCCCACGGGCTGAAGACTTGAGAAGCACATCTCAACACGCTTCACCAATGCGCTGGCTTCCGCACGCAAATCGGCTACGACTACCGGAACGCCGCCATCGTCATCACGCTGTGCGCGTTGGCGCTTGAGCTGCTTGGCAAGGCCGTCACGCTCGGATGCCACGGTGTCACGCTCAACGCTCAGATTGACGCGTTGCGCTTCCAGTTCACGGATGCGCTGGCGAAGACCGCGCACGCTCAAATCGTCAATATCTGAAACGTCGCCGTCCTCTAGAAGCTGACTTACCACTTCGGCGTCCGCGCTTGCAAGAGCCAGCATTTTTGTTTTTGGCAGTGCCAACAATTCAGTGCGCTGGGACGCGGGCAGCATGGTGGTGAACTTTGCCATCGTCATCAGCTCACGTGCCCGGCGTGGCGATAAGCCAAGGTCTTCCATGCCGGTCTCAAACTCACCATGAGCCAATTCGTTCTTGATGCTGAGCAATAGGTATCCGGTCTCTACCGCGAGCCGCGCCGCCATGTTGTATGACGACACCGCACGGGAAATTCGGTCTTGCAAACCGCCGCTGACGGCAATGCCCAACTCTTGTGCTGCTGCGGCGTCCTGCTCCGTGAAACTCAAATCGGCGAACGTTTGCCGATTTGCTTCAACGACCTCAACGCTTGTATTTTTCTTAGCCACGCTTTACCTCTTTCTTCATGTCTTTTTTGAGCCCTAAAGCCACCATCACGCGGTGGGCCTCACCCCGTGTCCCTTTGAGACGACCCTGCAACACCATTTGCATGGTGTTGTAGTCAAGGCCGTGATCACGTGCGAAGTCGGCCTGCGACACGCCGCGTGCGACTAGGTCAGCTTTGACCTGTTTGATTCGCTCTGAATTTGTTGCCGTTGCTACACTCACATAACCTCCGTTTAAAAACGTGAATAAAGATTCATTAAGGTGGATTGTGGACGCTCAATCCACATCTTGCAAGGAGTATTTTTAATGTCCGACAAAATCAGTGGGTTTCTAGATGTTTTGGCACGCCTAAAGCTCGCCCTTGGGTGCAGCGACGACGCCACAGTTGCCACACGCCTAGGGCTAAGTAAAACCGCGTTCAACAACCGCAAGTTGCGCGGGAGCCTCCCCACCGATGAGATAGACACGCTCATTGAGAGCGAGGGGCTTAGCGCGGCTTTTATCTATCAAGGCACTGGGGCCGTGCATATGGACTCTGACGCCCAAAGCTGGGAGGCCGGATTCAAAAAGCGGATCAAGCAGTCGCTGAGCCTGAAAACCTATACGGACGTGCTGGTCAGTCAGGGCTACAAAACAGCGAAATTGACCGCTGTGGTCAATGGGAAAGAAGACCCGTCGCCGCGCCTATTGCGAGACCTCCAGGTGCTGTTCGGAATTGACACAAATTGGCTTGTGATGGGCGATACAAGCTCATCACTCAGCGGTGTTGAGCGTGACCTCATTGACGCGTATCGAAAATCACCAGCGGCTGGGCAAGAGTTCATTCGTCGCGCAGCAGGCATGGCCGCTACAACGCCACCCAAGCCCACAAAAGTCAAGCAAGTGACGTCAGGCTCGGCACCGACTATTCAGGTTGGCGGCTCAGTCAGAGACTCGAAAGTAAAAATAGGAAAATAGAACTCAATTCGAGAACACTAAGGACGCCGGTGACAAAACAACAAACAGGCCCACTAACAAGGGGCGTTGTGCAAATCAGTGGTGACATGATTGGCAGCACCGTCATCATCATCGACAACTCAGGGCGCAGATCAGCGCCTGGCACATGCCCCGTGAGCGTGAGCAGCGTTCTCACAGTGTTGGATCAACTGGAGCGGGATACACGCATTCGTGTCTTAGATTTTTTGGATCGTGAATTTGGTACACGTATGGTCAAAGACCTTGGCGAGCAGCAACTTACACGGGCAATGCTTTATGTGACTGCCATTCTCAAGAAGAACGAAATTCGTAAGCTCAGAAAGGCAGACAATGAAACCAACCGTTAGAAGTGTTCTGATTGGTTGCACCGCCGGCATTGTGACGGCTGCTTCAATTCTTTATGTCCAATCTTCACCGAAAATTCCTACGGTAGAGCAGTACAGAATATTTCTACTTTCACGCGCCGCAAAAAGTTGCACGCTCACCGAAACTGATCTAACAAACCGAATTGCCAACATGTCCCAAGACCTTATAAAAGGAGGCGTTCAGATTGAATTTAATGACGATGCAATCATCGCAGACGCCCTCGGGGAAATCAAAGTCGCTAACAAGAACAGCATAGGCTGCCAAGTATTGATCCCCATGTACGCGAGGGTACGAATCACACAAAATCTTTCCCACGCCGAATCTATTGCTGTTGTTGCCTCAGGTATTAAATCTTTTCCAAGCATAGTGAGTCACTAGCAATGGCAAGACCTAATCGCAGGGCCATGATGCAAGATCGGTTGAAGCAAATGCTGCTCAATGTCAGCGACAGGCCGCTTTGGCAGTTGCGTGCCGTAGATGATGGACGCGACCCGAAGGGTTGTCCTGGCAGACAATTTCCTGTGCATGAGTGGGATGACCCATTTTGGAATATCAATGGCCCGTGGATATGCCGCCGTTTAAACTGTCGTTGCTCAGTTCGCGCTTATCGAAGAGACGAAGAAATTTATAAACAAGAGACTATGTAAATGGGGCTCGGTGAAGTGTTTCACCACGACTAAACAGCGCTGATTCCAGAAACTAAGGACTTCTAACCGAAGTCCTTTTTTCATTTCTGGAGTCGTTATGTCTAAGTCGTATCGAATGCTCAGCTGGGTGGTCTTGACCGCCGTGTTGTTGGCCGCCTCGTTGTTCGCTCAAAGTGCGTGGCCCGGCAATGTGGTGTCGGTATCGCTCTACAAGGCGCACCTTATGGCGCTTGGCGGCTGGGGCGGCTATTGGCTTGACCGAGCGCTGTTTCCTTATGCGCGGCCCGATATGTTTCTTGTGGGGTCTAACACTGACCGCACAGCCAATGTTTTCTCTTCATCGCAGTTGCGTCGCGCCATCATTGTGGCCGCCTGCCTGATTTGCGTGGGCTTGGGCGCATGACATACCAAGTTCGCCGCCGTCGCCTTCGCATGGGGGCCTGCTTTGTGTTGGCGTGGGTTGCCTTGGCGTTGTTCGCTTCTGCCATTGCCCACGCGCAGCCTATCCCTCGCAACGCGCAAACATACCGCTTAGCTCTCAAACGTGAGGCGCAATTGGCGTGGGGTATCAATGCCCCCGTTGCCACATTCGCAGCCCAAATCCATCAAGAAAGCCGCTGGCGTATTGATGCAGCAAGCCCCGTGGGCGCACAGGGCTTGGCCCAGTTCATGCCAGCTACGGCAAAGTGGTTGGGCGGCTTGTCACCCGACTTGCAAGAGCGTGCGCCGTTGAACCCCGCATGGTCGCTGAGGGCTTTGGTCACATACGACCGCTGGCTGTCTGACCGTGTTCATATCTCCGCCACGCCTTGCGAGCGCATGGCCTTTGCACTCAGCGCCTACAACGGGGGTCTAGGCTGGGTCTACAAACGTCAGGCGCTTGCCGCGCAGCAAGGCGTTATGCCTGACGTTTGTATGGGCGCGGCCTGCGCCGTCAATCCCGGCGTGTCGCCAGCATCACAGGCAGAAAACGCGCACTACCCACAAATCATCCTGCGTACCTTTGAGCCGCTTTATACGGCCACTGGTCAGTGGGGCAACGGGGTATGCGCATGAAATTCTTAGCCCTCAAATTCGCCTTTGCCGCAGTCATGACATTGGCTATCCCCGCCGCGCTCTGGTGGTGTGTCCACGACGCCTACCAGCGCGGCTATACAGCGGGCAAAACCGATGCAGACAACACACGCTTGCGCGGCGTTGTTCGCACTGTCACAGAGGCTTCAAACGCCGTTCAAACCCAAGTCAAAAACGATTTGGACAAGTCCAACCAAACGGGCCGCCAACGTGAAGCCAAACGCGCAGCAATCGACCACTTTTTCAACTCTCTTGATGAGGCCGCTCATGTCACCAAAAGCGCTGTTTCGCCTGTCGACGATTCTTCTTGTGTTTTGCCTTCTGACCGCTTGCAGCGCTGGGCCGCCGCCAACGCCGGAGCCGATGTTGATTTACCCGATCACGGTACCGCCGCCAGCCAGCCTACTGGCAGCGCCGTTGGTTCTACCGCCTCCAGCATCGGGACGCATGGAGGACTTGGAGTCCAACCACCGCATGGTGGCAAGGGCTTATCACCAAATGGCAGCACAACTTTGCGGGCTGCTGACGTATCTGAAGGAGGCCCCCAATGACGGATGTAAATAAAAGCCAACAGGTCATGACCTACGTGATGGCCCGCCCCAAGATCAAAACGGGCGATCTCATTGCTGTACGAGGCAAGTCAGGGGTATTCGCGCAGCTGGTTCGACTGATCACGAACAGCGCCTACACCCATACCGGGATTGCAATTTGGTTGAAAGACCAAAACGGCGAAAAAGGTCTGTATGTCGCTGAAGAGGACGGCGTGAAAAATGTTTACACACCGCTCAGCCAGTATGCCGAAGATGAGTTCGATGTCTTTCGTATGCCTGTCATGGCAAAGAACGCACGCATACAAAGTTTGTTTCAAGACACGGTGCATGAGATTCAAGCCGCGATGCGTGACCGCATTCAGTACAGCTGGCTGCAAATCTTGCGTATCGGTGTCTACAAGCTGGTGCGTATCACTTTGCCTGGCTCACGTCGCGGCATGGTGTGCAGCGGCTTCAGTGCGGCCATCTACCGAGAGCTTGGATGGAATCCGGTAGACCTTGCAAACCCGCCTGCGCCATCAGACCTCACAGCGGCTTTAGGTACGCCCTCCATTTCCGTTAGGGCCCTGTGATGGATGAAAAGTATTTAGAGCAAGCGCAAGCGTTAGAGCAGCACCAGCGCGATGCCGCACAACAACGCGCCCAACGCGCTTGCTCGGGCACCGGTCGCCCCGATTGCATCGAATGCGAAGAGCCCATTCAACCCGCACGCCGTAAGGCGGCACCGAGCGCCATTCGCTGCATTAACTGCCAACGAATTTTTGAGCACCATAAAAAAGGATATTGAACATGAGCGACCAACCCAAACCGACGGATATCAACATGGCCGTGATTCAGCAGCTTGCCGAGGTGCAAGGCCAGTTGAAAACCATGACCACGCTCATGCAAAGCCATCACACGGCAACGCAAACGCGCATTGAAGATTTCCGTAAAGCCGTAGACACGCGTTTTGAAACCCTAGAAGGCCGCATGGAGCATCTTGAGCAAAACGAACGCAAGACGGCTATCAGTTCTGCGATCAGCGGCGCACTGTCAGGCGCGGTGGTATCGGCTGGCATTGCGGCCATCAAACTGTTGACGCATTAAGCGGATATCCACATACATGGCACACGAGAGCAACACCCGCGCCAAGGTTCGCACCCATTACATCAAAGGCATGCCGCTGAATTCGGCAGCTGAGATGTGCGGTGTGCCCTACAACACGGCTCGTAATTGGAAGCGTGCCGATGCCGTCGACGGTGACGATTGGGACGTGGCCCGCAACGCACGCCGCATGACCAAAAGCGGTGTGGAGGCGATGGCCAACGAGGTGTTGGGCGAACTGGCCGAACAGTTCTTGGTCACGATTGATGCTGTCAAAAAAGACCAAAAGATGGGCGCTCAGCAACGGGCACAAATTTTGGTTCAGTTGATGGACGGATACAACAAGGCGATCAGCGCGGCCAGCCGCGCTATGCCAAACGCCAACCGCTTGGCCGTGGCAATGGACGTGAGCAAGTTTCTCACCCAGTACATCAGCGCCCATGCGCCCAAGATGCGTGAGCAGTTCATTGCATTGCTTGAAGAGGCGGGCCCCGAGTTCGTGCGCGAATTTGGCAGCACTCAATAAAGCGTCATCATGGCAAAGCAAAAACAACTCCGCGACAAAGACTTCTTGGCCGAGCTGGCCGCGTATGCCCATGAGCAACGCACACTGATTGAAGCGGAGTGCGACGGCTTTGCCACCGACTTTGCGGCCCGTGACAAACGGGCTACGCGTGCGCACAATGATTACGAGTTTTTTTGCCGTACGTACTTTCCGCACTATGTGAAGAGCGAACCAAGCGCGTTCCACCGCTGGTTCTTCGACACGATTCCAGTGCTGATTGACAAGCCTGAAGGCCAGTTGATAGAAGTGTCTGCACCGCGTGGTGAGGCCAAATCTACGCTGGGTACACAGCTGGCAACACTGTGGGTGGTTGTCACTGGTCGCAAGCGCTTTATTCCTTTGGTGATGGATTCGTTCGACCAAACGGCCACCATGTTGGAGGCTGTCAAAGTTGAGCTGGAAAGCAACCCACGCTTAAGCATGGACTTCCCCGACGCATGCGGTAAAGGCCGTGTGTGGAATGCAGGTGTCATCGTGACACGCAACAACGCCAAGGTGCAGGCCTTTGGCTCAGGCAAGAAAATGCGCGGCTTGCGCCACGGCCCACACCGCCCAGACTTTGTGTTGCTGGACGACATTGAAAACGACGAAAACGTGCGCTCAAAAGAGCAACGCGACAAGTTGGAGCAATGGCTCAAAAAGGTGGTGCTGCCCCTTGGCCCACCTGACGGCAGCATGGACGTGCTGTATCTCAACACGATCTTGCATTACGACAGCGTTGCCAATCGGGTGCATAAAAACCCAAGCTGGAAGCGGGTCAAGTTCTCAGCAGTTGTTCGCTGGCCCGACCGCATGGACTTATGGCAGCAGTGGGAAGAGCTGTATATCAATGAAGGCGAAGAGATAGCCGACACGTTCTACAACCAGCGCCGAGCAGATATGGACGCTGGGTCAATTGTGAGCTGGCCGACCATGCGTCCGTTGCTCAAGCTCATGAAGATTCGTGCGGGTGACCACCACGCGTTTGATTGCGAATATCAAAACGACCCGACCAACGATGAAGCCAGTTTCTTCCAAGGCATGAAGTTTTGGGTGCAGCCAAGCCGCGACTGGGTGTTCTATGGGGCGCATGACCCGTCACTCGGTAAGAACAACAAAAGCCGCGACCCGTCGGCATGTTTGGTGGGCGGGTTTGATCGCAATCACGGGGTGTTGTCGGTGGTAGAGGCCACGGTGGCACGCATGATCCCCGACCGCCAAATCAGCAAGATCATTGAATACCAGCGCGACTACCGCTGTTTGGTTTGGGGCATTGAGTCGATTCAGTTTCAAGAGTTCTTCAGGCAAGAGCTCATTAAGTCGTCGGCCAAAGCTGGTGTGCCGGTGCCCGCCATTGCGCTCACACCCAACACCGACAAAAACCTGCGGATTGAGTCGCTCAGCCCTCACGTCAACAACGGTTTGATTCTGTTTCATCAAGCCCACACCGTACTCAACAGCCAGCTTCGCCATTGGCCTGAAGCAGACCATGACGACGGGCCAGACGCGCTTCACATGCTGTGGATGCTGTGCCTGACCCGCGCTGGTGGCACGCCAAAGATTCGCTTGGGTGCTCGTGGCATTCCAAACGTCAAAACCTATCACCAACCCTCTAACTAGGCCCGTTTATGTCTTCTAAATCTTTTCTCGGCAAGGGGCTTGTTCAATCCATGAAGGGTTGGCTAGGCAAGCCGGTGGCAACGCCTGAAACTGACCCGCAGCGTTTCTTTGGCACGTTGTACGCGCTGCCAAACCCTGACCCCATCTTGCGTGAGATGGGTCAATCAGACCGCGTCTACCACTCCATCATGGCCGACCCCCATGTGATCGGTGAAATCCGCTCAGTGCGCGGCTCATTCCGCTCCAATGACTACCGCCTGTTAGTGGGCGAAGCGAACGACGCAAAAGCTGCGGCGGCGCTTGACCTATGCCAAAAGTGGATGCGTAACACGCGCCCCAATGCCGTGGCTGATTGGTTGGAGGTGATGTGGCAAATGTCATCGTCCGTGTTGACCGGCTACCGCGTGCATGAGTTGGTGTGGGGCTTAGTCGACGGCATGTATTTGCCCACACAAGTGATTGATCGCCCTGGCCGACGCTTTAAGTTTGATGCGCACGCGGCCCCTTTGCTGGTATCGCGTGACAACTGGCAAGGCCAATCTGTAGAGCCGTATCAATTTGTGGTGTCACGTCACATGGCTACGACAGACAACCCGTATGGCATGGCGCTTTTGTCGTCATGCTTTTGGCCTTGGACATTCAAAACCGGCGGTTGGCGCTACTTCGTGAAGTACTGCGAACGACACGGCCTGCCTTGGCCCATTGGCCGCTACGCGCCCGGCACTGGTGAGGCCGAGCAAGACGCGTTGGCCGACGCGTTGGCCAACATGCTGGAGGCTGGCTACATCGTGATGCAGCAAGATAACAACGTCGAGTTGCTAGTGCCGCAGGGAAGCAGTTCCGGCGCTTTGCCGCAACAAAACCTCATCACCTTGTGTAACCGAGAGATGAGCAAAGCGCTCACCAGCCAAGCCATGATCGGCGAGCAACTGGATGTAGGCTCACGCGCTGCCAGCGAGACGGCCAAAGACCGCCAAGAGTCGGTGCACGATGCCGACCGAGACATTGCCGCCGAAAGTATGGGCGAGATTTTCAAGTGGATCACTCAGTTCAATTTTGGTGATGGTGTTGCGGCCCCCACGATGGAGTTTTACCTGCACAAAGCAGCAGGCAAAGACCGTGCTGAGACCTATGCAACGGCTGCGCGTTTGGGCGCAAAGCCATCACGCCGAGCATTGCTTGAGGAGCTGGACATACCTGTGGCCGAAGGGCCGGACGATGAGCTGGTGTTTCCCACCACGGCCTTGTCGACTGCGCCCGGCTCAAACACTACGTCCGCAAACAAGTCAGGTAATAAATCTTCGATCGACTTTTCGGCGTTGCCCGGTTATTCATTCGCCCAAGACGTGGGCCTCACCGAAGACGACGCCGTAGAGCTTGCCTCATTGGCTGCTGACAAAGCGCTTTCAGATAACGCCATAGCGCCTGTGTACGACATGCTGGTGCAGTTTGAAAAAGACGGTAAATCACTCGCCGATTTCAAGTCGGCACTGGAAGGGATGGTCGGCCAATTAGACGACGCTGGCTTGCGCGAAGTGATTGACCGTGCCTTGATGTATTCAATTGCCGCTGGTGCCGCCACAAATACCGATTGATTTTTTAAAGGAGTGAAAGATGACTGACCAAACTATCGAACAAGCAATTCAGGCCAAAGGAAAAACGGCCCCGCGTATCACGCCTGCAGACATTGAGGCCAACATTGTTGACACAGAGATCGTCAAGCACGTTTCTAAAACTGGCCAAGTCTTGCGCTGGGCGATTTTGACCACACGCAATGGCTATGCAGTTGTCGGTAAGCCGTCTTGCTCTGTGTCTTCTGCAAACGATGACCAGGCCATCGGTGAAAAAATTGCTGTTGAAAACTCGCGCGATGAACTTTGGCCACTGATGGGCTATGAGTTGCGCTCCAAGTTGGCCGAGAAGTAAAAACTCATCCAGCATGAAACGTATTTACATTGCTGGGCCAATGAGCGGGTTGCCCAATTTCAATTACCCGGCCTTTCATGCGGCTGCCAAACGGCTGCGAGACCTCGGTTTTGAGATTGAAAACCCCGCTGAAAATCCTGAGCCCCGCTGCGGAACATGGCTAGGCTATATGCGCATGGCCATCACACAATTGGTGCGGTGCGATGGTGTGGCCTTGCTGCCCGGATGGCAAGATTCAAAAGGTGCCCGCACTGAACATGATCTAGCGAACCGGCTCGGTTTGGTAGTGATGCGTGAGGCTGAAATTTTGGTCGGTCCCGAGGTGTGCGATGCCTGATACGACAGCCAAACCGTTTGGTGTCAAGTTCGCCGAGGCCATTGACTACCTCAAAGCCAAGCTACCCGAAGCAAGCCTGCAATGGGAGGATTTAGCAGGCCCCGTTCATGCCAAAGTTTTTGCTGTAGCCGGTGCCACCAACACAGACTTGGTGCGCGATCTTCATTCGGCGGTCACACGGGCGATTGAGCAAGGCACAACGATTACCCAGTTCCGCAAGGACTTTGACAAAGCGGTGGCTGACCACGGTTGGTCATACAACGGCCAACGTGGGTGGCGTACACGGGTGATTTTTGACACCAACATGCGCTCGGCCCGTATGGCCGGTCGTTGGCAACAGCTCCAAGCCAACAAAGCCAACCGCCCATATTTGCAATACCGCACGGCTGGCGATATGCGCGTTCGCCCGCAACACCGTCAGTGGGACGGTTTGATTTACCCGATTGATGATGTGTTTTGGTCAACGCATTACCCGCCCAACGGCTGGGGATGCCGTTGCGCCGTTCGCGCCTATGGCGATGCTGATTTGACACGCGACAACTTGGAAGTGTCCAAGCCGTTTGAGATGAAAACCCGCGAGGTCATCACCCGTGACGGAGAAATCAAAGACCGCGTGCCTGTCGGCATTGACCCCGGATGGGATCACAACGTAGGCAAGGCATGGGTCAGCCCTGAGCAGGCCTTAGGCGAAAAGCTGGCACGCCTGCCACGCGAACTGCAAGGGCCATTGGTCGACAAGACCATTTCACCCGCGTTTCAAAAGGTTCTCAATGAAGGTTTTAAAGGCTTTCGAGACACCGTTAAAGCAGCTTCAAAGCCTCAAGGCGAAGTTCAAATTGTGGGATTCTTCGACAGCGCTGTATTGCAAGCGCTTGCCAGCCGCATGCCTAGCACTGAAGTTCTGTCCACCAGCGTCTCTGTGCTTGACCGCAAGACCGTCAAATTAGAGGGCCAACACAAAGCGGCCAAGCCGGACGCCAAAGGCAAAGGCCGTCGCGCCAAAGGTTCACCAAGCCAAGTGTGGCCCGATGAGTGGATCAACAGCTTGCCCGAACAATTCCGCAATTACCGCGCTGTGCTTTGGGACAAGGTTGCAGGCTCATTGGTCGTGGTGCCGCAAGGCGCATTCAACAAGACGATGCCCAAAATTGTGATCCGACTCAACCAGCAGACCAAAACGGGCATCACGGCTTCAGTGGTGTCGTTGGGCAGTTCAGACCAGTCGACGCTTTCCAACGGCAACCTGTACGAGCTGCTGGTCGGCGACCTCAAATGACGACGGGCATTAAAAAGCCCACGCTAGGTGGGCTTGGGTCAGGTAGGGTGAGCGGCCTACATAATCACTGCGGTTCACATTTCTGCAAACCCGTGGAGCTGGTTCATTTCCAGTCCACTGACTTAGCCGCAATTGTAGGCCGCCGATTAAATCTGGCAAGCCCCTCAATCTAAGTTCAGTCACGAACCGGATTTTTCCGGTCAACTTGCGATTTATTTATGGGCATTTTTCTAGCAATCACACCCAGATTTTTGGGCGGTCAATGGATCAAAATAAACGTTCCCCGCCGCCAACCCTAAAAACCGTCTAAACCCTTGATTCATAAAGGTTTGAGGCCAATTTTTGAGCCTCACCCCCTTGGATCATTTCAAACACTCCCCCCCTCATAAGCGTCATCAGGGCAACTCAACGGCCTGAAGCCTCTTGCAGCAAACGCACTTTCACCGTCTTGCCTTTGATGCGCCCTGCGCTCAAACGCTGGACGACTTCGTGCGCAATGCTGCGCACCACCGCCACATAGGTGGA
>NZ_JAVKLW010000135.1:0-4939 GCF_031538885.1 Limnohabitans sp.
AACCGTGACGGATGAGGAATTGACTATGATTGAAAACCGATTGAATCACCGCCCCAGAAAGCGACTAGGATTCAAGACACCTCACGAGGTATTCCATGCCTCGTTAAAGCGTGTTGCACTTCGTCCTTGAATCCGCCAAATCCAGAATGTACAAAGTACGGCAAATATTGTCGAGTTCCCAGAGCGCTTTCTTGGTCTGGTTCTGGCGTGCGTAGCTGCTGAGTTTGCGCACAATAGTGGCTTGCGTGGTGTCCTTCTGTGCCAGTGAGGCCATGATCCGCTGGATGTTGGGCCACTCGCGAATGATCAAATCGGTGTCCACCTTGTAGGATGGACGGATCAGCACATCCTGCGCGTAGGTGCTAGGGGCCTCGAAGCTGACCAATGAGGCTGTTTTCTTGCGTAGATCCTTGTACCGTGGGGCAAATCCATAGCCGAAGGTACGCAACGTCCAGAAGTTGACGTGATTGGTGCCGTGGGTATCTGTCGAATGGCGGGTAGGCCGTATCTCCGAGGTGTTGTTGTAGAGCAAGTCAAAGACGTAATGACTTTCATGCTCATGGGTGCCAATGATGCGCGCATTGATGGGGACGTGATTGGCCACCACGGTGCAGGCGCTCACCCCCTTGTCCAGGCCGAAGTATTTGGGCGAGTATCGGGCGTTGAACGTGTCGATCTTGGTTTCCATGCGCTGACCGTCGCTGCTGGAGTGCACCTCATCGCGGATGTTGAACAATTCAAAGGCGGGCAATTTGGCGGTGGCGTTGCTGATCGCGTCATTGGCGCCACGCAGGGTTTCAGGACGGAGCATATTGCGCGCCGTTGTCAGCAAAGTGGCGTAGCTCAGACCCGACACCTCCGCCATCTTGCCCAAGCCCATGTTGGTGCCAAAGGCCACCACGCAAGCCAGTATTTCTCGCAGATGAGGCATGGACTTTGCGTGCCGTCCAAGAACGTGACTGAACGCCTCTAGGAATCCCGCTTCCTTCGCCACAAAGCGCAACAAATCCGCAATAGCGATGCTGGGCAGTTGCGCGTAAAAAGCATGGTTGGTTTGTACCTTCTCGGTTGGATACACCAGCTTCCAGCGCTTCTTCTCACCTTGGCCCGCGATCTTGATGTGCTGGTTGAGGCTGTCTGCAATACGTTGGTTAACAGCCGAGTAGCGGGTGGCTAGGGCTTGGCGAAATATCTCCAAGGTGTGACTGATGGGGGCGAGCAATAGGGGTGCATCAATTTCAGCAAGAAGAGTCGCCTTGTCTTTCCACCGCACATCGCTGATCAAGTCATCTTCGAACTGGCGGAATTCGTGGCTGTTGGTGACAAAGATGTCCCCCGACTCCAGTGCATTGCGCAGCAGTCGGTAAACCAAGAACTCATAGCGATCAATATCTAAAACCTTACCCTCGCCCTCTTGGGCATCGGTTTTTGGGTAGAGATAGCGGCGCAGATGTTTGGGGATCAGCGCGGATGGGAAGGCCGCCTTATCTGAATGGCGCGGGGACTGGTGCTGACGCAGCACCCCCTGCAAGATGCCAATGGCCTCCACCAGCGGTGCATCCTGGACGCGACCTGCGAAATCCAGCTCACAAAAGAGGTGGCGCAAGTTTCGTTTGATGGTCATGGACAACTTGGCTAGGTATTCCCACTCGAAGGCCAGGCGATCGAAAGACACATTGCGCAGATAGTTGGAAACACTGGCGAAACTCTGCGGATCAAGCAATGAAAATGCCCGCGTCTTGACGTCGATGAACGGGCTGTCCTCGGCAATCGACTCATCCACAAACAGATTGAGCACTTCCCCGGCGGCACCCAGATTAGCGTTGGCCTCCGTCGTCGCCTTGCCCATGGCCTCCATGGCCGCCGCTTTGGCCTGCTTGTCAAACTGGCCGACCAGGTAAATAAAGGCTTCGATCAGGTTGTCATTGATTTGCCGGTATCGATGCAAGGCAAAGCACAGCAGGTACAAGCGAGCGGCACCGCGTGGCATGCGCTGGAGCTTGTAATGGGTGTAGTACGGGACCAGCGAGGCATAGTATTTGCCACTCTCCTGGGAAAGTCCGGCAGAGGCTAGAAACGCGTTGGCAAATTCGTGCAGTGGATGGAAAAACTGCCGCCTTTGCACTTCAAGCCGCAGTTCCTTGAGGCCAAAGTTTTTCGGTTCCCGTTTGATGGCGTTGATGCTCAATTCCTGCCCGCTTCCCAGCAGTAGGGCATCCAGGCAGTCCACAATTTTGGCCGACGCCTGTTGCACTAAAAGTTGCGTAAGCCGCTCCATTTCTGCGGCGATAACGCCACCTATCATGTCCTGCAAGGAGCTGTATCGCGGTGCTACGTAACGCTGTTGCGAGAGATGCTGCAAAGATTCCCGCAGGATGTACAGCGGCTGGGTGGATAATGCAGCGAATCGCTGCATTCGCATAGTCAACTCATCTTTGGCAATGGCATCCCATGCGCGGTATTTGGCCAAACCCAGAATGGCCTGCTGCACACTGGTTCTTGTGGTGCTGGATGGCAATACAAGCTGCGTTACATCCAATCGGCTGAAAAAATGCTGTGCCAGGTAGCGCAAATCTGGCATGACCTGTGCCGGGGTGAAATCAAAGAATTGCCGCTTCGCTTTGAAGTAGCCCAGCTCTAACGCCAGGAAGATCCCGGCAGCGGAGCGACGCCCCTCAACTACCTGGCGCTCTTGTGCACTCATATCGAAATAGTGGCGCCGCTCTTCATCGCCAAATTGAGGTAAGCCATAGAGTTCGGTGATTTCGGCTGGCGTGAGGATGTTGAGGCGGTTCGCGTTCGGTTTTGTCATGGTTTTTGGGTCAACGAATTGCAAAATAATATGAGCATCTACACAAATGGGGAGATAAGTCTTATTATCCAAATGCACTTGTTATTTTTCTAAACTTACCTTCGTGAAAAATCGCCCATCCCAAGCGCTTGTCATCAAAAGCGAAATTTCAGCCGATTTCCCCGATTTGGGCGAGCTGGCTGCGCTGCGTGCCTGGTACGAAGGTGTGAGCTCACGCGAGGCGGTTGAGCGCTACCTGGGTGAGCAGCGTGCCAAGGACGAGTCCTCGCGTGGCGTGATCCGGCGCATCCGCCAAAAACTCATCTCTTTTGCCCGATCACGCCACCAAGCCGACCTGGTTGAACTGCTAGACCACCCAGACTCAAAAAAGGCAAACCTGTCTCGCAAGGTGTTTCAAGCCATTGACTACCTGCGCAATTCAGTGGTGCCGGAACCCTTGGTGACCGATGACATCGGCAAGTGGCTCCCAGAGCGGACTTGCCGATCCTTGCAAGCCCACGGTATCAGGACGCTGGCCGATCTCACGGTGCGCGTTCCCAGGCGGCGTATGTGGTGGGCAGGCATCGATGGACTGGGCGCTACAGGAGCCAAACGGATTGAAGCGTTTTTTGCACAGTATCCGCAACTGACCGAACGGGCTCATGCCCTGATCGCGGTGCCGACCAACTCAGACATCGTTCCTTGGGAAGTCTTGCGGGTACCTGAGGACGTTGACGGCTCCTATGGGGTGTTCCGTGCCCCACGCAAAACCTGCTCGCTCAATGCGGACAACGACTATCAGGCCGTCAATGCTTGGCTGTCTCTTCACGAAACACCATCCACACTGCGGGCATACCGCAAAGAAGCCGAACGTCTAATTCTTTGGGCGGCATTGGAACGCGGCGTAGCCATGTCTTCACTGACTGCGGAAGATGCGGTGGCATACAGGGCGTTTATGCGTCGTCCAGCAAGTCGCTGGATCGGACCATCACTATCGAGAACATCCCCAGAGTGGAGGCCATTTAACGGGCCACTTTGTGCACGGTCTGTGGCTTACGCGCTGTCTGTGCTGGGGGCCATGTACCGATGGCTGATGGAGCAGGGTTATGTGCTGACGAATCCATTTGCCGGAATCAAGGTACGCGGCGCAGCGCGCACTACCGCCATGGAGATCCAACATGTCTTCTCTGATGGCGAATGGGCGTTGATTCGTACTATTGCTGACGGATTGGAATGGTCATATGGGTGGACAGCACCAGCGGCACAGCGGTTGCGCTTTATTCTGGACTTTGCCTATGCAACGGGACTGCGCATCAGCGAGCTGGTTGAGGTGTCACTGCGCTCGGTGCACGTCGACGACCGCGACGATCATTGGCTTAGCTTGGTGGGCAAAGGCAGCAAGCCCGGAAAAGTGGCCTTGCCCCCACTGGCCAGGTCTGCCTTGCAGCGATATCTGGTTCAACGAGGGTTGCCAACCACTCCAAACATGTGGATTCCGAGCACCAAGCTGATTGGTTCCATGGGCTTGGAGAACCAGTCGGGAATATCAGCAACCCGACTCTGGGTCGTGATGAAACGATTCTTTGAAACTGCCGCTGGTGAAGTAGGACAAGAAAATCCGGCCCTTGCGGAAAAGCTGCGCAAGGCTACGCCGCATTGGATGCGCCATACCCATGCAACCCATGCACTGGCCAGAGGGGCAGAGCTGACTTCAGTGCGGGACAATTTGCGTCATGCTTCCATTTCGACCACCTCGATCTACCTGCATGGAGATGATGTCAAACGGGCCAAGCAAATGGGCAGCGCATTCTTGGTCAGGGACTGATGGAAGAAAAGACTTCACCATTTTTGTATTTTGTCGTTTTTAGACGATAATGGATTATGTTCATTGTCCGGCACTACCTCAGCGAGGATGAAAGAGATCCCTTTCAGGAATGGTTGAAAAAGCTGCGCGACCCTATTGCAAAAATGCAAGTGCTCAAGCGCGTCAACCGAGTAGAAGGCGGGAACTTCGGTGACCACAAGTTCTGCCGCGAGGGGGTATGGGAATTGCGGATCGACCAAGGGGCGGGCTACCGCGTTTACTATGCGTTGGCCAGCAACGTCGTCGTGCTGTTGCTATGCGGTGGTGACAAAGGCTCCCAGGAC
>NZ_JAVKLW010000136.1:0-63839 GCF_031538885.1 Limnohabitans sp.
AACCGTGACGGATGAGGAATTGACTATGATTGAAAACCGATTGAATCACCGCCCCAGAAAGCGACTAGGATTCAAGACACCTCACGAGGTATTCCATGCCTCGTTAAAGCGTGTTGCACTTCGTCCTTGAATCCGCCTTGTATTGTCTGATGCCATGAGTGCAGAATCGATAAGCCCTGACGATGCCGCCGTGCTAATCGGTGATTTGGGCAATGTCTACACCCTCTTTCAAGTTTTCACGCCAACAGTCCCTGTACTACCACCCTCCGCCGTCCTTTAAAACCCAAGGCTCAAGGCGGCGCGGCGGTAGCAAAGCTTTTCGACGCGGGGCCCCTTCAATCCATGCCACAATATGCACCGTTGTCGCCGCCAGTTGCCGCAACATCAGCACTTCTGCTGGAGCTGGTTCCAAACACTTCTCTGTTTGTGATTTCTAGAGCTCACCTGTAACTATTGCCGACCTTTGACTGGGTGGCCTTCGGGCCAAGCGGGTTGGTGTCACGCGCTGACCTAAGCGCTCCATCATGAAATTTGAAGATTTAAATTTGGCTCCGGCCATCCAAAAAGCTGTGGCCGAACAGGGCTACGAAACGCCAACCCCCATCCAAGCACAGGCTATTCCAGTCGTACTCGCTGGGCACGACTTGTTAGCCGGTGCCCAAACTGGCACTGGCAAAACAGCGGCGTTCACACTGCCGATGCTGCACAAACTCACCATGAGCCGCAGCAAAGAAAACAAGTTTGGTGTGTACGGCGTGCGCGCCCTCGTGCTAACGCCCACCCGCGAACTCGCGGCCCAAGTGGAAGAGTCGGTCCGCAACTACGGCAAGTATTTGCAACTCACCTCCACCGTCATCTTTGGCGGCGTGGGCATGAACCCGCAAGTGGCACGCATCAAAAAAGGCGTGGACATTTTGGTGGCCACCCCCGGCCGCTTGCTCGACTTGCAACAGCAAGGCTTGCTCGATTTGTCCACCGTGGAAATTTTGGTGCTCGACGAAGCCGACCGCATGTTGGACATGGGCTTCATCCACGACGTCAAAAAAATCTTGGCCTTGGTGCCCAAAGACAAACAAAGCTTGTTGTTCTCTGCTACTTTCAGCGACGAAATTCGCGAGCTGGCCAACAACCTGTTGAAAAATCCGCAAAGCATCCAAGTCACCCCCAGCAACACCACGGTGCAGCGCATCACGCAAGTGGTTCACCCGGTGGGTCGTGGCAAGAAAAAGGCTTTGCTCGCCCACATCATCAACGAGCACAACTGGAGCCAAGTGTTGGTGTTCACCCGCACCAAGTTTGGCGCCAACAACGTGGCCGAGTTCTTGACCAAGAGCGGCATCAGTGCCATGGCCTTGCACGGCAACAAGAGCCAAACCGCACGTACCCAAGCCTTGGCGGGCTTCAAGAGCGGCGACATCCGCGCCTTGGTCGCCACCGACATTGCAGCACGCGGCATCGACATTGACGAGTTGCCACACGT
Source organism: Limnohabitans sp. (assembly GCF_031538885.1). Taxonomy (GTDB): domain Bacteria; phylum Pseudomonadota; class Gammaproteobacteria; order Burkholderiales; family Burkholderiaceae_C; genus Limnohabitans. Next base: position 1,481 of record NZ_JAVKLW010000136.1, read on the forward strand.
GGTCAACTACGAAATCCCCAACATCAGCGAAGACTATGTGCACCGCATTGGTCGCACAGGCCGCGCGGGCTCCAGCGGCGAAGCCGTGAGCTTGGTGTCATTGGATGAACAAGGGTTCATGCGCGACATCGAAATCTTTACCAAACAACAAGTGCCTGTCGTTGCGGTTGAGGGCTTTGGCCCTGAAGCCGATGAAAAGGCTGAGCCCATTGCGATGGGCCGTCAAACCCTGTGGGGCGGCTTAGGCAAGCCCCCAGGCCGTGACGTAATGGCAGCAGCGGCCAAAGCCGCACGTGGCGAAATGATGCAACGCATTCGCGACACCAAAGCCACAGGCGGCGGTCGCAATGGCGGTGGCCGTGGTGGCCAAGGCGGTAGCGACGGGGGGCGCGCACCTCGTCCGAACAGCCATGTGGGCCGTGACCGCGCGGGTGACCGCCCCGCACGTGATGGTGAGCGTGCCCAAATGGGTGACCGCCCTGCGCGTGATGGCAACCGCCAACCCGGTCAAGGCCAGGGCCAACGCCCACCACGTCAATTCGACAACCGTGCCCCCCGCAACGATGCGCCACGCCCACCACGTGACATGGATGCACCACGCGCGCCGCGTCGTGACGATGACGACTTCCAACCTCGTGCCAACGCACACCTCGGCACGCAAAGCGGCGTGAACGCGTTTGGCCACAAAACACAAGGTGGCGCGCAACGCCAGCCTGACCCCACACGCACCAGCGTCGACCTCATGACCGAACGCAAACGCGGCGGTGGTGGAGGTGGCGGTTATGGCGGCCGCTCAGGTGGCGGCAGGGGTGGAGGTGGCGGCCGCTCGGGTGGTGGACGCAGTGGTGGCGGTTTTGGTGGCGGCGGCGGTTACGCACGCTAGCCCACAAGCCCTCAAAGATCCAACATCAGCACCGCAGTTTTACTGCGTGAACAGCACGGCGTGAACTGATCGTTCGCGTCTTGCTCTTCGCCGCTGAGGTACATGTCTCGGTGGTCGGGCACACCGCCCACCACACGGGTCAAACACGTGCCACAAATACCCTGACCGCACGACATCGGCACATCCATGCCTGCGGCCCCTTGCACTTGCAAGTGCTGACCCGACTTCAGCAACTCTAAAGTGAACACACCATCACTACCCACAGACTCAGTAGTGTCCGGTTAAAAAGTGAACAAATTCAACTGCTTAGCGCTGTCTACCTCTTCTGATGTGTAGGCATCAGGCCGCAAGACGCATGAAATCGACATTTTCTCGAAAACAGACTCCGACAAAATCTGTAGAAAAGTGTAGAGCGAGGCCTCCAATTGCAACTCCTTCTTGACAAGGGCAATCAGCACGTACGTGGCCACGGCGCACCAGATTTGCGTCTTGACCGCGTTTTCGCTGGTGCCCAAAAATTTCTTGATGCGCAGATGCTGCTTGATCCATTTGAAGAACAACTCGACCTGCCAACGGTTCTTGTACAGGGCTGTGATGGTCAACGCTGGCAGTGTCATGTTGTTGCTCAGAAAGACGAGTGTCTTTTCCGATCCCAGGTCGTTGAACTTGATGCGCCGCAGATGCGCGGGATAGTTTTGGCCTGCGTAGTGCCCATTGAGTGCAATGGTCTGATCGCAGACAAGGCCTGTGGTTTTTTCCACAGGAGCCGAGTACACACGCCGGGCGTTCATATTGCTCTTGGCACGGGTCACGAAGAAGGTCGCGCACTGGTGCATGGTGTACAGGCGAGAGAAATCCAGATAGCCCCTCTGTCCATGATGTAGAAAGCGCCCGCCTCGATGGGCAGCATGTCCAGCACATGCACATCGTGCATCTTGCCGTCGCTGATGTGGATGAAGGCCGGGATGGAGCCGCGCAAGTCCAGCAAGGTGTGCATCTTCACAGCGGCCTTGGCGGAGCGAAACGGTGCCCAGTCGAACAACCCCAGACACAGGTCGATGGTGGTGGAGTCCAAGAAAAAATGGGAGCCCGTTGGCTCCCATGGTGTGATGGCCTCTGACGAGAGGCCGAGGCCGAGGCTGAGATTAAGCCTTTTTCGCGTAAGCCGTGCACCAAGCTTTAGCAGAGACTTGTTTGCCCGCAAACAAAGGGCATCCACCCGCAGCATCGCCTGCTTTACCTTGGAACAACGCACAGTTGCTGCACTGTTGGCCAGCCGCATATTTGGGTTGTTTGGCTTTGTCCACTTTTGTGGCGTCTGCTTTGTAGCCCAAGCCTGTGGCTTGAGGGTCTTTCTCGTCCACCATCGCAGCTTGTGCCGCCGTTGTCGCGAAGGCGGCGATGCCAGCAACAGAGATGGTTTGCATCATGAAAACACGACGGTTGGTAGGTTTGTTCATAAGAGTGCCCTTAGCAAAGTTGGAAATAGGGCCAGAAGATGCTGGCGGCACTATCTTAGCGGCTCGCAAAAGCCCGTGATTGACAGAAGTCAAATGCCTAGACGTTTTTGCAAACCTATATGAGCCTGTGCCAGCGCCGCCACCGTATCGACATCCAACACACAGCCCTCATCCACCACATCCAATCTGCAAACTGGATGTTGGGCCAACACAGCGCGCGCGCCTTGATCCCCCTGGAGTTGCAATAGCGCAGCACCACATGACGCATCAAACCCAATGGGATGGCCTTGTTGGCCCTGATAAAACGGCACCACCACGGCATGTTGCTGCAAAGCAGCCGCCACAGACAACAGCGTGTCAGCCTGAATCAACGGCAAGTCCGCAGGCAAGACCAACCAAGCGCTGGCATGTGCGGTTGCAGCCACCCCGCAAGCGATACTGCCGCCCATACCAGGTTCATGTAAGTGTGCGGTGTGTTCGCGTTCGACCACATGAAACGGCAAGCCACTGGCTTGCACTGCGGCCAGCACATGGTCGCGCACACGTTGGCCACACAGCAAGGTATGGAGTTTGTCTTGGGTCGAACCTGAAGCTTTGAAGCGTTCACCTTTGCCTGCGGCCAGTACGATGACAGTCGGCAAAGGCGTCACGTCTTGAGGCAAGAGGATTCGCTCGCGCTGGGCGCCACCACCGCCGCATTTTTGACCTGCACGATTTGTGCAAGGATGGACACCGCAATTTCTGCGGGTGTTTTGGCCGCGATGTTCAAACCCACGGGGCCATGCAAACGTGCCAAGGCTTGCTCGCTCACCTCCAAGTGCTCCATCAAGCGTTGCTTGCGCGTGGCTTGATTGCGACGCGATCCCAAGGCTCCCACGTAAAACGCATCCGAGTTCAAGGCCTCCATCAAAGCCATGTCGTCGAGCTTGGCGTCATGCGTCAAAGCCACCACCGCGGTGTGCGCGTCGGGTTTGAGCGCCAGCACGACGTCATCGGGCATGCCCATGACACGCGTGACACCTTCGAGGCCCAAGCTTGCGGCGTACTCTTCTCGCGGGTCACACACCAACACCTCGAAATCGAGCAACTGGGCCATGTGCGCCACGGTTTGACTGAGTTGGCCAGCGCCAATCAACAACAAGCGCCAGCGTGGTCCAAACAAGGTGGTGAGTGTGAGGCCATCAAACTGCAAGGCATCGGTGCGCACAGCATCGCGCAGTGTCACCTCCCCCGTCGACAACTTCACCGTCCGCGCCACCAATTGGTGAGACGCGGTGCGTTGCAACACCTCTTCAATCCAAGCCACGTCTTTGACAGGCTCTTGCACCAAGCGCAAGGTGCCGCCGCAGGGCAATCCGAAGCGAGTCGCTTCTTCTTTGCTCACGCCGTAGGCCACCATCGAGGGGTGTGCGAGCGCGTCGTACTCGCCCGCTTTGATGCGCGCGATCAAATCGTCCTCGACACACCCACCCGAGACAGAGCCGCTGACCACACCATCATCGCGCACCGCCAACAAAGCACCGGGGGGACGCGGGGCGCTGCCCCACGTCTCCACCACCGTGACCAAGGTGACGCGTCGACCCATCTGACGCCAGGCAAGCACATCACCCAACACACGCAGGTCTAAGCTCTCCATCGCAGCGTCTTTCGTGGTGGCTTAAGCCACCGCTGTTTGCTTGAGCACGTCGGCCGTGATAGGCAAACGACGCACCCGCTTGCCCGTGAGCTTGGCCACCGCATTGGCAATGGCTGGGGCCACCACTGCGGTGGCGGGCTCACCAATGCCGCCTGGCTTCTCGCTGCTTTGAACCAACATGATGTCAATCTTGGGCGCCTCGTGCATGCGTACTGGCTGGAAGTTGTGATAGTTGGTCTCTTGCACACGACCAGCCGTCATGGTGATTTGGTGCTTCAACGCCGCGCCCATGCCAAAGATGATGCTGGACTGCAACTGCGCCTCGACCGTGTCGGGGTTGACCATGTGGCCTAAGTCTGCGGCCACCGACACGCGATGCACTTGTACCTCGCCGTTGGCATCCAAACTCACTTCCGCGACTTGCGCCATGTAAGTGTCATAGCCTTCCATCAAAGCAATGCCCAGTGCGCGGCCCTTGGCCACAGGCTTGCCCCAACCCGCTTTGTCTGCGGCGAGTTTGAGCACGTTGGCAAAGCGGGGCTTGCCCGCCAGCAGGCTCATGCGGTAGTCGTAGGGGTCTTTGCCAGCGGCTTTGGCCAGCTCGTCCATGAAGCTCTCATTGGCAAACGCATTCATGTTATGGCTCACGGCACGCCAGTAGCCCACGCGCACACCCGTGTCGTGAATCACCAAATCGTGCTGGGTGTTGGCGATGTTGTAGCCCGCCACCGCAGCTTCGGCCATGAACGGGTCCATCGTGTCTTTGGGTAAACCAAACGCGCGTTGCGTCACTGACTGAGAAGCGACCTTGAAGTGCAAAGCCACAGGCTTGCCTGAGGCATCCAGACCGGCCTTGAGTTGGTTCACGCCGACAGGTCGGTAGTAGTCATGCGTCATGTCGTCTTCACGTGTCCACAGCAATTTGACGGGCTTGTTGACGGCCTTGGAGATTTGTGCAGCTTGGACGATGAAATCCCACTCCAAGCGACGACCAAAACCACCACCCAAGAAAGTGGTTTGCAGTGTGACGTCTTCAGGCTTGAGGCCCAACGCGCCAGCCACGGCGCCTTGGGCGCCTTGTTGGAATTGTGTAGGGCCAATCAGCAAGGCTTTGTTGCCTTGCACATGGGCTGTGAAGTTCATGGGCTCGAGCGGCGCATGCGCTTGCAAGGGGATGACGTACTCGGCTTCGATCACCTTCGCGGCGCCTTTGAGTGCCGCAGCCACATCGCCTTGTGGCTTGGTGATTTCCAGCACCTTGCCGGTCTTCAAGGCTTGACGTGTGCCATCAATCACGCTGGCATCGCTCAAGGCAGCACCTGCACCCTCGTCCCACTGAATGCTCAGCAAGTCACGGGCTTTCTTGGCTTGCCACCAGCTGCTAGCAACCACAGCCACCCCATCGTTGAGTTGCACCACATCAATCACGCCCGTCGATGCTTTGGCTGCTGTGCCGTCAAAGCTTTTGACCTTCCCGCCAATCACGGGGCACTGCGTCAGCGAGGCGTAGACCATGCCCGGCAACTTCACATCAATACCAAACTCGGCCGTGCCATTGACCTTGGCTGGCGTGTCCACACGCTTGGTGCGCTTGCCCACGATTTTGAAATCCTTGGGGTCTTTGAGCGGCGGCTTCTCAGGCACAGGCATGCTGGCGGCAGATTGCGCCAAATCACCGTAGGTGGACTTGAGACCTTTTGGCCCGTAAATCATGCCTTTGTCGGCTTTGATCAGGTCGCGGTCCACATTCCAGCGCGCGGCGGCCGCGGTGATCAGCATCTCGCGCACTTGCGCACCCGCCACGCGCAGCTTGAGCCAACCGTCACGTACCGAGGTAGAGCCCCCCGTGATTTGTGCGCCCAACAAAGCATTGACATACACCGCATCAGGCGGTGCAGCAGCCACTTTGATCTGGCGGATGTCTACATGCAGTTCTTCTGCAATCAACATCGGCATGGAGGTGTAAACGCCCTGACCCATTTCCGAACGGGCCGACAACAAGGTGATGACGTTGTTGTCCGCAATGTGCACCCACGCATTGGGCGTGTGCACGGTGCCTGAGGCCCTGGCCTCACCCTGTGTGCCAGGCAGGTTGAAACCAAGCATCAGGCCGCCTGTGACGGCGGCAGATGTTTGCAGGAAGGAACGGCGAGAGGTATTTGTGTGTGTCATGGTGTATCTCCAGCAGTTCAAGCTTGGCGCATCATGGCGGCGGCATCTTTGATGGCAGCGCGTACACGGGTGTAGGTGCCACAACGGCAAAGGTTGCCGCTCATGGCTTGATCGATCTCGGTATCGCTGGGATTTTTGTTTTTAGCCAGCAACGCGGCGGCACTCATCAACTGGCCCGATTGGCAGTAGCCGCATTGCGGCACATCGTGTTTGATCCATGCCACTTGCAGCGGGTGGCTGTTGTCTTTGGAAAGACTTTCCACCGTGGCGACTTTTTTGCCTGAGACCGTCGAGAGCGGGGTTTGGCAGGACCGCACGGGCTGGCCGTCGACATGCACCGTACACGCGCCACACAAGGCAGCACCGCAACCGAACTTGGTGCCGGTCAGACCCAACTCATCACGGATTACCCACAGCAGGGGGGTGTCTGTTTCGGCATTGGCCTTGGCAGCCTTGCCGTTGATTTGAAAATCGACACTCATCAACGTCTCCTCGAAAAATAAAAGTACAGCGAAAAGCCTACCATATATCGAGACAAGACGGTAAATGTTACCGATGGTGCCCGGGGCCGGAATCGAACCGGCACGCCTCGCGGCGGGGGATTTTGAGTCCCCTGCGTCTACCAATTTCACCACCCGGGCACAAACGAGAAGGTCTATATTATGGCACAAATTCCTCATTGCTTTCCACACTAGTGCCCCACCGTTTTGAATGGGGTTTGTTGAAGAGGCGTTTGACCGATTTTAGGAGCGTCCTGAATCTGACCAAGCAGGGTGAGATCGGCATAGTTTCAAACACAAAAAAGGACTTACGATCACTCGTAAGTCCTTGATTTATATGGAGGCGCGACCCAGAGTCGAACTGGGCTAAACGGATTTGCAATCCGGTGCATAACCGCTTTGCTATCGCGCCATCTACTTTGACGAAAAAGGGAAGCATTGACTGCTTCCCTTTTCGAATTTGGAGCGGGAAACGAGGCTCGAACTCGCGACCTCAACCTTGGCAAGGTTGCGCTCTACCAACTGAGCTATTCCCGCATTAAACCGATATTCTAGCGTATTTTTCTGCTCAGAGAGACTGACATCAGAAAAATCTTAGTGCTTCACGGCCTCTGTCTTGGTGCCTGCGTCCGTCATTGGCGTGGCAGACACAACAGGCACGTCGTCTGGCAAAGGTGTTGGCGTTTTTTCAAGCGCGATTTCCAAGACTTTATCAATCCAACGCACTGGCACGATCTCCAAACCGTTCTTCACGTTTTCTGGAATCTCTTGCAAGTCTTTGATGTTCTCCTCAGGAATCATCACCGTCTTGATGCCACCGCGTAATGCAGCCAGCAGCTTTTCTTTCAAGCCACCAATCGCCGTCACCTCGCCACGCAATGTGATTTCACCTGTCATTGCCACATCGGCACGTACAGGAATACCGGTCAGCGCGGACACAAGGGCCGTGGTCATGGCCGCACCTGCGCTCGGACCATCCTTCGGTGTGGCACCGTCTGGCACGTGAATGTGAATGTCACGCTTTTCCAGCAACTCTTCAGAGATGCCCAAGCGACGTGCTCGGCTACGCACCACCGTGCGTGCAGCTTCGACAGATTCTTTCATCACATCGCCCAAAGAGCCGGTGCGCGTGATGGTGCCCTTGCCAATCATGATGGCGGCTTCGATGGTCAGCAAATCGCCGCCCACTTCAGTCCACGCCAAACCGACCACTTGGCCAACTTGGTTCTCCGCTTCCACACGTCCATAGGTGTACTTGCGCACGCCGAGGAACTCAGGCAAATCGTCCGCTGTCACTCTGACTTGCGGCTTCATTTGTTTGAGCAACAAGGCCTTGACCACCTTACGGCAAATCTTGGACATTTCGCGCTCCAGCGAACGCACACCCGCTTCGCGGGTGTAGTAGCGCACGATGTCGCGAATAGCGGCTTCATCCACCGACAACTCTTCGTCTTTCACGCCGTTGTTTTTCATTTGCTTGGGTAGCAAATACTTCATCGCGATGTGTGTTTTTTCATCTTCGGTGTACCCCGACAAACGAATGACTTCCATCCGGTCCAACAAAGCAGGCGGAATATTCATCGAGTTGGAGGTGGCAACAAACATCACATCACTCAAGTCGTAATCAACTTCCACATAATGATCGGCGAACTTGTTGTTTTGCTCAGGGTCCAGCACCTCCAGCAACGCACTGGAAGGATCGCCACGCGAGTCCATGCCCAACTTGTCAATCTCGTCCAACAAGAACAAAGGATTGCGTGTGCCCACCTTGGTCAAGCTTTGCAGCACCTTGCCTGGCATTGCGCCAATGTAGGTGCGACGGTGACCACGAATTTCAGCCTCGTCGCGCATGCCACCCAAAGCCATGCGCACGTATTTACGACCCGTGGCTTTGGCAATCGATTGACCTAGAGAGGTTTTACCCACGCCAGGGGGGCCGACCAAACAAAGAATGGGGGCTTTGACTTTGTCCACACGCTGTTGGACAGCAAGGTATTCCAAGATGCGGTCTTTGACTTTGTCGAGGCCGTAATGGTCTTCATTCAACACATCTTCAGCATTGCCGAGGTCATGTTTAATCTTGGTCTTTTTGTTCCATGGCAAGCCCACCAAGACATCAAGGTAGTTACGCACGACAGTGGCTTCAGCCGACATGGGTGACATGAGCTTGAGTTTCTTCAGCTCTGCTTCTGCTTTCTTGCGGGCCTCTTGGGGCATGCGAGCAGCTTTGATCTTCTTCTCGACCTCTTCGATGTCCGCACCCTCTTCGCCTTCGCCCAGTTCTTTCTGGATGGCTTTGACTTGTTCGTTCAGATAGAAGTCACGTTGGTTCTTTTCCATCTGACGCTTGACGCGGCCACGGATTTTTTTGTCTACATTGAGGATTTCAACCTCACGCTCGATTTGCTCAAACAAGTTGGACAAACGATCACGCACAGGCGATAGGTCAAGAACGACTTGCTTGCTCTCGAGCTTCAAAGGCAAATGTGCAGCGATGGTGTCAGCCAAACGGCCTGCATCATCAATGCTGGCAATGGAGGTCAAAATCTCGGGCGGAATTTTCTTGTTCAGTTTGACGTATTGGTCAAACTGCTGCATCACAGCGCGGCGCAGGGCCTCCACCTCGCTGCCAGATTCAGCCGGCAACACTTCGATAGGCGTGACGTGGGCGGTGAAGTGCGATTCACCGTCTTCAATGCCGTCCACCTTGGCCCGCTGCTGGCCTTCAACCAACACCTTGACGGTGCCGTCTGGCAACTTGAGCATTTGCAAAATTGTGGAGATGCAACCGACTTCAAACATGTCGGTGACAGCAGGCTCATCTTTGGCGGCTGCTTTTTGGGCCACCAGCATGATGCGGCGTTCTGCAGCCATAGCGGCCTCTAAGGCCTTGATGCTCTTGGGACGTCCGACAAACAGTGGAATCACCATGTGCGGAAACACCACTACGTCGCGCAAAGGCAACAAGGGCAGCTCAAGAGGCGTAGCAGGTAGCAAGGGTTGTCCAGACATGGTCAGCCTTCCAGTAAAAAGGGACAGGCTTCGTTGCACTGTCCCCGAGTTCAATCATCAAGCCTTTTTGGCGGCCTCTCGGTACACCAACAAAGGAGGTTTATTTTCTTCGATGGTGGCTTCTTCAACCACCACCTTTTCGACATTCTGCGAATTCGGTAGTTCGTACATGGTGTCAATCAGCAATTGCTCAAGGATAGAACGCAAACCGCGCGCACCCGTCTTTCGTGCCAAAGCTTTTTTGGCAATCGCACGCAAAGCTGCGGGGCGAATTTCAAGCTCAGCGCCTTCCATAGCCAACAGTTTGCTGTACTGTTTCACCAAGGCATTCTTAGGCTCGGTCAAGATTTGCACCAACGCATCTTCCGTCAATTCAGCCAATGTCGCCACGACAGGCATACGGCCCACCAGCTCGGGAATCAAACCGAACTTGATGATGTCAGCAGGCTCGACTTCACCGAAGACTTCGGACAAGCTGCGTGACTCTTTGCTCTTGACCGTCGCACCAAACCCGATACCCGAGGCTTCTGTGCGGTTCTCAATGACTTTCTCAAGCCCTGCAAACGCACCGCCACAAATAAACAAGATGTTGGTGGTGTCAACTTGCAAAAAGTCTTGATTGGGGTGCTTGCGACCACCTTGAGGTGGAATGCTCGCCATCGTGCCTTCAATCAATTTGAGCAAGGCTTGTTGCACACCCTCGCCTGACACATCACGGGTGATAGAAGGGTTGTCGGACTTGCGCGAAATCTTGTCAATCTCGTCGATGTAGACGATGCCGCGTTGCGCACGCTCCACGTCGTACTCGCAGCTTTGCAGCAACTTTTGGATGATGTTTTCAACATCCTCACCCACATAACCGGCTTCAGTCAAAGTAGTGGCATCTGCCATGACGAAAGGCACATTTAGCATGCGCGCCATGGTTTGCGCTAATAAGGTTTTGCCTGAACCTGTCGGGCCAATCAGCAAGATATTGCTCTTGGTCAGTTCAACATCATCTTTCTTAGACGACTCTTTGTGCTTCAACCGCTTGTAGTGGTTGTACACCGCCACAGCCAAGGTACGTTTGGCAGGCTCTTGGCCAATCACATAGTTATCGAGATTAGCTTTGATTTGCGCAGGCGTCGGCAGATCGCTGCCTTTTTCTTTGCTGGCATCTAAGTTGGGCAACTCGTCACGAATGATTTCATTGCACAAGTCGATGCACTCATCACAAATGAAAATCGAAGGTCCTGCAATGAGCTTTTTGACTTCGTGCTGGCTCTTACCGCAGAAGGTGCAGTAGAGCGTTTTTTCGCCAGAAGCGCTTTTTTTATCTGCCATGTACGTGCTGTGCTTGTGTGTGAGGTGTGCGTGGTGCCGGTTAGCTGCGTTTGCTGATCACTTGATCAATCAAACCATACTCTTTGGACTCGTCAGCACTCAAATAGTAATCGCGTTCGGTATCACGCTCAATTTTTTCAAGCGGCTGGCCCGTACGTTCAGCCAAGATGCGATTCAACTGATCGCGTGTTTTCAAGATTTCACGAGCGTGAATTTCGATTTCAGTCGCTTGTCCACGGGCACCGCCCAAAGGCTGATGAATCATGACCTTGGAGTTTGGCAGCGAAAAACGCTTGCCCTTCTCGCCAGCCGTCAGCAAAAACGCGCCCATGCTGGCAGCCATGCCAATGCAAAATGTGGACACGTGAGGCTTGATGAAGTTCATCGTGTCGAAAATCGACATGCCCGCGCTCACCGAACCACCGGGAGAGTTGATGTAGAGCGAAATGTCTTTGTCTGGGTTCTCGCTCTCAAGGAACAACAACTGAGCAACCACCAAGTTGGCCGTTTGATCGTTGACTTCGCCCACTAAGAAAATCACGCGCTCTTTGAGCAAACGTGAATAGATGTCGTAAGACCGCTCGCCGCGGCCCGACTGTTCAATCACCATGGGAACCATGCCTAAAGCTTGTGTATCCAGTGCGCTCATGTTGTTTCCTTGTAGGCGGATCAAGATTGACCCATCAATTCGTCGAATGAAATCGCCTTGGCGTTGACCTTAGCTTTAGACAAGATGAAGTCAGTCACGTTGTTTTCAATGACGATGGCTTCAACTTCGCCCAGCCGGCCCATGTCGCTGTAATACCAGCGCACGACCTCGGCGGGCTTCTCGTAGCTAGAGGCCAATTCTTCAATGTGTGCTTTGATTTGTTCAGCCGTCGCTTGCAAGTTATTGGCGCGAACCAAATCAGCCACCACCAAGCCCATGCGCACGCGCTTTTCAGCTTTTGTGCGAAACACATCGTCAGGGATAGGCGCCTTGTCAGCATCTTTGATGCCACGGGCTTTCAAATCAGCGCGTGCGCCCTCCACCATGCGGTCGAGTTCGGCTTGCACGCTGGCATTGGGTAAATCAAGCTCGGCCTTCGTGGCGACAGAATCTAAAGCGGCTTGCTTGTTGCGACCCAGCAAACGGAACTTCACTTCGCGCTCGAGGTTGCTCTTGATGTCAGCGCGCAAACCCGCGACGGTGGCATCCGCCACACCCAAAGACTTGGCCAACTCGTCCGTCACTTCTGGCAAATGCGCAGCTTCGACTTTTTTCAAGGTCACCAAGAAATCAGACTGTTTGCCCGCCACATCTTTGCCGTGGTAATCAGCAGGAAAGCTCAGAGGGAAGGTTTTGCTTTCGCCAGACTTCATGCCGCGCACGGCATCTTCAAATTCTTTCAGCATCTGGCCTTCGCCCAGCAAGAACTGGAAGTCTTCGGCCTTACCGCCTTGGAATGGATCGCCATCAATCTTTCCTTCGAAGTCGATGGTCACGCGGTCGCTGTCTTGCGCGGCACCATCCAAGCCACGTTGGGCGAAGGTACGGCGTTGCTTGCGCAAAATATCAATGGTTTTGTCAATCGCCGCATCGGTCACTTCTGCGGCTACTTTGTCCACTTCGACGCTGGACAAATCAGGGAACTTCACTTCTGGGTACACCTCGAAAATGGCATCGAATTGCATCTCGCCTTCTGGTGCGCCTTCTTTTTCGGTGATACGTGGCTGGCCTGCCACGCGCAATTTGGCTTCGTTCGTGGCCACAGCAAATGCTTCACCCACTTTGTCGTTCATCACTTCAAACTGTGTGGAGTAGCCGTAGCGCTGCGCCACGATGTTCATCGGCACTTTGCCTGGACGGAAACCATCAATCTTGACTTGGCGTGCCACGCGCTTCAAACGCACGTCCACTTCCTTGGCGATGACGTCCACGAGCAACGTCAAAGTAATTTTGCGTTCCAGCTTTTCCAAAGTTTCAACAGTCACGGCCATGTGGTTTCTCCTAAATTTGGCAGGGTCAGCAACGGCCTGATGGCCGCTTGCTCTCAATCAAGTTGGTGCGCGGGGCGGGACTCGAACCCGCACATCCTTGCGGACGTCAGGACCTAAACCTGGTGCGTCTACCAATTTCGCCACCCGCGCGGGTTCTAAATAACAACGGGTGGTCTGGGAAGACCACCCGCTTGAAATCGGTCAGCCTTGCATTTTAGACGGCTTTTCGACCTTAAACCACGCCGCGTACATGGCAGGCAGTGCCAACAGCGTCAAGACGGTGGCAACGACCAAGCCACCCATGATGGCAACCGCCATCGGCCCCCAAAACACGCTGCGTGTGAGGGGAATCATCGCCAACACCGCCGCCGCTGCGGTCAACACAATCGGACGCAAGCGACGCACCGCCGACTCCACAATCGCCTCCCAAGCAGGGATGCCACTGGCTCGGTCTTGCTCAATTTGGTCAATCAAGATCACCGAGTTGCGTTGAATCATCCCCATCAAAGCAATCACCCCGAGCAAGGCTACAAAGCCAAACGGTCGATTCAAGGCCAGCAAAGCGCCAGCCACGCCGGCCAACCCCAAAGGCCCCGTCAAGAACACCAACACGGCGCGGCTGAAACTATGCAACTGCAACATCAACAAGGTGAAGGTGATGAACAACATCACCGGCATTCCTGCCGAGATGGAGCTAGAGCCCTTGGAACTTTCCTCCACCGCACCTGCCACCTCAATGCGGTAGGGCTGCGCATCCGCCTCCAGCCACTTGGCCTCCAACTTCTTCAAGTTAGGCAGCAACTGTTGGGTCACGGTCGCGCCTTGCAAGCCCTCAATGATGTCGCACTGCACCGTGATGGCGTACTCGCGGCCTTCGCGCCACATCACACCCGGTTCCCACGAAAACACCGGCTTGACGATTTGCGTCGCTGGAATCATGCGGCCTGATGCTGTGGGAATGTAGGCATTGGTTAGATCGCTGATCGCATCACGCTCATTGATCGGCTGACGCAACACAATGTCGATGAGTTTGTTGTTCTCGCGAAACTGCTCCACAGTGGAGCCCACCAACAACGTACGCATGGCTTGCGCAATAGACTGGCTCGTCACCCCCAAAGACAGCGCCTTGGCTTGGTCCACCTCTAAGCGGATCACTTTGACGGCTTCGTTCCAGTTGTCGTTCACGCCCCGTGTGGATGGGCTGGCGCGCATCTGCGCCTTCACCTCATCGGCACGCATGCGCAACACTTTGGGGTCAGAGCCCACCACGCGGAACTGCACGGGATAAGGCACGGGCGGACCATTGGGCAGCAGCTTGACCCGCGCACGCGCCTCTGGAAACTCCTGCACTAGCAGCGCAGGCAATGCCAAGCGCAAAGACTCGCGACGCTCCAAACTCTCGGGCACCACAATCAATTGCGACACATTGGTTTGCGGGAACACTTGGTCCAGCGGCAAATAAAACCGCGGCACGCCCGAACCTATCCAAGTACTCACGGTTTGCACACCCGACTCTTTGAGCAAACGCTGCTCCACCGCCTTCGTCACCACTTCATTCGCATTGAAGGATGTGCCCTCTGGAAACCACAAGTCCACCAAGATTTCGGGGCGGCTGGAATCTGGGAAAAACTGCTGCTGCACACGCCCCATCCCCACCAAGCCCAACACAAAAATAAGGCCGGTGATGCCAATCGCTTTCCAGCGGTACTCCACGCACCACGTGACCAACGTGCGAAAGCGGCGATAAAACGGACCATCAAACAACTCATGTTCGCCACCGTGCTCTCTATGCGGCTTGACTTGCAGCAGCAAGGTACCCAAATACGGCACAAAGTACACCGACACCCACCAGCTCAACACCAAAGCAATCACCGTCACCGCAAAGATGGCGTAGGTGTACTCCCCCACGGTTGACTTGGCCATGCCAATTGGCAAGAAACCAGCGGCGGTGATGAGTGTGCCTGTCAGCATCGGTATGGCCGTCACCTCATACGCGAACGTGGCTGCGCGCACACGGTCGTAACCCTCTTCCATTTTCCGCACCATCATCTCCACCGCAATGATGGCGTCGTCCACCAACAAGCCCAGCGCAATGATGAGTGAGCCCAACGAAATTTTGTGCAGACCAATTCCCCAATAATTCATGGCCAAAAAGGTCATCGACAACACCAGCGGAATCGTGATGGCCACCACCAAGCCAGGGCGCATGTCCACATACCAACCGTAGCGTCCGCCCTTGTGCAAACCCAAAGCTACAAAGCTCACCAACAACACAATCAACACCGCCTCAACCAGCACGTGCACAAACTCACCCACCGACTTCGTCACCGCCTTGGGTTGGTCCTGCACCTTCAACAAAGTCACACCAACGGGGAGCGTTTTTTCAATGCGTGCGGTTGCTCGCTCCAACGCTTTACCCAAGGCAATGATGTCCCCCCCCTTGCCCATCGACACCCCCAGTGCAATCACGGGCTTGCCTTGGTGATGCACCTTCACTGTCGCGGGCTCCACATAACCACGGGTCACTGTGGCGATATCCCCTAGCTTGAGTTGCTGCACCGAACTGCCACGAATAGGCATGGCGCGCAACTGCGCTTCGGTTTCAAACTGACCACCAATACGCACCTGCAACACATCCAACGGGGCTTGCACCGTCCCCGCGTTTTCCACTGCGTTTTCTTGGCTCAGCTGCGCCAATACCCCGCCCACATCGAGCCCCATTTGAACCAAACGTTTTTGAGGAATTTCGATGAAGATTTTTTCATCTTGCACACCAAACTGCTCGACCTTGGCCACATCTGGAACGCGCAGCAATTGCTGCCGCACATCATCGGCAAACCTCTTCACCTCAGCAGGCGTAAACCCTGGCGCATCCAACGCGTAGATCACGCCATACACATCCCCAAAATCATCGTTAAAGAACGGACCTTGCACCCCTTGCGGCAATGTGTAGCGCATGTCACCAATCTTCTTGCGCACCGCATACCAAGCATTGGGCACATCGGCAGGCTTAGACGAATCCTTCAGTTGAAAAATGATTTGTGACTCGCCCGGCTTTGAATAGCTGCGAATCTTGTCGGCATAGGGCACCTCTTGCAAGGTACGCTCAATCTTGTCGGTCACTTGCTCAGCCACTTGATGCGCTGTGGCACCCGGCCAATACGTGCGCACCACCATCACCCGAAAGGTAAATGGCGGGTCTTCATCTTGGCCCAACTGGAAGTAAGCAGCGACGCCTAGGAGCATCAGCACGACCATCAAATACCGCGTCAGTGCTGGGTGGTCCAGCGCCCACTTCGAAAGGTTGAATTTATCTTCCATCATTCACTCACTTCGTCGCGCCAAACACTGACACCTTCTGCCCCGGTGTCAGCACATGCACGCCTGACAACACCACCTGGTCTCCGTTTTGTAGGCCTGAGGTCACCACGGAATCATTACCCTCGGCGGTGTTGACTTCCACTGCTTGAGCTTTCACCGTCATCGTGCTGGGATCAAGCACCCACACCGACGCTGCCCCCGCTTCCATACGCAAAGCGCTGGTCGGCAACTTGATGGTTTTCACGGCACTCAAATCACCCAAGGACAAATAAACCGTCACGGTCGAGCCCAACACTGCTTGCGCGTCCTTAGGCAAAGCTGCCTTAACCATAAAGCTGCGCGTCACACTATCAGCGCTGGCAGACACATCACGCACCACCGCGTCCAACACTTTGCCGTCCACCCATTGACGCACCTTCACTGGGGTGCCAGTTTTGAGCAAGCCGAGTTTGTCCTCCGCCACCGAAAACACCACATCACGTGGCCCATCCAGCGCCAAACGCACCACAGGCTGGCCTGGAGCTACCACTTGACCTGCACTCGCATCCACCGAGGTCACAATGCCTGCACCATCGGCCAACAAACGGGTGTAGCCCGATTGGTTGCTCTGCACAGAGCTTTGCGCTTGGGCTTGCTTCCACTGTGCTTGGGCGGAAACGTAAGCCGCCTCATGACGCTGCAGCTCGGCCAGACTGATGAAGCCCTGCGCATGCAAATCTTGGTAACGCTTGACATCTGCACTCGCCACATCGCGGGTGGCTTGTGCGGCCACCAACTGGGCTGCCGCCGCATCTGCCGTCACGCTGTAGTCTTGGGGGTCAAGCTGCGCCAGCAAAGCACCAGGTTTGATGCGCTGGCCAATCTCCGCTGGACGGCTCAATAGCTTGCCCGCCACTCGAAAACTCAAACTCGATTCCACACGGGCGCGCACATCGCCTGAGAACTCAAACGCCATTGACGAACCTGACTCACCCACCGTCAACACCTTCACCGCACGCACAGGCTCTTGCGGCGCAGAGCCTTTGCCGCAAGCACCCAAAACGGCCAGCGCGCAAACCGCGCCCACCCAACGGCTTGAAGACATCAACGAATGCAACATAAAGTACTCACTTTTATTAATGACTAATTGGTTATTAATGTAGCCGATTTGGAATAGACGCCCTGTTCACAAGGGGCACCGACAATATAGGCAACTTATGTCCAGCATCGACCACTACGAAAACTTCCCCGTTGCCTCTTGGCTCTGCCCTGCGCACTTGCGCGGCGCTGTTCAAGCGCTTTATCACTTTGCCCGCACCGCAGATGATTTGGTCGACGAAGGCGATACGCCTACACACCACCGCTTAGATGCGCTCGAAGAATATCGCGCAGACCTGCAAAGCTGTCTCCACCAGACGGGCACACCTAGCCTACGCTGGCCGCACGTGTTCAACCCCTTGCAAAGAGTGCTCGAACAATTCCAGTTGCCGACACAGCCCTTGTTGGATCTGCTGGATGCGTTTGAGCAAGACGTCGTCTACACCAGCATTGGACAAACCTACAAAAACCGCGCGGAACTGCTGGACTATTGCCGCCGTTCCGCCAACCCGGTAGGCCGCTTGATGCTGCATCTGTTCGGCGTCCACGATGCCACTGCACACGCACAGAGTGACGCGATTTGCACCGCCTTGCAACTCATCAACTTTTGGCAAGATCGCAGCCAAGACCTTCTCAACGATCGCGACTACTTGCCACAAGACCACACCCTAGAGCAAGAGCTTCGCTTCGCACGCACTCTCATGCTACAAGGCGCACCGTTGGTCCATCGCGTCAAAGGCCGCGCGGGGTGGGAGCTTCGTGCTGTGGTGCAAGGCGGCTTGCGCATTTTGGACAAACTGGACGCCCGCACGCCCAGCGCAGACCACCGCCAGCTCACCCGTCCGACCCTGAAAAAAACAGACTACGCATGCATCCTGTGGCGCTGCATCCGTATGTAAGGACAATGCGAACTCTCCCGTGCCCCCGATAATCACGCACACATGACACCTCAAGACTACGTTCAGAAAAAAGCCTCCGCCTCAGGCAGCAGCTTTTATTACGCATTCCTTTTTTTGCCCCCCCCAAGGCGTGCGGCCATCACAGCTTTCTATGCCTTTTGCCGCGAAGTAGACGA
Source organism: Limnohabitans sp. (assembly GCF_031538885.1). Lineage (GTDB taxonomy): Bacteria > Pseudomonadota > Gammaproteobacteria > Burkholderiales > Burkholderiaceae_C > Limnohabitans. The sequence goes on from NZ_JAVKLW010000136.1 coordinate 19,920, forward strand.
TGTGGTCGACGAAGTCACCGACCCCGATGTCGCCGCCAGCAAACTGGCTTGGTGGCACAGCGAAGTGCGACAAGCCTTTGCCGGCAACCCCACGCACCCCGTCACCCAAGCCTTGAGGCCTTGGGTGAGCGAATTTGGCATTGAAGAGGCGTGTTTGCAGTCCGTCATCGACGGCTGTGAAATGGACCTGAGTCAAACCCGCTACCTCGACTACCCCAACCTCACCCGCTATTGCCACCTCGTGGCAGGCGTGGTGGGCGAAGTTTCAGCCAAGATCTTTGGTCAGCACCACGCTGCCACCACCGCCTACGCCCACGCCCTCGGCCAAGCCTTTCAACTCACCAACATCATTCGTGATGTGGGTGAAGACGCGCTGCGTGGCCGTATTTACTTGCCTGTGGCCGAGCTACAGCGTTTCGATGTCAAGGCCCACGAAATCTTGAACCGTTTGGACTCCGAGCGGTTTCAAGCCCTCATGCAATTCCAAGCCGCCCGCGCACACGCCTTGTATGACGAAGCCTTGGCACTGCTGCCCGTGGACGATTGGAAACACCAAAAACCGGGCTTGATGATGGCCAGCATCTACCGCACCTTGCTGCGCGAAATCGAAACTAAAAAATTTCCTGTATTGACCCAACGCGTGGCCCTCACCCCGCTGCACAAACTCTGGCTGGCTTGGAAGATGCAAGCCCTTGGCCGCTTTTGAGCAGTGTCTTGAAAGCTGCGCCATGAGAGCTTCATCATGAAAGCCGCATCGTGAAGGCCCTGTTGTGACATCACTCACCATCGTCGGTGCTGGCTGGGCGGGTCTTGCCGCAGCCGTGGCAGCCACGCAAGCGGGCTGGCAGGTCACCCTCTATGAAGCTACCCCCATCGCAGGCGGACGCGCACGCAACCTGCCACAGCACTTCGCCCACCAAGCCCTCGATAATGGCCAGCATGTGTTGATCGGGGCTTACCGCGACACCCTCGCCCTGATGCGCACCGTCGGCCTAGACCCCGAGCAACTGCTGCACCGTCTGCCGTTGGATGTGCGCTTTGCCGATGGTCAAGGCCTGCACTTGCCAGACTGGCCTATGCCACTCAACCTGCTCGCGGGCATAGCGCACGCACAAGGCTGGCAACTGGGAGACAAGGCCAGCCTCTTCCAAGCATGTTGGCGCTGGCAACGCGCGGCTTTCACATGCCACCCCACATTGAGCGTCGCACAACTGTGTCACAACACAGGAGTGAGCCCACGAGCGGTGCAACAGTTGATCGAGCCCCTGTGCCTGTCCGCCCTCAACACCCCCTCGGATCAAGCCAGCGCCTGCGTGTTTTTGCGCGTGCTGCACGATGCCTTACTCGGTGGCCCGGGCAGCGCCGACCTGCTGGTGCCACGCGTGGATTTAGGAGCCTTGCTCCCGGACGCTTGCGTGTCTTGGCTACAAGCACACGGGGTTCACATCCATTTGAACCAGCGCATCCACGCCAACGCGCTCGAAGAACTGCACCTGTCTGCGGACACCCCCCTCCTCTTGGCTTGTCCCGCCTGGGAAGCTGCTCGCCTCACAGCGAAGCTTGCCCCCACATGGGCAGCCTCATGCGCAGACTTGGCCCACACTGCCATTGCCACGGTGTACCTGCATTGCACCGACACGGGCTACGCAGGCCTACCGCGTCCGATGGTCGCGTTGCACAGCGGCCACCAAGCGCCCGCGCAGTTTGTTTTTGACCGTGGCGCGCTGACGCGGCAACCCGGCTTGTTGGCCGTCGTCGTCAGCGCCTGCACCGCCACGCGTGACGAGGTGGCACCCCAAGTCCAAGCCCAAATCCAACAGCAACTGGGATTGAAGCAACTGCACGTCGTGCAAACCGTGGTCGAGAAACGCGCCACACTGGCGTGCACCCCTGCGCTGCAACGGCCTGATGCCTTCATTGCACCGCGACTCTGGGCCTGCGGTGACTACATCAGCGGCCCCTACCCATCCACTCTCGAAGGCGCCGTGCGTTCAGGCCAACAAGTGGTCGCACAACTCCGCCAAATGACCGACCGTCAAGGGCTGAGCTGAGTCATGCGGCCACGCATGGCCTTGCGTATTCACCCATGCGGTTTGCATGCCCGCGTTTTGAGCACCCATCACATCAGTCATCGCGTCATCGCCTAGGTGCAACATCGAAGCTGTTGTGAGATGGAGCTGTGCTGCCGCTGCCTCAAAAATACGCACATCTGGCTTGGCCACACCGAACACGCGAGCACTGACGGCCGCTTTGAAATAGGGCCCTGCTTCTGTGCGAAACACATCGGCATTGCCGTTCGACAAACCCACCAACGGATAACGTGCAGCCAAGCGTTCCAGTGCGGACTTCACACCCTCGTAAAGCGTCACGTTTTGGCGCTCTGCAAAAAATACCTCAAACGCAGCATCGGCCAAATGCGGCGCATCGCCAGCGCGAACCAAGCTCTCACGAATCGCCTCGCGGCGCAAAAAACTCAAGTCATGCGCCTTGTCTGTATGGCGTTGGTTGATCTCGGCACGGATCGCCTGCTTCACCCCTGGCTGCACACACAACAGCGCAGTGTTGGGCGCATACACCGTCAGCCAAGCCTGCAACATCTGCTCGGCGCGAGCAATGGTCGGCATGACAGGCCACAAAGTGTCGTCAAGGTCTAAGGTTATGGCTTGGATTTTGGAAAGGTCGATCATGGCTGGGCGAGAATACCCCATCATGCTTAAATCCGCTTTCACCCCAGAACCCCCCTTCGTCCACGGCCAGGCGCCACGCACTGCAGTTTTGTTATGCAATTTGGGCACGCCCGATGCCCCCACTGCACCAGCCGTGCGCCGTTACTTGGCCGAGTTTTTAGGTGACCACCGCGTGGTTGAAATCCCGCGCTTGGTATGGACGGCCATCCTGCACGGCATCATCTTGCGTGTGCGTCCAGCCAAGTCAGCCGCCAAATACGCCACGATCTGGACCGAGCAAGGCTCCCCCCTGAAAGTGTGGACAGCCCAACAAGCACGAGCATTGCAAACCCTGTTCACTGCGAATGGTCATGCGGTCAGCGTGCGCTACGCCATGCGCTATGGCAACCCGTCCATTGCCAGCCAGCTTGACACCCTCAAAGCCGAAGGCTTCACACGCATCTTGGTGCTGCCCGCTTACCCCCAATACTCAGGCACCACCACGGCGAGCGTGTTTGATGCCGTTTACCACTGGGGCCTACGCAGCCGCATGCTGCCAGAATTTCGTTTCATCAACCATTACCACGACCATCCCGCTTACATCCAAGCCTTGGCGCAGCGCGTGCGCGCGCATTGGGCCAACCACGGGCAAGCCGAACGTTTGGTGATGAGCTTTCATGGTGTGCCTGAACGCACGCTGCATCTTGGCGACCCCTACCACTGCGAGTGCTACAAAACAGCCCGACTACTGGGCGAAGCCCTCGACCTCAGCAAAGACCAATACAGGGTCACCTTCCAATCCCGCTTTGGCAAAGCCAAATGGTTAGAGCCCTACACGGAACCCAGCTTGATTGCATTGGCCCAACAGGGGGTCAAACGCGTCGATCTGATCTGCCCCGGCTTCACCAGTGATTGCCTAGAAACCTTGGAAGAAATCTCGCAAGAAGCGCAAGAAGCCTATTTGCACGCGGGCGGTGAGGTGTTCCACTACATCCCCTGCTTGAACGACAGCCCTGCGTGGGTGCAAGGCATGTACGACCTCAGCCAAACGCACATGGGCGGCTGGCCAACGCACACGCTAGACGCAGAGCCGCTAGCAGCCAGTCGTCAAGAAGCCTTAGCCTTAGGTGCTGAAAACTAGTCACTCACACTCGCCCAGAGGTAGCTCCAAATAATGAACCTTGGACCAATACTGCGTGGGGGCACCCGTTTTACTTGGAATCTCCAGCAACACCATGCCCTGCCTCACCTCCACCACAGTGCCGCCTAAGGTATCCATACCCACGCGTGTTTGCGTGCGAAGCACCTTGGTTTTCTGAGCGCGACACGCCTCTTTGCGCAAGCGCTCGTTCTCGTCTTTTTGTTGAATCTCTTTGTTGATGCGTTGCACCGCCTCATCCAACGCAGGCCACTGCGCCGCCGTATAAAACGCCACCGATTTGTCGGCAAACTCCACGTAAGAGCCTTGGTCTTGGTTCGCATCCTTGGTCATACATGCCATCCCACCTACAGGCGCGGGCAAGGTACGGGGAGAGCTGTTGGTGCTGATCAAATTTAGGTTGCGAATCAACTTGGCATTGCTCTGCCAGATACCTGCACGGGCTTTGCACCAGTCGCGAAACGAATCACTCAACTCCCCGCGATTGGGCATAGATTTAACGCGATAGGCCCACTTACTCTGCGCGTCACCCAGATCGGCGATAGACAAAGCCTCAACATAACTCTCAAAATTCATGCGCTCATACCGATTGGTAAGACTCCCCATACAGCCGGCACAAAATGCAACCAACCCAACGATGGTCCAAACCCGGCTGTACCGACGTGATGAAAAAATCATGTTCATTACTCCTACAAATTTCATTTCAACTGATAAGCCCAGTAGATGATGGGAGGACTGTCGGGTGTACTTTTTTCTGTCGCACCAGAGGCCTTATGAACAGACACCTCACGAAGCGTCTGCACCGTCGCCTCCATGCCAGAAATAACGCGCCCAAAAACTGCATAACCATCAGTACTTGATGCGCCATTGAGAGCGAAGTTATCCACGACGTTGATAAAAAACTGACTTGTCGCGCTATTGGCCTCCGTCGTGCGCGCCATCGAAATCGTCCCCGTCAAGTTACTCAGGCCTGTTGTTGTGGGGCTCTCCAGTGTGATGGCACTGTATGTGGACACTTTCTGACTACCGTCGGTATTGAACCCACCCCCTTGCACCATAAAGTTGGACATGATTCGATGGAACACCGTGTTGCTGTAAAACCCATCATTCACATACTTCAAGAAATTCGTCACTGTGGTGGGGGCCTTGTCTTTTTCCAATTCCAATACGAACTCGCCCAAACTCGTGCTCACGCATACCGTGGGCAGTGTGCTGGCATAGGACTTTGCAAAGCCTTCATCGCTACATGGACCCAACACGCGAGTGAACTGTGGACTAATGTTTTCTAAATTGTCTTGTCCATAAACATAATAAGTGGTGGGGCTATCTGGAACAGGTGCACCGAAGCTGCTGTCTTGCTTGAAGCACAAATCATCGGCACGCGGTACTGCTGTTTCCTTCGTCACGCAATAGCTGGTGATGGTGGTGTTTGGAGCACTCACAGCCATGCGGTACTGCGCCGCCGAGATGCGAGTGACATCCGCTGCACCGATGGCAAAAGGCGCCACCGTGCGACTCACAGCGCTGCTGAGACGACCCGAACTGTCTTTGGCCCAGACGTAATACACCACCGACGCGGTGGGCGGTTGGATGTATTGCACCTTGGTGGGTTTAAAGCACGCGTCTGTGGCACTCGGCGCTTCAGAGGATGTTTGAAAGCAATAGGCCACTACCGTCTTGTCATTGCTGGATGCAGCCGTCATGGCCACATAGGTGCTGCCATTCGCTTCCGCCGCATTCAAGCTCACGCTGCTGACGGCAGGGGCAGAAGAGCCAGCAGTTGATGCACCACTGCCCCCACCACACCCGCTGCCGCACATAGGTAGAAGTAGACAGAGAATTCGTAAAGCACTTGTACGCATACAAAACACGAAGCGAACTACGCGCGAGGATCAACCATTCAACACTCCAGGGCTTGAAAGCAAGGTCTTGAAGGCGTCTAGGGTTTGGAATACGGTGTAGTCGGTAGTACCGCTGGGCTCTGGTGCGGTTTTAGCAATTTGAAACAAAAAGCGACTGAATTGATCTGTTGTGAACTGATACCCATCTGCTTTCGTAAACGATAAACCTAAACTTTCGAAATCTGCTTTCTGCAAAGATGTCGAGGGTGTATTTGCAGATGTCCAACTGTCTGCTGGTGTGATGTGCTCAAGTTCCTGAATTTTCTTAATCACTGTGGCGAGGTTGTTGAGCGTACCCAGTGTGCCGATACTGCTTGCATCTTTGTTGCGAACCACATCGTTCAGTAAACTCACGGCACTGTCGACTGACCCAGCAGCGCCAAAATCCACGCCAACATTGGTGTAATCCTGATTTGACGGGTTCGTATTCGTACCGTTGGTCGCCCCATTTTTAGCCTCGTTCAAGATATTTTGGAACGAAAGCGAAATATCGCTGAATTTTGACGTACTCACACCCGCCGCATCCAATGGAACTAACGCAGAATTCACAGCCGAGGCTAGGCTAGCAGTCCAAACAACGCTGTCACTCCCCGTTCTCGCGAGAATGCCGCTGTCTTCCAAATTCTTATAACCCGTCAGATTAGGAGCAACAGCCCCTGCATCGGATTGCCCATCAAGCTGGGCATAACGTTGTGCGGTTGCCAACGTAGCCCACGCTTGAACTTCTTGAAAGGTATCAACCTTAGATCCGTCGTTATCAGAACCCGCAATATCTGTCTCTAGCTGTGCGAAGAACCCTGAATCTGTCGTCGGAATATTGCTGACACCGAGGTTGCTCAAATCAGCAGCTGTCAAATGTTTGGTTATCGTTGAGGCATCACTGCCATCAGCCGCATCCATCACCTTGTCCACCAACTTTGACAAGTCATTGATTTCACCAATTGTGTTCACACGGTCAACATTCAAGCCATCCACAAGATCGTTGAGCAAATTCAAGGCGGAGGTACTGGTGGAATTAGTTGCGCCAATAGGACTGGCGGGTGCAGTGGTGGTGTAGTACCCGTTGCTGTCATAGGCCAAGGCACCCATGGCTTTGTATTCGGCAGCCGTCAACTTGCCTGAAGCCGTTGAACCACCACTCGGGCCGACATAGTCGGAGGTATGACCCGTGGTTCGAGAACCATCTGCCATGTTCAAAATACGGCTGTAGATGTTGACGATGTTTTGCACCTCATACAACGTATCGACACGACTGCCGTCAGACAAGGCCTCCACCGCACTATTGATGGCCCCCAAATCTGTAATGGCTTTACTCGCAGCGGTGCTTGTGGTCGCCACACCTAAACTGGTGTAGCTGGCCAACGTAGGCGCGATGTGCAGCGTCGTATCGGGGGCAGGACTGACGTTAGGCGATGTGTTGGCATACGTCATCACAACGCCTAAGTCCATCGCCGACTGCAACTCTTTCAGCGTGTCGATCTTGGCGTAATCAGGTGTCGTCAACAGATCTGTCACACCAGCAGCGGGGGCCTTCACCGCCGCATCAAGGCCTTTCACCACCAATTTCAAATAGGCCGCTGAGGAAGAGTTCAAGGATGTCAAGCCCAAGCTAGTCAAGTCGCTCGATGCCAATGCTTTTGCGCCAGTCAGACTGGTCGTTCCGAGCGTAGTATCACCTGAGGCGACGGCAAAAATTTTGTCAAGGGTCAGCGACAGCGCATTGACTTTCTCAATGCTGTCCACTGCGGAGGCGGACAAGTTATCAATGATGTTGTTAAGCAAGTTCAACGCCGAGTCATTGATCGTTGGCGAAGCTGCTGTGGCAGCGTTAGTCGATGCGAGTGCAGCCTTGCTGACGTTACTGGCCGTAGTGAAGTTTCTTGGGTCTAACAGCGTCCCCGTTGCACTGTAGTTGAGTGCCCCAATGGCTCGATAGTCTGCCTGTGTCAGCCTGTTGGCAACTTCGGTGTTATTTTTTTCTGAACCACCATCAGCCATGGTTAGCAGTTTGTCGTAGGTGTTGACGATGTTTTGTAGTTTTGCTGCCGTACTAACTTGGCTAGGGTCTGCCACGGCGTTGACTGCGCTGTTGATAGCAGTCAAATTCTTAATGGCCTTGTTGCTCCCCTCATCTTTTTCAACCACGCCTGCGCTGACGTAATTTGCAATCGCAGCAGGCGCCGTGTGTGCGGGTATGCGCCGCGCATCGGAAGATGCATAGGTTGTGGATGTGTCGGCAAACGACATAATCACACCCAAGTCCACCAAGCCTTGCAGCTCTTTGAGCTCGTCCACTTTGGTCAAATCGTATATTGAGTTACCTGTAGAGGCTGTCGCCTGAATCGCTGAAGCAATCAATTTCACGTTATCGGTCGTCACACCTGCGACGCCTAAAAGGCCAAGCTCAGCCGCCGTTAATTTAAGCGCGGTCACTGCTGTTGAAATCGCGGCACTGTCAGCCCCCGTGGTGCTAGCGATATCCATGACCTTATCCACCACTTTGTTGAGTGCGTTGATTTCACCTAAGGTGTCGACCTTAGCTGCCGCCAAACTATCAATGCTGGTGTTGAGTAGACTCAAAGCGTTTATTTGTTTGGAATCGCTAGCAGTCAAGGCCTTGCCCGTCGTTACCCCGATGGTTTTGAAGTCGTCGATAGTTGCAAAGTTAGCCGTAGTTGTATTGAGCCTCGTCCCATCCGCCGCCGCCAAAATTTTGAGATAGGCTTGCTCAATGGTTGCAATGTCAGTCAAGGTAGTGCTCTTGCCAAAACCCCTCGCTTTGATGGCGTCAGTCAAAGCAGTGGCTTGTTCAACAGTCAGTGGTTTTTTATCAGCCGCACCTGTTGATATGTCATAGATGCCCACGCTGCTAAATTCAGCCGCCGAGATGGTTGTGGCGCTACCAAGCCCGCCTTGAGCCGCAGTGAAAATTTTGTCTGCAACGGAGGCCAAGCCACTCAATTTTCCCACGCTGTCTACTTCGCTGGTGATTCGGTTTTTGAGAACCTCGTTGAGCAACGTCAGTTGAGTAGCACTTGTTGCGGCTCCAGCTGGGTTAACGCCGAGAATTTTGTAGTCGTCAACGCTGGGGTCGGTCGGTGTGGCGTCGCTCGTTATCGGCCCATTCGCTTCTGCCAATATTTTGTTGTAAGCCTTGACGATGCTTTGAATACCATCTTTGGTCGTGGGTTTAGTGGTCGCAACAGCGGTGTTGACAGCATTCAAATTGTTAGAGGTAACGTCCGTGACGCCACCAGTGGCGTAGTCTGCGGTCGTGGGCTCAGCCTTTTTAGAGTCTGCACCATAGGCTGTAATTTTTCCAATACCTTGTGCTGCGTCTGTGCTGGCGGGCGCGTCACTGCCACCAGATTTTTTAGCAGCCGAAACAACCGCCACGCCCCCCCCGATCAGCGCTAATTGCGCCAAGGGGTTGCTGTACCAAGCGGCGGTGACGCCCTCTGCCGTCATGGTGGTGGCGGAGGTTATGTCGGTACCGCTCCACAAACTCGATGACCACCCACCCGAGGACGAGAACGGCACCAATTCACCCGCAAGGTTAGAAGTGGCTAGGCGGATGTCTTTGTTAAATTCAAAGTAGTCTTCGATGATCAAGTCGGGGTTTTTGACGTCGTCACTCAAAAAGGACACATGCAAGTCCTTGCCTACTTTTTTGGTGGCGATTTTGTCAAGTGCTTGGGAGTTATTCTCTGCACTTAGGTGGTACATCACATCTGGCTGGGCTTTGATGGTTTCGGGCCCAATAAACTTACCTGCTGCCAATTTGACAGAGCGTCGATCAATAATTTTGTTATTTTTACCAACTAGCTTAAGTGAATAAGTACTCGCCATATAGCTCACCTTCAAATCTAATTAGTATAGATGCGTATGAACTCATTTAGAAGTGGCCTGACAAATTTGTACAGTTTGGATAAGTGGATGGTTGGGGCATCAAGCTGGGCCGATGGAGGTCTGGATGTGTGAAGCACCATCTCGGGTTCTCCCTTTATTTGTCACACACGACACACTCACACACCATGAACCACATCTCCAACTTTCGCAAAAGTTATGGACGCGCCGAACTCAACGAGTCGGCTTCTGCGGCAGATCCCATGCAGCAATTCGGCCAATGGCTGCAAGAAGCGATGGATTCAGAAGTGCACGAACCCAATGCGATGACTTTGGCCACGGTCAGCAGCGACTTGCGGCCCAGCACACGGGTGGTGCTCATCAAGGGCTATGACCCGCGCGGCATTGTGTGGTTCACCAACTATGCCAGCCGAAAAGGCCTGCATCTGGCGGGCAACCCCTTTGCGGCCTTGCAGTTTCATTGGGTTGAACTCGAGCGTGTGGTGCGCATTGAAGGTCGGGTGGAAAAAGTGAGTGAAGCCGAAAGTGACGACTACTTCAACAGCCGTCCCCTCGACTCGCGCATTGGTGCCTGGGCGAGCCCGCAAAGCCAAGTCATTGACGGGCGTGGCGTGTTGGTGGCCAATGCCGCCAAATACAGCGCACAGTTTTTATTGCAACCACCTCGCCCGCCGCATTGGGGTGGCTACCGATTGGTGCCAGACCAGTGGGAGTTTTGGCAAGGCCGCAAGAGCCGTCTACATGACCGTTTGCGTTACCGTCAGTCGCCCGAAAGGACGTGGATACGCGAACGGCTGGCACCTTAAAAATTCAACCCCAAACAAAGCGGTCAGACAGGCCGCTTTGTTTTTGCGCTGCTTCACGTTAGAAGCTCACCTGCGCGCCTACTTTCAAGCTGCGCCCTGCGAGCGGGGGCGCATTCTCACGCAATGTCTGAGTCAACACCGAGGTGGGTGAGTAAGCGAGCTTGTTGGTGATGTTGTCGAGCTTGGCAAACAACAGCCAATGCGTAGGACCCCTGTGGGTGTGGTAGTTCAGACCCGCATTCCACAAAGTGTGGCCTGCGGTGGTGATGCCCGGCTCAGCACCGTTTTGAGGAACACGGTTTTGAGCCGCGGCGTGCATGAACCCAAAGCGCGCACCCAACGCATGGCGTGACCACACCGCATCAGCACCCACACGCATGGGGGCGATGCGAGGCATGGGACTGCTGTGCGTCAAGTCTTGTGCACGCACAACATCGGCGCGCAACTCAAGGTCCATTGCGCCGTGTGCTGCGGTCGGCGTCAGCACGGCATCTTGGCCGCTCACCATGCGAATGGTGGCGGTGGATTCGATGCCATAGAAACGAGCGCGAACGCCTTCAAATCTATATTCGGGCAAGTTTTCGCCGTTTGGGTCGAACTGCACACCTGTCGCACGCAAGGCCAAGTAGTTTGAAAAATGCGACGCAAATCCAGTGATACCCCATTTGTGTGCGCCTTGCTTCCACGCACTGCCCATATCAAGTTGTGTGCCTTTTTCTATACCGTTGGTAGGCTGTCCAATTTCGTAAGTGGCCGATGCCGCATGCACACCGTGCGCAAACAACTCATAGTCTTTGGGGGCACGCTGACTGGTACTTAGGTGGGTTGTGTGTTGCCAACCATTTTGTGCCTCACCTTGGCGTAGGTTGCGCATGGCGCCCAAAGCGAAACTGATCGGCTTGAACTTTTGAGACTGCGCTGCATTGGCTTCCCTATCTTCGAAAGACTGCACCGTCACGTGCTCTGCGCGCGCACCTGCGCTCAACTGCCCCCAACTGGTTGTCACTGCTTGGTACGTAAATACACCCGTACTTTGCGTCTGGCTAGGAGGCAGGAGGACGGATTGCCCATCGCTCCTAACTTGGACGTTACTGCGCTCATTTTGCATACCAACAACCCCCTCCAACTGCATACCACTCCCCAAAGTAACCGCGTGTTGGCGTCCTTGCAGACGGAAGTCATGGCCCTTGTTGTCAAAGCGCGTGCCATCCGTGGCTTGCGGTGTTTCAAATTCTGTGTGGGTGTAACGTGTGTGGCCGAGTTGAACCTTCAGATCTTGGAACACGCCTACCTCGCGCAGCTGCCCTTCCATCACATGGTGGCGGCGCAATATGCCGATGTGTACTGTGGGCGCGGCCACGGTGCCATAAGTGCTGCGGTACTCGCTGGTAGATAAACCTAAGTACCCACGGTCAAATAACAATGTGCCACCCACTGCGCCACCTTTGCTTTCACTCGCCGAATTGCACACGCGCAGAGCATGTGAAGCGCCGCCATCACCACACGCCATCTCCTTAGAGACACGCAATTTTTGAGTGCTGCGTTCAAACGCATCCACATGCAGCACAAATTTATCGTTGCCCGCTTCCACCATGGCGCCTGTGCTGCGCTCGTCAGCAGCGCCGCCGGCATGCACTTCGACTTTGCCCATCACACCACCTTGGGCGTCGAACGTGCGTTCGTGTGCAATGCGGTTGTCAATCACGTTCACAACGCCGCCTATAGCGCTACCACCATATAACAAGGTGGCGGGACCACGCACCACATCAATGCGTTCGGTGGTAAGGGGGTCAATCGGCACAGCATGGTCATTGCTCAGACCTGACACATCCATATTGGAGCCACTGTTTTGCAAGATGCGAATGCGGTCGCCGTCCATGCCGCGAATGATGGGACGCCCCACATTAGGGCCAAACGAGCCGTTGGCAATGCCGGGCAAGTTGTCGAGTGTTTCGCCAAGGGTGCTACCTTGGCGCTGGGTGAGCGCTGCACCCGACAGCTGCTGTGCGGGCACCATCAAGTCAGCCCTGTCTAATGAACGCGCCGTGATGGTCACTTCGTCTAAGTGGTGCACATCATCCACGCCTGCTGTTTGGGCCCAAACTGAGCCCCAACTTGCCCCTAACAATGTGTATACGGCAGCGGCGACAGCGCTGCGCTGAAAAATATGTTTCATGTACTTACCTGCTTGCAAAGAAATGACAGCGTGAGGCGACAAGCCTGAACGCAAGAAAAGTCAAGTCAATGCCAAGCAGGTGGCCCACGGGCCGCGTAAGAACGCTCAAAAAGTGCAAAGCGTTCATGCATTGTTGCGGCCGGCCAGTCAGAGATAAAAAGTACAGGCTGGGCCATTGCAATCGTGACATGCAATGCATCTGAACAGCTTTGGTCAAACAACTGGCAATTCACCGCGTTGCTGTGGTCAGCCCACAAACTCTGCAACGCTGCCATGCCTTCAACCGCCGTCATGCGGTGTGTTCCATGTGCATGCACCACGCGGTGCAACACGCCCACGGTTTGTACCAACACCAAGGCCATCAGCAAGACCAGCAGCGCACGTCGCAACAGGCGCAGGCTGAGGTTCAACGGCATCCAACGCAGCGCTTCAGCCATGCTTGAGCTTCTCGGCAAAAGTTTGCACAAACTTCTGAACTTTAGGGGCCACCACCATCGCGCAATAGCCAACGTTCGGGTTGTGTTCAAAGTAGTCTTGGTGATACGCCTCGGCATCCGTGTAGTTGTGCAGCATCTGCAACTCCGTCACCACACGGCCCGACAAGGCCGTATTGACCTCATCCAACACCTGTTGTGCCACCTCGCGGTCAGCCGCATCACTCAAGTAAATGCCGCTGCGGTATTGCGTGCCCACATCGTTGCCTTGACGGTTCAAGCTGGTGGGGTCATGAATCGCAAAGAAGATTTCCAACAACTCACGCAAACCGATGACCTGAGGGTCATACACCACACGCACCACCTCGTTGTGAGCGGTGTCGCCCGCGCACACTTGGGCATAGGTGGGGGCAAGCACATGACCGTTGGTGTAACCAGAGATCACCTCCAGCACGCCCTTGACACGCACAAAAACAGCCTCCGTGCACCAGAAGCAACCACCGCCCAAGGTGATGACTTTCGTGTTGTTGACGGGGATAGTGGAGGTATTGGTCATGTCTGTTGATTCTATGGCTGTGCGTGATCAGACACCTCAACAACTCAGGCCTATGTCATGCAAGCTGATGCGGTTGACGGAGACACAGACGTGACGCACATGAAATCGCAAAAGAATTAAATGCTATATTAATAACCAATTAGTCATTAATAAACCATTGTGCTTTCCCCACCCGCCCACGTCACAGACCCCACGCCCAAAAGAGTGCGTCGCAAAGAAGCTCGCCCTGGTGAGTTGGTCAAAGCGGCGCTCGATTTGTTTGTGGAGAAAGGCTTCGCCGCCACACGCGTGGACGAAGTGGCGGCACGCGCAGGCGTGTCCAAGGGCACTTTGTTTTTGTACTTCCCCAGCAAGGAAGACCTGTTCAAAGCGGTGATTCGAGAAAACATTGCCAACTTGTTCCCTACTTGGAATCAAGAGTTCAAAACTTTCCAAGGTAGCAGTGCCGAGATGCTGCACTACGCCATGGATTTGTGGTGGCTCAACGTGGGAAACACGCCTGCCAGCGGCATCGTCAAGCTGATCATGAGCGAGGCACAAAACTTCCCAGAAATTGCCGATTTTTATCAGCAAGAAGTGGTCGCCCCCGGCACGGCCCTGCTGCAAAGCATCTTGCAACGTGGAGTAGACAGCGGCGAATTTGTACACATGGAAAGCCACAAGACGGTGTTCAGTCTGATTGCACCTATGATTTTTTTGATGATGTGGAAGCACTCGATGGGCGCGTGTGCAGCATCGGCACGCATCATTGACCCTCAAGAATTTATCCACATACACGTTGATTTATTGCTCAACGGCATGCGCACAAAGAACCACCCATGAAACGCATCAAACCCCGTTGGATCGCGATAGCGGTCATCACCTTGGCCTTGCTAGGCGGGGTGTGGCGCGCCATCAACAACAAACGCGCACAACAAGCCGCAGCCACCACCGCTGCGGCAGAACAAATGCAAATTGAATTGTTGAGCAGCGATGTGATGAGGGCCGAGCTACGCGACGTCACCCAGAGCTTGCCTGTGTCAGGCACAGTCAGAGCGGTGAACTTTGCCGTCATCAAAGCGCGTGTGGCCGGTGAACTCAAGGAGGTCGTGGCACGCGAAGGTGATGCGGTCAAAGCCGGCGATGTGCTGGCACGCATTGACCCCACCGAGTACCAACGCCGCTGGCAACAAGCCGTGGAGCAAGCCAGCGCAGCCAAATCGCAAATGGAAATTGCACAGCGTCAGTGGGACAGCAACAAGGCACTGGTCGGCCAAGGCTTTATTTCGCAAGCTGCAATGGACAACTCTGTAGCATCCTACCAAGGTGCCATCGCCACACAAAAAGCGGCCATCGCTGGGGCTGAGGTCGCCCGCAAAGCGCTAGATGATGCCACCTTGCGTGCGCCCTTTGCGGGCCTTGTGTCAGGCCGTGCGGCCCAAGTAGGCGAGCGCGTGGCGATTGACGCCAAGATCATGGAGTTGGTGGATTTGAGCCAACTTGAGGTGGAGGTGCCCTTGAGCCCAAACGAATCCATGGATGTGCGTGTGGGCCAAGTCGCAGCACTGCAAATAGAAGATCGCAAAGAAGTCGTGGGTGCCAAAGTCAAACGCATCAGCCCCAGCGCACAAACCGGCAGCCGCAGTGTGTTGATTTATTTGGCCCTCGACAAAGCCGAAGGCCTGCGCCACGGCTTGTTTGCAAAAGGCGTGCTGGGTCTGGGCAAAAGCCAAGTGCTTGCCGTGCCTTTGTCTGCCGTGCGCACCGACCGGGCACAGCCTTATGTGCAAGTGGTCGAGCGTGTGGGTGATCAGCAGCAAGTGGCACACAAAACCGTCACCCTCGGCATGCGCGGCATGGACTTGACGCAGCCCGAATCAGAACCCATGGTGGGCGTGACGGGCGTAAACGAAGGCAGCACCGTACTCAAAGGCCACGTAGGCGCTTTACGTTCAGGCATGGTGGTGAAGTACACAGCGCTTGCGACCCCGCTCACAGCTCCGCTCCCTGCCCCTGCGACAGCGGCTAGCACAGCCCCTTAAGGCCATAGACCCCGCATGTGGTTCACCAAAGTCAGTTTGAAAAATCCGGTCTTCGCGGCCATGCTGATGCTGGCCTTGGTGGTACTAGGCTTGTTCTCCTACAAGCGCTTGAAGATTGACCAGTTTCCCAACATCGAATTCCCAGTGGTAGTCATCACCACTGAGTACCCTGGTGCCTCGCCAGAGATTGTGGAAAGCGAAGTCAGCAAAAAAATTGAAGAAGGCGTCAACGCGATTGCCGGCATCAACAACCTCACATCCCGCAGCTACGAAGGCCTGTCGGTGGTAGTGGTGGAGTTTCAACTCTACATCGATGCACGCAAAGGCGCAGACGATGTGCGCGAAAAAGTCGCTGCGCTTCGCCCGAGCTTGCGCGACGACGTGAAGGAGCCCAAGGTCTTGCGCTTTGACCCCGCCAACCGCGCCATTTGGTCACTGGCTGTGATGCCAGACACACCCAAAGATGGCCAACCCATTTCCGCTGTCGAGATGACCAATTGGGCGAACCAAGTGCTCAAAAAACGTCTCGAAAACGTGCGTGGTGTGGGATCGGTGGCCTTGGTCGGCGGCACCAAGCGCGAGATCAACTTGTACTTGAACCCGCAAGCGATGGAGTCCTTAGGCATCAGCGCGGAGCAAGTGGTGAGTGCCGTCCAAAGCGAAGCTCAAGACCTGCCCGTGGGCAGTTTGCGCTCCTTGCAGCAAGACCGTGTGATTCAAATTCAAGGCCGCATGACGCGTCCAGAGGACTTTGGCCGCATCATCGTGGCACGCAAAAACACCACGCCGATTCGGCTCAACCAAGTCGCCACCGTCCACGATGGGGCACAGGAGGTGGAGAGCTTGGCGCTGTACAACGGCCAACGCACCCTGCTCATCACGGTGCAAAAAGCGCAAGATGAAAACACCATCGACGTGATTGATGGGCTCAACCAAACCGTGGCAGGCATGAAGTCGCAGCTCCCCGCAGGGATTCGCCTCGCAGAAGTACAAGACGGCTCACGCCCCATCCGCGTGGGCGTCGCCAATGTGCGCCAAACCCTGATTGAAGGTGGCTTGCTTACCGTGCTGATCGTATTTTTGTTTTTGAACTCGTGGCGCTCAACAGTCATCACCGGACTCACACTGCCAATTGCCATCATTGGCACGTTTTTGTTCATGTACATCTTTGGCTTCACCATCAACATGATCACGCTCATGGCTTTGTCGCTGTGCGTGGGCTTGCTGATTGATGACGCCATCGTGGTGCGTGAAAACATCGTGCGCCATGTGCAAATGGGCAAGGCCCCTTACCAAGCCGCAATGGATGGCACGCAAGAAATCGGCTTGGCCGTGTTGTCCACCACCTTGTCCATCGTGGCAGTGTTTTTGCCCATTGGGTTTATGGGCGGCATCATTGGCAAGTTCTTCCACGAGTTCGGTATCACCATCGTTGCGGCAGTGATGATTTCCATGTTGGTCAGCTTCACGCTGGACCCCATGCTGTCATCCATCTGGCACGACCCAACGATTCATGCGCACGGACAGCATGGCCACTCGAATAAATTTTACGACCGCACCATCGGCCCCATCACCGCATGGTTTGAACAAACCACTGACCGATTGGTGGGTCTGTACCAAACCATTTTGAAATGGGCGTTAGACCACAGACGCGCCACGGTGGGTTTGGCCATGGGCACTTTTGTGGTGAGCCTCTTGATGGTTCCGCTCTTGGGCACAGAGTTTGTCCCCAAGGCAGACTTTTCGGAGACCACCATCAACTTCAACACCCCCGTGGGTTCGTCCTTAGAAGTGACAGAGGCCAAAGCCCAACAAGTCGAGGCCATCGTTCGCGAATTTCCCGAGGTGCGCTACACGCTCTCCACCATCAACACGGGGGTGGCCAATGGCAAGATTTACGCAAACATTTACGTCCGTTTGAACGACCGCAAGGACCGCAAACGCACGGTGGATCAACTCTCGGCCATGCTGCGTGAGCGTTTACGCCAAGTGCCGGGTATCACGGTCACGCACGTAGGCTTGCTCGACAGCGTAGGCGGCAACAAGCAAGTGGAGTTTTCGCTGCAAGGCAGCGACTTGCGTGAGCTAGAGCGCCTGACCACACAAGCGATGGACAAGTTGCACACTATTCCTGGTTTGGTGGATTTGGACTCCAGTGTGAAGCCCAACAAGCCCACGGTAGAAGTCAATGTGCAACGCGATGCCGCGAACGACCTCGGCCTGTCGCTAGGCAGTATTGGCAACCAATTGCGCATCTTGGTCGCAGGCCAAACAGTGACCAACTGGCGCGCCGCCGATGACCAAACTTACGACGTCAATGTGCGCTTGGCCCCCAATGCCCGCAACGCTCTGCAAGACCTCGAACGCCTGCCCTTCACCCTTGGCACCAACGCCGACGGCAGTCCTCGCGTGGCACGGTTGAACCAAGTGGCCAACGTGCAAGAAGGCACAGGCCCCAACCAAATCAACCGCCGAGACCTGATGCGCGAAGTGGCCATCAATGCCAACGTCTACAACCGATCGGCTGGCGAGGTGTCTGCGGACATTCGCAAAGCCATGGACAGCATTCAAATGCCACCAGGCTACCGCTACCAATTTGGCGGCTCGACCAAGAGCATGCAAGAGTCGTTTGACTACGCCATTTCCGCATTGCTGCTGGCCATTGTGTTCATCTACATGATTTTGGCGAGTCAGTTCAAAAGCTTTTTGCAACCCATGGCCTTGATGACCGCCCTGCCCCTCACACTAATTGGTGTGGTGCTGTCTTTGTTGCTGTTTGGCTCTAGCTTGTCGATGTTCTCCGTCATTGGCGTCATCATGCTGATGGGCTTGGTCACTAAAAATGCGATTTTGTTGGTGGACTTCGCCATCCGCGCACGTGAACCACAAGAACAGGCCGATGGCTCTGTCAAACCCGGTTTAAGCCGCCACGACGCTTTGCTGCTGGCCGCTGAGGTGCGTTTACGCCCTATTTTGATGACCACCTTGGCCATGATTTTTGGCATGGTGCCTTTGGCATTCGCCTTGTCTGAAGGCTCTGAGCAGCGCGCCCCCATGGGGCAAGCCGTGATTGGCGGGGTGATTACCTCGTCGTTGTTGACTTTAGTGGTCGTCCCCGTGGTGTACTGTTATTTAGATGATTTGGCTGAGTGGCTGAAACGCAAATGGTCGTCAGGCTCTGACGGCCCCGCCCGTTAAAATTTTGTCTAGCTTTAATTGAACGCTTTCGGAGTTTTGCGATGAATACCCAAGAACAAGCCCGCTTCAACATGGTCGAGCAACAAATCCGCCCTTGGCAAGTGCTGGATACCCAGGTGCTGGCCGTGCTGTCTAAGGTGCCACGCGAATGGTTTGTGCCACAGGCCTACCAAGCTTTGGCCTATGCCGACACAGAGATCCCGCTGGGCCATGGCGAAACGATGGTGCCCCCACGTGTCGACGCACGCTTGATGCATGACCTGCACCTCACAGGCAGCGAAAAAGTTTTGGAAATCGGCACAGGCAGTGGCTACTTAGCCGCCCTCTTAGCTGGCCGCGCTCAGCGTGTGGCGAGCTTAGAAATCAACCCCGAGTTGGCCAGCAACGCCCGCAACAACCTGCAACGCGCCGGCATCACTAACGTGGATGTGCGCGTCGCGGACGGCAGCACAGGTGCTTCGGGCGATGCCCCGTTTGATGCGATTGTGCTAGGTGGCTCGGTGGCGGAAGTGCCACAAGCCCTGTTGCAACAACTCAAAGTAGGGGGCCACTTGCTGGCCATCGTGGGGCAAGAGCCCGCCATGGCGGCCACCCTCTACACACGCACCGCTGAAGCGGCTTGGAACAGCAAGGCGCTGTGGGACCACACCGCCCCACGTTTGCAAGGCTTTGCAGAGCCCACACGCTTCAAGTTCTAAAAGCACGGCATGATGGATCAAGTTCAGCCCGCCCAGTTGCAAGACTGGATCGCCTCACAAACCCCCAACGGCACAACGGTGGTGTTGGATGTGCGTGAGCCTTGGGAGGTACAAACTGCCTGCGTCAAAGCACAGGGGTTTGAACTGGTGGAGATGGTGATGCACACCATCCCTACCAGATGGCAAGACTTGAGCCGAGATCAGCCGATTGCCTGCCTGTGCCACCACGGTGCGCGCAGCATGCAAGTGGCGGTATTTTTGGTGCAACAAGGTTTCAGCCATGTGGCCAATATCACCGGGGGTATCCACGCGTGGTCGTCACAAGTGGACGCCTCTGTGCCTACGTATTGATTTTTGAAAGAACTGAATGTCGCTTCATCGCTCACTGTTTTGTACCCTGCCGCTGACCGCTGCCGTGGTTTTAGCTTTTGCGTCTCAGGCACAGGCGCAAAGCTTGGTGGAGATGTATGACGCAGCACGCGGTTATGACGCTGGCTTTATCTCGGCCAAAGCGCAGTTTGAAGCGAACTTGGCCAAAGCTAATCAAACACTCGGCGGCATCTTGCCAAACATTGCTTTGTCAGCAAGTGCGACGCGCACGAACTTTGGCTACCGTCCTGACACCCCCAACCCAACCGCCACACCTCCAGTCGTCGCGTCAAAACGCTTGTACGGCACTGGCGTCGCCGCGGTCGCGCTCACTCAACCCATTTATCGCCCCGCCGCATGGGCCGTTTACCGTCAAGGCGGACATTTATTGCAACAAGCCGCGGCGCAGTACGAAGCGGCGGAGCAAGATTTACTGTTGCGCGTCTCGCAAGCCTACTTTGATGTGCTCATTGCCGAGGACAGCTTAGAACTGGTGAAAGCACAGAAGAAAGCCGTGGCCGAGCAATTGGCGTCGGCCCAGCGTAATTTTGAAGTGGGCACGGCCACCATCACAGGTGTGCGAGACGCACAAGCTCGCTTTGACTTGGCGAACGCGCAAGAGATTGCGGGTGACAACGATTTACGCATCAAACGCCTCGCCCTCGACTTGGCTGTCGGTTTGAGCAACGCCAAACCCAAACGCTTGGCCAATAACATCCAATTGATCAAACCACCCACCGAAGATGTGAACACGTGGGTGACACAGTCCGAAACCAGCAGCCCCGCCATCCGTCAGGCACAGCTCGGATTAGAAATTGCATCCCTTGAAGTCAACAAAGCCACGGCGGGTCACAAGCCCACCTTGGATGCGCAAGTGTCCTATGCGGGCGTTCGCAACGTGGACGGCAGTGCCACGAGCGCCGTCCCCTCGCACATCTACAACCCATCCGCGGTCATCGTGTTGAACGTGCCCCTCTTTGCAGGCTTTAGCACCATGTACAAAGTCAAAGAAACCATGGCCTTGGAAGACAAAGCACGCTCAGATTATGAGAACGCGCGCCGCGCCACCGCACAAGCCACGCGCACCGCCTATTTCGGTTTGATGGCAGGACTGAGCCAAGTCAAAGCCTACGAAGCCGCAGAAGCCTCCAGCCAAAGCGCCTTGGATGCCAACAAATTGGGTTACTCAGTGGGCGTGAACATCAACATTGATGTGCTGAACTCACAAAGCCAGCTCTACCAAACCAAGCGCGACTTGGCTAAAGCGCGTTACGACGTGTTGGTCACCACCCTGAAATTGCGCCAAGCTGCTGGCACGTTGACGCCTGCGGATTTGCAACCTATCAACGATTTGCTCGCGCCTTAATTTTCGGCCAAGTACGGCAGCAGCACTTGCACCGTGCGCTGTGCTGCCCCACGATGGGCTTGTGAAAATGTCATGCACGCCTGCACATGGGCACGTTCATCCGGCGCAAAGCTCACCAGTTGCAAGGCCGTGATCGCGGCCTGTGCCATGTCCGCCACGCGCAGCGCAGCGCCTGCGTCTTCGGCCAGTTGCGCTGCTTCGGCAAAGTTGAAGGTGTGCGGCCCCATGATCACAGGGCAACCGCAAGCGGTGGCTTCAATCAAGTTTTGCCCCCCAAACATCGCAAAACTACCGCCCAGCAAGGCCACCTCCGACAAGCCGTAATACAAGGCCATTTCACCCAACGAGTCGCCTAGCCAAAGGGCATCGTCCACTGATGCCTGAGGTCTAAGGCCATCAGCCCACGTGCTGCGGCGCGACAGGCCCCAACCGCGTTGCGTGATCAAGGCAGCGACCTCATCGAAGCGCTGTGGATGACGCGGCACGATCAGCCAATGCACGGCATGGATGTGATGGCGGTGATCGCGTGGCAGATCTTTGAGCGCTTGCAAGGTATCCAACCACATGACTTCTTCGCCTTCGCGGGCGCTGGCTAACAACACCACAGGGCGTTGGAGCCGTTGCTTCCAAAGCTGTGCTTGTGCCAGTTGAGCGACGTCGGGTTGCGCGTCGAACTTCACATTGCCCAACACGCCCTTTACGGGGGCGCCTAGGGTGCGTAAACGCACCGCATCGTCTTGTGTTTGCGCCCACACGGCAGACAAGCCTTGGTAAGCAGGACGCGAGAGCCAAGACAAACGCTGTGCTTGGCGCCTGCTTCTTTCGCTCATGCGTGCATTGACCAACACCAAGGGGACGTTCGCTTGGCGACACTGGGCCACCCAGTTGGGCCACAACTCCGTCTCGAGGAGGATGCCCAAGCGAGGTTGGAAGTGCGCCAAAAAACGTCGCACCACCGCTGGCGTGTCCCATGGTTGCCAGACTTGCACGTCACCGCCTTGCAGCAAGCTCATCCCTTGTGCGCGCCCTGTGGCGGTGCCGTGGGTCAGCACGATACGGATATGCGGACATGCGGCGCGCAGTGCTTGCAGCAACACAGCCGCAGCGCGGGTTTCACCCAAAGAAACGGCATGCACCCACACACAACAACCCTCTGTGGCTGCCTGTGTGTAGTGGCCAAAGCGCTCGTCGATGGCATGCAAATAGCCCGCCTCGTCACGGCCACGGCGCTGTAGTTTGCGACGCAATAAGGGCTGCAAAAACCACATCAGCAGACTGTAAAAAGTCAGTGTCATGACGGACCGCTTTGTGACTTGAAGCAAGCCAGCCACGCATCCCACACCCCATCCACCGTGGGTGTGGGGCAATCGACCACGCTACGCTGACGTGCGCTGTCTTGCGGGCCTGTGCGCCAAGCGGTGTCGAAGTTATAAATTTGAACGTGCGGCAAATCGAGGGCCACGGCGATGTGACTCAAGCCGCTGTCCACACCAATCACGCCCGTGCATTGCGCCATCTCGGTGGTGAGCTGATCGAGTGACAAACGGGGCCACACCACGCCCCCCGGGAGCATCTCGGCCAAGGCCGTGCTGCGCAGGTGTTCGGCTTCGTTGCCATGCGGCAGCGCGACATCCAAGCCCATTTTTTTCAGGCGTGCGCCAATGTCAAACCAGTGCGCCAAAGGCCATTCTTTGTCTTCGCGTGAGGTGCCGTGTACCAACGCCACCAAAGGCTTGCGTTGCGCACCCGCAAGGCCCAAGCCATAGTTCAAGTGCGCGGACACGTCGTAGCCCAAGGCTTTGGCACACATCACACGGCCACGCGCCACCGCATGGATGTGCGGCGTGATGGGCACAGCCACATCGGCCACCCACCGCGTGGGGCGTTCGTAAGCTGAACCATCCGTGCGGTTGGCCAAGGCATAGCGCTTGCCACCCTTGGTCTTGCGTGTCAGCCAAACAACCAAGGCCGATTTGGTGAGGCCTTGCAAGTCGAGGATGACGTCGTAAGCCTCTTTCTGCACCTCGACTTTGAAGGCTCGCCACTCGGCACATGTGGATAGGTGAGTATCGGTTTTGAAAAAAGATTTACGCCAGCGGCGCAGGTCACAGGCAATGACGCGTTGCACAGCCGCACAGCGTGCCGCCAAAGGTGCAAAGTCACGCTCAACCACCCAGTCGATCTGTGCATTCGGAAACGCCGCTTGAATGTCCATCACGGCAGGCATGGCATGCACCACATCGCCCAACGACGAGAGCTTGATGATCAGCACCCTCAAAGGCGCTTGTCTATCACGCACACTCAATGCGCAGCCTCTTGAAACTTCGCATCGGGTTTGACGCGACGCAGCAGCGCCAGCATGTCGTGCTCAATGCGGTGGAGTGCGGCTTGGGTTTGGCCTTCAAAGCGCAGCACCAGCACAGGCGTGGTGTTAGAGGCGCGGATCAAACCAAAGCCATCGGCCCAGTCGATGCGCAAGCCGTCAATCACACAAGCTTCTGGTATGAATTCGGGCGAAGGCAGTTGATCGGATGAGACCAAGCTTTGCAACTCAGCACTCACGCGGTGTGGCTCCCCCTCGGCACAACCTACATTCAACTCAGGTGTGGAGAAGTTGGTAGGCAAGGCGTTGAGCACGGCATTGGCATCGGGGCTGCGGCTCACGATTTCAAGCAAGCGACAACCGGCGTAGGTGCCGTCATCAAACCCATACCAACGCTCTTTGAAAAAGATGTGGCCACTCATCTCGCCGCCCAAAGGCGAATCGACTTCTTTCATCTTGGCTTTGATGAGCGAGTGACCTGTTTTGAACATCAGGGCTTGACCGCCCGCTTCGCGGATAGCGGGGGCCAAACGTTGCGAGCACTTGACGTCAAACACAATCGCGCCACCGGGCACGCGTGACAACACGTCTTGCGCAAACAAGGCCATTTGACGATCGGGGTAAATCGTTTCACCGTCTTTCGTGACGATGCCTAAGCGGTCGCCATCGCCGTCAAAGGCCAAGCCCAATTCAGCGTCTGTGGTTTTCAAAGCCGCGATCACGGCTTTCAAATTCTCAGGCTTGCTGGGGTCTGGGTGATGGTTGGGAAAGTTGCCATCCACCTCACTGAACAACTCCAACACGTCGCAGCCCAAAGCGCGGAAGATGCTAGGCGCTGTGGCCCCTGCAATGCCGTTGCCGCAATCGACCACCACTTTCATCGGGCGGCTCAGGCGCACGTCGCCCACGATGCGAGCGATGTAGTCAGCCGTGACGTCGACTTGCTTGACGCTGCCGCCCGCTTTGAGCGTCCAGCGCTCGGTCTCGATGATCTGGCGCAAGCCTTGAATTTCGTCGCCATAAATGGCGCGCCCCCCCAAGACCATTTTGAAACCGTTGTAATCCTTGGGGTTGTGACTGCCCGTAACTTGGATACCGCTTTGGCACAGCGTACTGGCCGCAAAATACAGCATGGGTGTGGTGACGGCGCCCACATCAATCACCTGCACACCCGCCTCGACCAAGCCGCGAATGAGGGCCTCGACCAGCGAGAAGCCACTCAAACGGCCATCACGACCCACCGCCACGGTGGACTGGCCTGATGCAGCCGCATGCGTACCAAAAGCACGGCCCAAGGCTTCGGCCACCTCTATATTGAGCGTAGAAGGGACGACACCACGGATGTCATAGGCTTTGAAGATAGAGGCGTTGACTTGCATAAGAAATAGATTGTAGAGAGCCCAGCGCTGCCCCAACGAGTACCTCTATGATGACCATACCCACAAAATCGCAGTGCCGTTTAACGCCTCATGCCATGCGCCTGATGACCAGACCAACTCTCTATCAATCGCACACCACTTCACCACTGGGGGATGTGCTGCTGGCGGCCACCGAGCAAGGCTTAGCAGGCGTGTGGTTTGTACACGGCCAAGCGCACATGCCCGACACCCGCCACTGGATCACGGACACCACACACCACACACACACCACCTTGCAAGCCGCTGCCCAGCAATTACACGAATACTTCAAAGGCCAACGTCTGCGGTTTGAACTGCCCCTGCACCCCGCATGGGGCACCTCCTTCCAACGTGCGGTTTGGCACGCACTGCAAGCCATTCCTTACGGCAATACTCAGACTTATGGCGATATTGCGCGCGGCATTGGTTACCCAAAAGCGGTGCGCGCAGTGGGTGCTGCGATTGGTCAGAATCCGCACAGCATCGTCGTGCCCTGCCATCGTGTCGTGGGTGCGAACGGGGCACTCACAGGGTTTGCCGGCGGTTTGGATCGCAAACAATACTTGCTCGCACACGAGGCCACCTGCGCATGAACGAACCGGCCTTGCATTGGCGTGAGTGGGTGCCTGAGTTCGTGCTACTGGCTGTGCTGTGGGGCTCCTCTTTTTTATTCATGCGCGAAGGTGCTTACGCCTTTGGTCCTGTCCCCACGGCATGGGTGCGCATTACCTTGGCAGCCCTCATGCTGACGCCAGTGTTGATGTGGTGTGGCGGCTTATCCGTGCTGCGCCAGCACTGGCGCACCACCTTGTCCTCGGGCTTGCTCAATGCAGGCATTCCCTTCGCTTGCTATGCCTATGCGCTGATGCATATCAGCACTGGCTTGTCATCTATCTTGAATGCAACCACGCCTTTGTTCGGCGCCCTCATCGCTTGGGTTTGGTTGGGTGACAAGCTCAACGCCTCACGGGCCTTGGGATTGGCAATGGGTTTCGCAGGTGTGGTCATCCTTGCCAGTGATGTACCAGGGGGCATCTCGTTCAAAGCAGGAGGTGTCGGCCTAGCCGTGGTGGCTTGCTTGGTGGCCACCTTGTGTTACGGCGTGGCAGGCAGTGTGACCAAGCGCTATTTGCAGCAGGTGCCTTCACTGGTCACCACCACCGGTAGTTTGTGGGGCGCGAGTATTGGACTCGCGGCACCTGCCCTGCTGACTTGGCCCGCTGAGACGCCACCGCCACAGGCATGGGCGGCACTGGGTATTGCAGGATTGTTGTGTACCGCCTTGGCCTATGTCTTGTACTTTCGCTTGATGGTGAGGACGGGCCCCGCCCGCGCCATGACTGTGACGTATTTAATCCCCGTGTTTGCGAACTTGTTCGGGGTGATTTTTTTAGACGAGGTCATCACGCATTGGATGATGGGCGGCGGCGTGGTGATTGTGCTGGGCACCGCATTGGCCTCTGGTCTGATCAGCCCCAAACTGCGTTGAGCAGCACACATTTAACAGCACACAAGGCCGAAGTCTGTTACACTCAGTTATCGCTTTAGTCGACTTTTAGCACGCATGCTCTACATGGCCGTGTAGCTCCTCAGCAGAGGGGCGTTTAAGTAAATTCCCACTTCTTCGCGTATTTCAACGAGTCCTTTCAGGGCTGCGTTTTCTCGTTCTACTTTTTAAAAGATTTCCATGATTCCCGCTATTCATATTGACAACAATTCCATCACCCTCGGCAAATACCGCATTGCCGCTTGTCCACGTGCCTTACCCAGTGGTCGCTTTGCCGCCCAAGTCTCTGTCGCCAGTGGTCACGGCAGTGCCAGCACGGCCCGCATCATGTGCTTCATTGATGACTTCGCAACCCATGACGATGCCGCCAACTATGCACTCGCACAAGGTTTAGATTGGGTGCACGAAACATCGCAAACCCACTGATCGTCAGCGTCTTTACAAAACTTCAGCAAAGAAATCGCACCCAAGTACACACGAAAAACTTAGGGGCGATCTGCACAACGCATGCATTTGCAATCAGCACCTTACGCACCATCCACAGGCTGCTCTGCGCAAACACCACCAGCCGCTGGCTAAAGCAGATGAGCCACCGTAGCGTGCAAGTCTTGCGCCCATTCGCGGCGGCTGCGTCCATCCGCATATTGTTTATCGCCGTACCGCACTTGCGCCAGCAGGGGTGGCGCGCACAAGGTGCGCCAAAGTGAGCTGGCCAAGGTGTCGTCATCGCGGTAGCAGGGGGCCAGACTCACGTCATGTGTGTGCGCATCAATGAACTGCAAAGCAACGGGCTGAATGGGCGCATGGGCCGCAACGGCGGCTTGCAACAAATTGGCATGGAACGGTAGCACGGTGATGCCATCACCCGTAGCGCCTTCTGGAAACACCGCCAACACGTGGCCTTGCTGCAAAGCTTCTGCCATCTGGTGCACCACGCGCATGGCGTCGTTGCGCGAGCCGCGTTCGATGTAGAGCGAGCCGCCACCCGTGGTGAGCACACCCACCAAGGGCCAGCTGCGAATCTCCGACTTGGCCACAAAGCGGCAATGGCAAGCGGCGTGCATCACCAAAATATCCAACCACGAAATGTGGTTGGCGGCCATCAGCACCGGCCCTAGCGCGGGGTGACCTTTGACACGCACCTCAATGCCGATGATGGCCAACATGCCACGCGCCCACACCTCCACAGCACGGGCTTGTTGATCGTCGCTGAGTTTGGAAAAACCAAGGCGCACATGCCAATAGCCACGCAGCACCCACGCAATGACGCGCACAAACTTGGCGATGGCGTTCAGGCTGCGCATCACGTGACTTGGTAGGCCACACGGCCTGCTACCAAGGTGGCTTTGACACGTGCGGGCAAGACCATGCCCGTCATCTCAAACGCAAACGGCGTGTGCTTGCCTTGGCTATGCAGGGCGTCAGGGGTGACTTGCCATTCCGCCTTGGGGTCAAACACCACGAGGTCTGCCACGCCACCCACATGCAACTGACCGATGCTTTGACTTTGGCCTTCTATCTTGCCCAGCACTTTGGCGGGTTGCGAGGTCAACACGTCGAGTGCGCGCAGCAAGCTCACTTGGCTGTCGTGTGCCCATTTGAGTGAAAGGCTGAGCAACAACTCCAGGCCCGTCGCCCCCGGCTCTGCCTCGGCGAACGGCAAAGCTTTGGCATCCACATCCACTGGCGTGTGGTCGGACACCAGCGCGTCAATCGTGCCGTCGGCCAAGGCTGCACGCAGTGCCTCACGGTCACGCTGTTGGCGCAGCACAGGGGTCACGCGGGCGCGGCTGTCGAAGTAACCAATGTCGTGGTCGCTCAGGTGAAGCGAGTTGATACTCACGTCCGCCGTCACAGCCAAACCTTCTTGCTTGGCAGCACGCACCAGCGCCACACCCTCGGCGCTAGAGATGCGGCACAAATGCACGCGCGCGCGGGTAGCGCGCATGAGTGCAAAGATGGTGTGCAAAGCAATTGTCTCTGCCGCCACCGGCACACCACTCAAACCCAAGCGGGTGGCCAGCGGGCCGCTGGCGGCCACGCCTTTACCCAAGTGCATGTCTTGCGGACGCAGCCACACGGTGTAACCAAAGGTCGAGGCGTATTGCAAAGCACGTTGCAGCACTTGGGTGTTTTCCAAAGGCACTTCGGCTTGACTAAAGCCCACACAGCCTGCGTCGGTGAGGTCTGACATTTCGGTCAGCACCTCGCCCTTCAAACCGCGGGTGAGTGCGCCGAGCGGGAACACGCGGGCGCGGTGTAATTTCTCGGCACGAAACTTGAGCATCTCAATGAGACCGGGTTCGTCCAACACGGGGTCGGTGTCGGGTGGACACACCAAACTGGTCACGCCCCCCGCCACCGCAGCCAACAACTCGGAGGCCAACATGCCTTCGTGTTCGTAGCCGGGTTCTCGCAAGCGCACTTGCAAGTCCACCAAGCCGGGGGCGACGATGCAGCCTTTGGCGTCGATTGTTTGTTCGGCTTTGAAGTTGGCGGGCAGTTTTTCGCCACTCTTCGCGTCAGTTTTCACAATCGCCACGATGTGACCGTCGGCCACCGCAACATCGGCAGTGTGGTCAAAGCCAGAGGCTGGGTCGATGACACGACCGTTTTGAATCAGGATGTTCATGCTTCATTCCCCGCCACGATGGACATCACGGCCATACGCACAGCAATACCAAAGGTCACCTGCGACAAGATGACACTTTGCGGCCCATCGACCACGGCCGAGTCAATCTCCACACCCCGGTTGATGGGGCCCGGGTGCATGACGATGGCGTCGGGCTTGGCCAGTTGCAACTTTTCTTGCGTGAGGCCAAACGATTTGAAATATTCTTGGCTCGAAGGCAGCAACGCACCGCTCATGCGTTCGTTTTGCAAGCGCAGCATGATGACCACGTCGCAACCCTTGATGCCTTCTTCGAGGTTGTTGAACACCCGCACACCCATAGCCGACAAGTCGCTGGGCACCAAGGTCTTGGGGCCGACCACGCGCACTTCGGCGCAGCCGAGGGTGGTGAGCGCATGGATGTCCGAGCGCGCCACGCGTGAGTGCAACACATCACCCACGATGGCCACCGTGAGGTTGGTGAAATATTTTTTGTAGTGGCGGATGGTGTACACGTCCAGCAAACCCTGGGTGGGGTGTGCGTGACGGCCGTCACCCGCGTTGACCACGTGCACATGCGGGGCCACGTGTTCGGCAATGAGGTAAGGCGCACCCGACTCGCTGTGGCGCACCACAAAAATGTCGGCCGCCATGGCGCTCAGGTTGGCGATGGTGTCGAGCAAGGATTCGCCTTTGGCTGCGGATGAGCGTGCGATGTCGAGGTTGAACACGTCGGCCGACAAACGCGTAGCCGCAATTTCAAACGTGGTGCGGGTGCGGGTGCTGTTTTCAAAAAACAGGTTGAACACACTTTTGCCTCGCAACAAAGGCACCTTCTTGACTTCGCGGTCGTTGACCGAGACGAAGTTAGCGGCCGTGTCGAGGATGTGCGTCAAGATGTTGCGCGACAAACCTTCGGTGGAGAGCAGGTGAATCAGCTCGCCGTTTTTATTGAGTTGGGGGTTGCGTTTGTAAAGCATGATTTAGGCCTCCTACCGGGCCGCCCCAAAGGAGGCCTGCGCCCCACAATTGCGCGAAGCGCAGGGCGAGCCTGCACGATGGGGCAGTGAATACACGAAGTGAGAAGCGTGGGGGTGCATGTTCTTAGCCCTTCACTGAAAAATTGAATTGGCCGTTGTCGCCTTTGGTCAGCGCCAGCGATTGGGTGGCTGGCAGGGCCACGCGGGCTGCCGCGTAGGCGGCCTGAATAGGCAACTCACGACCGCCACGGTCCACCAACACGGCCAACTGCACGTTGGCAGGACGGCCGTAGTCAAACAATTCATTCAGCACCGCACGGATGGTGCGTCCGGTGTAGAGCACATCGTCCAGCACGATGAGGTGCGCGCCGTTGACTTCAAACGGCAATTTGGTTTGTCCGCCATCGGCCAAGCCGCGCTGTGCAAAGTCGTCGCGGTGCATGGCCGACGAAATGCTGCCCACCTCGCCTTCGAGTTGCAGATCTTTTTGCAAACGTGCCGCCAACCAAGCACCGCCCGAGGTGATGCCCACCAAACGTGTGGTGGGCGTGAGCATGCTGCGCACGCCTTTGAGCAGCTCGGTGTACAAGCTCTCCGCATCCAGCATGAGGTTTCCGTGGGTACTCATAGGTTCTCTCGAAAAAATTGATTGAGGATGATGCACGCCGAGGCTGCGTCTGCGTCTTTGGCGCCCTGACTGTGCGCTTCGGTGGTGCTGTAACGCTCGTCCACTTCAAACACTGGCAGCTTGAAACGTCCGTTCAACTGACGCGAAAATTTTTTAGCCTTGGCCGTGTTCTCGTGGGCCGCACCATCGGGGTGATAGGGCACGCCCACCACCAGCGCATCGGGTTGCCACTCGGCAATGCGCTGGGTGATGAGTGCCCAACGGGCATCGCCCTCGGCATTGACGGTGGCCTGCGGTTGCGCGTCACGCAACATGCGGCTGCCATAGGCCACACCGGTGCGTTTGACACCGAAGTCAAACGCGAGGAAGGACTGAAAGTGCGCAGGCACCGCAAGCTTGGCCGCTGACACCAACGGCGCACCCGCTTGCATGGTCTCGGCGCTCATCATGAATGCCCTACTTCGCCTGACAGCATCCATGACTCTAAGCCCAGCAACTGCATGGCGCGTTCGTAGCGCCGCTCCACAGGCGTGTCAAAAATCACGGCGGTATCTGCGCCTACCGTGAGCCAACTGTTCTCGGCCAACTCAGACTCCAACTGGCCTTCACCCCAAGCCGAGTAGCCCAAAGAAATCAACACACGCTGAGGGCCTGCGCCCACGGACAAGGCTTCGAGCACGTCTTTGGAGGTAGTCATCTCCAAACCGCCGGGAATAGTCATGGTGGAGGCATACACGGATTCTTTGCCACTCACAGCGCTCAGGGCCGCTGCCTCTTGGGCTGCTTCAACGGTCTCCTCTTGGGCTGCTTCAATGGCAAGGTCTTGAACCGCTACATCCACGGGCACATCCGCCCACATCGCGTCGTGTAACACAAAGCCGCGCTCGGTATGCACGGGGCCGCCTTGCAGCACGGGGGCATTCATCAGGTCTTGGCGATGCAGGGGTAAATCGACTTTTTCAAACAAACACTTCATCGAGAGTTCGCCGGGTTTGTTGATGACCAGGCCGAGTGCGCCGCGCTCACTGTGCTCGCACACATAGACCACACTTTTGGCAAAAGCCTCATCCTCCAAACCAGGCATGGCAATCAAAAAATGATGCGTTAGGTTGATGGAGGCAGAATCAGCGGTCATTCAGCAATTTTAAAGGGTGAACATGCCTAAGCTCTCGCCTCATTCACCGCACGTCGACAAAGGTCTGATGTGGTTCCGCCGCGACCTGCGCGCGTTTGACAACGCAGCGCTGTTTCACGCCCTCAAAAGCTGCAAACAAGTGCACTGCGTGTTCGTGTTTGACAAGGCTATCTTGGACACCCTGCCGCGCGCCGACCGTCGCGTGGAGTTCATCCGCGAATCCCTGGTGGCGCTGGATGCCGAGCTGCACGCCGTAGCAGGCCAAGCCGGTGCGGGTCTGATCGTGCGCCATGCCGCGGCCGAAACAGAAGTGCCACGCCTCGCCCACGAGCTGGGTGTGCAAGAAGTGTTTGCTAACCACGATGACGAACCCAGCGCACTGACCCGCGACGCCCATGTACGCGGTGGCTTGGCCAACTTTGGCATTGGCTTTCAAACCTTCAAAGACCATGTGATTTTTGAGCGCAGCGAGGTGCTGACCCAAATGGGCAAGCCCTACGGCGTGTTCACGCCCTACAAAAACGCGTGGCTGCAAAAGGTGAACGACTTTTATTTGAAGTCTTACCCCGTGGGCAAATACATCAAGGCCTTGGCTGCGCGACCCAAGGTCTACCAAATGCCGGCCCCCACGCTGGCCGAGATTGGCTTTGAGCCTACCAACCTCAGCAGCCTGCACGTGCCCACGGGCAGTCCTGGCGGCTTGGCCCTGTTTGAAGATTTCTTCGAGCGCATGGACAAGTACGACGAGGCCCGCAACTTCCCTGCCATCAAAGGCCCCAGCTACTTAGGCGTACACCTGCGCTTTGGCACGGTGTCGATTCGCCAACTCGCCGCCACGGCCTACAAGCGCATGCTGGTCGGCTCAAAAGGCGCGGAGACGTGGCTGTCTGAGCTGATTTGGCGAGATTTTTATCACCAAATCTTGCACCACCACCCGCGTGTGGTGACGGGTGCGTTCAAGCCCGAGTACAACGACATCAAATGGGACCACCACAAACATGCCAAAGAACTGTTTGCCGCGTGGTGCGAAGGCCGCACCGGCTACCCGCTGGTCGATGCTGCGATGGCGCAAATCAACCAAACCGGCTACATGCACAACCGACTGCGCATGGTGGTGGCCAGCTTCTTGACCAAAGACTTAGGCATTGATTGGCGCTGGGGCGAGCGCTATTTTGCAGAGCACCTCAATGACTTTGACCTCGCCGCCAACAACGGCGGCTGGCAATGGGCCAGCTCCACCGGCTGCGATGCCCAGCCCTACTTTCGCATCTTCAACCCCACCAACCAGAGCGAGAAGTTTGACCCCGAGGGCAAGTTCATCCGCCGCTATGTGCCCGCACTGAGCCAACTCAGTAACAAAGCCATCCATGCGCCGTGGTTGGCCAAACCGATGGAGTTAGAAGAAGCGGGCTTGGTGTTGGGCCGCGATTACCCCAGACCTATCGTGGACCATGCCGAGGCACGTGCGCACACGCTGGAGCGGTATGCGGTGGTGAAGAAGGTGAAGTAGTTGCCGTCACTCACCGCGCAAGGCCGCCAGAACATGGGCTTGCGGCTCACGCATGCTGCCAACCGCGAAATGTTGCAGCAAGCGGCTTTCACACTGTGCGCGCATATCCATGAGGTTTAGATTTGCACCATCTCAAAGTCTTCTTTACGTGCGCCGCACTCTGGACAGGTCCAGTTCATAGGCACATCGGCCCACGCAGTGCCGGGGGCGATGCCGTGCTCAGGGCAGCCAGCCTCTTCGTCATAAATCCATCCACAAATCAGACACATCCAAGTATTTGCCACGGTATTTCTTTCGTCAACGCATAGAATGAAATGCATTGTATCGACTGGCTCATGGCGCAAGAAAACACCCCCCTCCCTACCGGCATCGCGTTGTCTGATGAAACCAGCGGTGCCCTCCCGTGCGTGCTGGTGTTCAACGCCAGTGACCCCAGCGGCGCTGGCGGCTTGTCTGCGGATGTCTTGGCAAGTGCCTCCGTGGGCGCTCACGCACTGCCCGTTGTGACAGGTGCTTACGTGCGCGATACCGCCGAGATTTTTGGCCACGTCGCGTTTGACGAAGACGCCGTGGCCGAGCAAGCACGTAGCGTGCTGGAAGACGTGAGCGTGCACATCATCAAGGTCGGTTTTTGCGGTAACCCCGAAAACCTCAGCGTGATTGCCGAAATCTGCACCGATTACGCTGAATTGCCCGTCATCGCCTACATGCCCAACCTCTCTTGGTGGGAAGACGAGCAGATTGACGCCTACCTAGACGCTTTTCGTGAACTCATCCTGCCCCAAACCACGGTACTTGTGGGCAACCACAACAGCTTGTGGCGTTGGTTGCTGCCAGACTGGAGCAGTGAGAAAAGCCCGAGCCCACGCGACATTGCGCGTGCCGCCGCCGAAGTGGGCGTGCCGTATGTATTGGTAACCGGCATCAACCACCCCGACCAACATATCGAAAACGCCCTCGCCACCGCCCACACGGTGATAGTGAGTGAGCGTTTTGAGCGCTTCGATGCCGTATTTGCAGGCGCGGGTGACACCCTCAGTATCGCGCTGGCCGCTGTGTTGGCCGCTGGCACCGACCTTGAGCTGGCCACACGCGAAGCCCTGAACTACTTGGACCAATGCCTCAACAGTGGCTTTCGTCCGGGCATGGGTCAAATTCTGCCCGACCGTTTGTTTTGGGCTGAACCCGACGACGACGAAGTTGGCGAAGACAGCGATGGCTTACCGGCCACCGCAGAAGACTTCTCGCTGCCACGCCACGAAACCAAACATTGATTTTTAGAAAACCATGACCGACTTGAACCAAACCCTGTTTGACCGCGCTGCCCAAGTCATCCCCGGCGGCGTGAACTCGCCCGTGCGCGCGTTTCGCGCCGTGGGTGGCACCCCACGCTTTGTGCAACGCGCCCAAGGCGCTTACTTTTGGGATGCCAACGGCCAACAATACATCGACTACATCGGCTCATGGGGCCCCATGATCTTGGGCCACGGCAACCCCGTGGTACTGGAGGCGGTGCAAAAAGCAGCGTCGGATGGCTTCTCATTCGGTGCCCCCACCGAACGCGAGATTGAACTGGCTGAAGAAATCTTGAAGCATGTGCCCTCGATGGAGATGGTGCGCTTGGTCAGCTCTGGTACCGAAGCGGGCATGAGCGCCTTGCGCTTGGCGCGTGGGGCCACAGGCCGCAGCAAGTTCATCAAGTTTGAAGGCTGCTACCACGGCCACTGCGATGCCTTGCTGGTCAAAGCCGGCTCGGGCCTTGCCACGTTTGGCAACCCCACCAGCGCCGGCGTGCCGCCTGAGGTGGTGCGCGACACACTGGTGCTGGAGTACAACAACATCAGCCAACTCGAAGAAGCTTTTGCATTGCACGGCAAAGAACTGGCCTGCGTGATGATCGAGCCCATCGCGGGCAATATGAACTTTGTGCGCGCCAGTGTGCCGTTTATGAAACGCTGCCGCGAGTTGTGTACCGAGTACGGCGCGCTGTTTGTGTTTGACGAAGTGATGACGGGGTTCCGCGTCGCACTGGGCAGTGCCCAAAGCGTGTACGCCAAACTCATTCCCGGCTTCCAACCCGATGTCACGGTGCTGGGCAAGGTCATTGGCGGCGGCATGCCGTTGGCCGCTTTTGGTGGCCCGCGCGCCATCATGCAACAGCTCGCCCCGACTGGCCCGGTGTACCAAGCCGGTACCTTGAGCGGCAACCCCGTGGCTACCGCGTGCGGCTTGGCCACGTTGCGCGAAATTGCCAAGCCCGGTTTCTATGAAGTCTTGGGTGTGCGCACGCAAAGCTTGGTCGATGGCCTCAAAGGTGCCGCCGCGAAAGCAGGCGTGTCATTCAGTGGTGACTGCCAAGGCGGCATGTTTGGCTTTTTCTTGTTGCCCGAGCTGCCCCAGAACTACGCCAAGGTCATGGCCAGCGACAGTCCGAAGTTCAACAAACTTTTTCACGGATTGCTCGACCGTGGTATATACATCGCACCCGCCTTGTATGAGGCAGGCTTTGTCAGTGCGGCACACACCGACGCCGACATTGCGCAAACCGTGGCAGCGGCGGCCGAAGTGTTTGCGCAGCTATGAAAACAGCATGGCTAGCCTTGGCCATCGCAGCCACGACACCAGCTGTCATGGCCGAGGTGTGGGTCAACCCTGGGTTTTATTCATACCACTTCCAACGTGACCGGGGGTTTAACAACGTCAATACTGGGTTGGGTTTTGAGACTGTGTTGACCGACACCTACTCTGTCACCGCAGGCTTTTTTCACAACAGCGACCGCGAAACCTCGCGCTATGTCGGTGTGTACGCCATGCCCTTCAAGATTGGCACATTCAAAGCGGGCGCTGCTGTGGGTGCGTTCGATGGGTATCCCAAAATGCGTGAGGGCGGCTGGTTCCCGGCTGTCATTCCCACGGTGGCGTATGAGGGGCCACAATTTGGCTTGAACGTCAGTGTCATCCCCACCGTGGGCGAAAAGCTCCATGGGGCCGTCACGTTTCAGTTCAAGTACAAACTCATCCCGTAATTCTTTTTCTCTTTTTCTCTTTTTCTCGTCCTTTTCGGGCGTTTTTACCCACAAGGACTTTCATGAAAAAAACATTCCAACTGCAGATCGAAGGCAAACACCCCGAGCGTTTGCTAGAAGCCACCAAGCACGAGATTCGCAAATACCTCAAACGCGACCGCCGTCGTGACTTGCCCGAAGGCGCTGACTTTTGGGACTTCGATTGTAAATTCGGCTTGACCGAAGACACCGCCGAAGTGGTGCACTTGGCCAACGTGATCACCTGCATCGACACCGCCGTGGCCAACCAAGCCACACAGTTTTACGTCGAACTATTGGCCAAGCCCGGCGTGCGCACCAAGCGCCCAGCAGGCGAAGCGCGCGAGCATGTGGAACGCCACGCCTTGGACGGCTTGGATGACGACAACAACGATTAAGGCTTTTCCGAGGCGGCCCGCAATTTGTCTTTCTTGCTAGGGCGTTTGCCTTTGATACCGCCCGTGCCGTCGTTCAAGGGTGATGCTGGCGGAGGCACTTCGGTGGGCTCGAAGCCTTCGAGCACTTCAAGTGGCAGCTGCACTTGAACGCGGTTTTGAATCAGCCGCCAATGTGCCAGCGTGGCGGCCGTCACAAAGCTCACCGCTTCACCATGCGCACCGGCGCGGCCTGTGCGACCAATGCGATGGGTGTAGTCGGTGGCCGAGCGCGGTAAGTCGTAGTTGACCACCACGGGCAGCTGCGCGATGTCAATGCCGCGTGCAGCGAGGTCGGTGGTGACCACCACTTCCCAGCGTTCTTCTTTGAACTCGGCGAGCACATCTTGGCGTGCGCCTTGGCTCATCTCGCCATGAAACGCGGTGGCAAACACACCCGCTTTGTAGAGCTTGTTGGCCACATGCTCACACGCGTAACGCGTGGCGACAAATACCAGCACGCGCTTCCACACGTGGTTTTTGATGAGGTGACGCAGCAAGGCCGTGCGACTTTTTTCATCCACTTGAATGGCGCGTTGCGCAATGTCGGGCGTATGTTCTTGCGTGTGCGCGATGGTGATGCGTGCGGGGTCGTGCAGCAGGGCTTCGACCAAGGTTTGCACCGCAGGCTCGAAGGTGACGCTGAACAACAGGTTTTGTCGTTTAGCAGGCAGCAGCGCCAGCACACGTTGCAACTCTTCGGCAAAACCGAGGTCAAGCAACCGGTCGGCTTCGTCCAGCACAAGGTGTTGCACTTGGCCCAAGTTCAAAGCGTTGTGGTCTACAAGGTCAAGCAAGCGCCCGGGCGTAGCCACCACCACATCGGCACCGCTGCGCAGGCTCATCATTTGGGGGTTGATCGACACACCACCAAACACCGTGCCCACTTTGATGGACTGCGTGAGGGGGCGCGCCAAATCACGCAACACATCGCTCACCTGTGTGGCCAGCTCGCGTGTGGGGACGATCACCAGCACTTGGGTGATGCGCTTTTTGGGTGCCTCGTCACGCAAGGTCGCAGTGGCCATGAGCAGCTGCAACACGGGCAGCACATAAGCAGCTGTTTTGCCAGAACCAGTTTGGGCTTGGGCCAGCACATCGCGGCCATTCAACACGGGACCGATGGCTTGCACCTGCACAGGCGTGGCAAGCGTAAAGCCCGCTTGAGCGGCTGAGTTTTGTAACTCGGCGTTGAGGCCGAGTTGGGCAAAGCTCCAGACAGATTGCGCCGCATCAAGCGGCGCGTTGTGGTTGTCAATGTTCAATGGATGCGATCAATGACGGAAGTGACGCACACCCGTAAACACCATGGCCACACCACGCTCGTTGGCAGCGTCGATGACCTCTTGGTCGCGCATCGAACCGCCAGGCTGGGCCACGCAGGTGGCGCCTGCGTCCACCACCACATCGAGGCCGTCTCGGAAGGGGAAGAAGGCATCACTCGCCACCACGGTGTGCTGCAGGCTCAGCTTGGCCGCTTCAGCTTTGATGCTGGCGATGCGGGCGGAGTCGAGACGGCTCATTTGGCCTGCACCCACGCCACGGGTCTGTCCGTTTTTGCAGAACACGATGGCGTTGGATTTGACGAACTTGGCCACTTTCCAAGCGAACAGCAGATCGTGCAACTCTTCAGGCGTGGGTTGTTTGACCGTGACGATCTTCAAGTCAACCAAAGCCAGCTCGTGGTTGTCGGCGCCTTGCAGCAACAGGCCCGAGCCCACGCGCTTGGTCTCCAAGACGTTGCGCACATGGCCGTAGTGGGCGGGCAAGGCGATTTTCATCAGGCGCACGTTCACTTTGCTCTTGAACACGTCGAGCGCTTCGGCGCTGAAGTCAGGGGCCATCAGCACTTCGACGAATTGCTTGCTCACCGCTTCGGCAGCGGCTTTGTCCACGGGGCGGTTGAAGGCGATGATGCCGCCAAACGCGCTGGTCGGGTCAGTTTGGAAGGCTTTGCTGTAGGCCTCGAGCGGGTTGGCGCCCACGGCCACGCCGCAGGGATTGGCATGTTTGACGATGACGCACGCGGCAGACTGTGAAGGGTCGCCGTTGGCTCCCGTGTCCAAGCTCTTCACGCATTCCCAAGCTGCATCGGCGTCGGCGATGTTGTTGTAGCTGAGTTCTTTGCCTTGCAACTGCACACCGGTGGCCAGCGAACCCGCAGCAGGTGCGAGGTCACGGTACCAAGCAGCTTGCTGGTGGCTGTTTTCGCCGTAGCGCAGATCTTGCATCTTGACGTACTGCGCGTTGAACTGGCCGCTGAATTGGGCGCGTTCGGGCACGTAGGTTTCACTCAGCTTTTGGGCTTCAAAGTTGACGCTCGACAAATAGTTGCTGATCGCACCGTCGTATTGGCTGATGCGGTTAAACGCGGCCATGGACAAAGCAAAGCGTAGCTTGTCGCTCAGCTTGCATTGACCTTGAGCCTTTGATGCTTTGAGTTCTGCAATCACCTCCGCGTATTGACTGGCGTCGGTGACGACGCCCACGTCTTGCCAGTTTTTCGCGGCAGAGCGCACCATGGCGGGGCCACCGATGTCGATGTTCTCAATCGCATCAGCCAGTGTGCAGCCAGGCTTGGCGACGGTGGCTTCAAACGGGTAGAGGTTGACGATGAGCAAATCAATCGTGTCGATGTGGTGCGCCTTCAAAGCCGCCATGTGCTCAGGCGTGTCGCGACGCGCCAGCAAACCGCCGTGGACTTTGGGGTGCAGAGTTTTCACACGGCCATCGAGCATTTCGGGGAAGCCGGTGACTTCGGCCACTTCGGTCACGGGCAAGCCTTGGTCGGCCAAGAGCTTGGCCGTGCCACCCGTGGAGATCAGGCCCACGCCCAAGGCGTGCAAGTCACGCGCGAGTTCAACGATGCCAGTTTTGTCAGAGACGGAGATGAGTGCTTTCATTTGGGGTGCAGTCTTATTTGATGAGTTTGTGATCGAGAAGTTTTTTGCGCAGCGTGTTGCGGTTGAGGCCCAGCCATTCGGCAGCGCGTGACTGGTTGTCGTCAGCGTGCTGCATCACCACTTCGAGCAGCGGTTTTTCAACCACGCGCACCATCATGTCGTGCAGGTTGTCGGGCTCTGTGCCTTTGAGGTCGCGCAAATAGGTTTCGAGGCTGGCGCGCACCACCTCTTCAATGTGTTTTTTACTCATGCAAAGCCAACGGTTCTTCTAATAAAACAGGGTCGGGCAAGCGCTCGTGACGCTCGGCCAAGTCATCGAAGAAGGCAGCGACGGCGCGGTGCTGCGACGCGCTGTCTTCTAGGGAGTTCATGTGTTGGCGAAACGCAGCGCCCCCAGGCAAGCTGCGGATGTACCAAGCAATGTGTTTGCGTGCGCTGCGCACGCCAGTGCGCTCGCCATACAGGGCGTAGTGCTCGTCGAGGTGCGCCAGCAAGAGACGGCTCACCTCTTCAACCAAGGGCTGAGCCAAATGCTCGCCGGTGGCCAAGTAGTGCGCGATTTCGCGAAATATCCAAGGGCGGCCTTGCGCGGCGCGGCCAATCATCAGGGCATCCGCGCCGGTGAGCTTTAAAACTTCTTTGGCTTTCTCAGGCGAATCAATGTCGCCATTGGCTACCACGGGCACGCGCACGGCAAGCTTTACGGCAGTGATGGTGTCGTACTCGGCCAAGCCTTTGTAGCCTTGCTCGCGGGTGCGGCCATGCACGGTGATCATTTGCACGCCTGCGGACTCAGCGGCACGGGCCAAAGCCACGGCGTTTTTGTGGGCGTCGCACCAACCCGTGCGCATCTTCAAGGTCACGGGCACGTTGTGGGGCTGCGCGGCATCCACCACCGCTTGCACGATGGACAGGGCCAGCGGCTCGTCTTGCATCAGGGCTGAGCCTGCCCATTTGTTGCACACCTTTTTGGCGGGGCAACCCATGTTGATGTCGATGATTTGCGCACCGCGCTTAATGTTGTAGACCGCGGCCTCGGCCATCGTGGCCGCATCCGTGCCTGCAATTTGCACGGCGATGGGGCCGCTCTCGCCCGTGTGGTCGGCGCGGCGTGAGGTTTTGAGGCTGGTCCACAAATCTTTGCGCGAGGTGACCATCTCGCTCACGGCATAGCCCGCGCCCAACTGTTTGCACAACATGCGAAACGGTCGGTCGGTCACGCCAGCCATCGGCGCGACAAACAGGTTGTTTGCCAGTGTGTAGGGACCGATGCGCATGGGGAGGAAAAGTGAGGCGTGCTTAAAAAGGAGGCATGATTGTAGCTGCTGAAAATTTCGGCATGCGCTCCCTTAAATGACTATTTTGTAAGGATCTCCAGAGATTCTTCGCATCGGTCGATACACTCCACCGCATGGAAATTTGGATGCAATCTGTGCTCGCCGCCTTGGCCCTGCCCCAATACGGCCTGAGCACCGTGTTTGTGGTGTCGCTGGTGTCAGCCACCTTGCTGCCACTGGGCTCAGAGCCCGTGGTGTTTGGCTTGGTCAAATTCAACCCCGATCTGTTTTGGCCAGCCATTTGTGTGGCCACCGCTGGCAACACGATCGGCGGTGCCATCAGCTGGTGGATGGGCCACGGTGCGCACAAGGTGAGCGACAAACTGCGCCACCAAGAAACATCTCCCCAAGACGCCCGCGCCCTGCGCTGGCTGCAAGCCCTAGGCCCCAAAGCCTGCCTGCTGAGCTGGCTGCCCGGCGTGGGCGACCCGCTATGCGCCGTGGCCGGCTGGCTGCGCCTGCCCTTTTGGTCCTGCGTGGCCTACATGGCGATGGGTAAATTGGTTCGGTATGTGGTGATGACGGGTGGGTTGCTTTGGGTATTTGCGTAGCATTAACATTTCTCAGGGGCTCGGCGTGAACCTGGGCATGGGGGTATTTCAGCAGCCTACTAGGCCACTGCACAAAAGGAATTGACCTTCATCAAACCTGATGGATCCAGCGCCAACAAGCCCTCGCGCACCGCCCGACTAAGCGTTGGTAGTGAGGCGTTTCAATTCATCTGCACTGATCCAACGCCACTGCCCCGGCGCCAAATCTGCAGGCAAGGGTATGACCCCGATGCGTGAGCGGTGCAGCCCCACCACTTTGTTGCCCACCGCAGCCAACATGCGCTTGACTTGGTGGTACTTGCCTTCGGTCAAGGTCAGCCGCAAGTGGTGCGTCGTCACCGCTACACAAGCAGCAGCCTTCACGGGTTTGGGCGAATCGTCCAGCACCACGCCATCGAGTAGTCGTTGCACTTGTTTCTCATCAAGTGGGGCGTCGGTGGTGACCTCGTAAACCTTGGGCACGTGGTGGCGAGGCGAACTCATGCGATGAATCAACGGGCCATCATCTGTCAGCACCAACATCCCCGTGGTGTCTTGATCCAAGCGCCCTACCGCTTGCACGCCTTGCACCGCGCTTTTTTGCGGACGCTGGCGCAGCGCGGGTGGCAACAAGGTATAGAGGCTAGGCCAAGCGGAGGGCTTGTGCGAACACTCATAGCCCGCAGGCTTGTGCAGCAACACATAGGCCTTGGCGTGGTAGGGCCACAGCACACCTTGCACCGAGTACTGCAGGCCTTCGTGAGTCTTCACATCTTGCAGCGCGTCGTCGCAGGTGACCAAGCCCTCACCCAAATCGACCTGCACGTAGCCTTGTTGAATGAGGCCCGCACAAATACGGCGTGTGCCAAAACCTTGAGAGTACAAAATATCTTGCAATTGCATGGCTCAATCGTAAACTGAGCCCACCATGAGACCCAGTTCACACTATTTGCAATGCCACGGCTTCAACATCCACTACACCGCATGGGGCGATGCGTCGCTGCCCGTGGTGGTGGCTTGGCATGGTTTGGCGCGCACCGGCCGCGACTTTGACGCGCTGGCCGAGCAACTCGCGCCCCACTACCGAGTGATTTGCCCAGACACAATTGGCCGAGGCCTGAGCCAATGGAGCCATGCGCCCAAGGACGATTACAGCTTTACCACCTACGCTCGCATCACCTTGGATTTAATGGATGCGCTGCACATCGCACAAGCCCACTGGATTGGCACGTCGATGGGCGGTGCCTTGGGGCTGATCTGTGCGGCGGCACTAGAGCTGCCCGCCCTTCAAGGGCGCATCCGCAGCTTGGTGCTCAACGACATCGCCCCCGAAATTTCAGCTGCCGCAGTGGCGCGTATCAAGGCCTACGCAGGTCAGCCCCCCGCCTTTGACACCGTGCCTGAACTAGAGTCTTTCTTCCGCCAAGCCTATGCACCGTTTGGCTTTCACACCGATGCGCAATGGACGCACTTGACCGAGACCTCCACCCGCCGCTTGCCCGATGGCCGTATGACACCGCACTACGACCCCAACATCACGCAACAGTTTTTTCGTGAAGTACCCGAGTACCCCATGTGGGACGCCTACGACACACTCCACATTCCCGTCATGGTGATGCGCGGTGCGAACTCCGATTTGATTTCAACGGACACCATCCAAGCCATGCGCACACGCGGCCCCGGCGCCAAAGGCTTGCTGCAAATGCAAGAGATTGAAGGTTGCGGCCATGCACCCGCATTGAACGTGCCTCAGCAGTGGCAGTTGGTGATGGCCTTTTTAAAATCGGCAGACTAAGCAGCGCTGGTGACGCACACGGCTCAGACCTGTGTTGCCACCTACAACAGGTGCTTGTGCATCACCGCCACAAACGCCTCTGAGCCCTCAAAGGCGGTCAGCCACTGCGCCAACTGTGGCCAAGGCTGCGCCTCAAACCATGCACGATCCGTACGGGCAAACTGACGCACAAACGCTTTTCCCAAGTTCACCTCAGCCCATGCCGCGCACTTCGCCGAGTCGCTGAAACACCAAGGGCGGGAGCTGCAATGCGGTCCTCACCACTGCGCCGCCTTTGTAGCCTTGGATATGGCGCAACAGCACACCGAAGCGGGCTGGCTCTGAATTTGGACAAGACAAAACCCCGCTTTCGGTGGAGGTTGCAACCGCTTTGCTCAAGGCGTCATCACACACTGGGGCTTTCGCCTTGGGGTGGACTTCAACACACTGTGACCTTACCCCTGAAAAACGTACTCCTTAGCTGATAGGTAAAAATCAGTTTTAGGAGAGAGAAATGAGCGATTCGATACGACGGGCGCGGTACGCACTGGAATTCAAGCTGGAGGCCGTCAGGCTGGTCAAGGGTGGGC